>JAKAYA010000005.1 GCA_021826965.1 Nitrospirota bacterium
CGGTGCAGACCTTCGGAGGACTCCTCGATGATCTGGGAACCCTCGTCAAAAACATGATGCAGGCGGGAAAAGACGAGGGTGCGTGCTTCGCCATGCTGACCCGGAGCACGCCCTTCCAGCAGAAAGCGCTGGATCTCCTGGGGGTTGGCCCGAATCTCTGAACGTAGTCAGACTCTGCAGGGTCAAAAAAGGCAGAATTGTCATATCTGCCGCCTTTTTTGACCATTTTTGTTTCTGGAAGTTTAGATTAAGAAGTGGCAATACGGACGAGAGGTCGGTTCAAAAATAAAAAAGGCCCGGGATCCCGGGCCTTTTAAAAGGAAAAAATAAGAGCTGATTAGGGAAGAGAATCGAATTATCCACCCTTGGGAAGATAAAACGGCGCCGAACCCACGTAAGTAAACAACCAAGTCCACAACAGGCCAAGGACGATGGCTACTACAACGAGGCCATTAGCCCCCTTGTTCACATCCATGGAGAGTCCCCCCTTTCCGCGTTGTTTGTCAGCGGACGTTAACGCCCGCTGCCGACCCGGACCTCCCGATCAGCCCCCACCTCAGCGATGGCCTCTTTACGGGAAAGCCGGATTTTCCCCTGTCGATCAACCTCCAGAGCCTTGACAAGAATGAGGTCTCCTTCGGACACGACATCGGAAACCTTTTCGACACGACGGTCTTCCAGTTGAGATATGTGGCACAATCCGGTCGTACCCGGAAATAATTCCACAAATGCCCCGTAGTCTGCAACTGTTTTTACACGGCCGAGATAAACCTTTCCGACCTGCACTTCTTCGACGATCTGGTTGATCATGTCGATCGCCTTTTGCGCGGCGACCTCATCTGTCGATGCGATCTGAATCAGTCCCGAATCATCGATTTCTATTTTGACACCTGTCTTTTCTGTGATTCCCCGAATCACTTTTCCGCCAGGCCCGATCACTTCCCTTATCTTGTCCTGTTTGATCTTGAGGGTCAATATCCTCGGAGCAAACGGAGACATGGTGTTTCGAGAGGAAGGCAACGCCATCTTCATTTTTTCCATAATATGGAGCCGACCTTCGCGCGCTTTCTGAAGAGCTTCCCTCATCAGTCCGACCGTAATCCCGGTGATCTTGATATCCATCTGGACGGCAGTGATCCCGTTTTCCGTCCCCGTCACCTTGAAGTCCATGTCTCCCAAGTGATCTTCCAGACCCAGAATATCGGAAAGGATCGCGATTCTCTCGCCTTCCTTGATCAACCCCATCGCAATACCTGCGACCGGAGCCTTGATCGGAATTCCGGCATCCATCATCGCAAGAGAACCACCACAAACGGTCGCCATGGAGGAAGATCCGTTTGATTCAAGAATGTCCGAAACCAATCGAATGGAATAAGGAAATGTTTCCCGTGAAGGGAGAACATGCTTCAAAGCCCGTTCAGCCAGATTCCCGTGCCCGATCTCCCGACGACCGGGGCCTCTCATCGGTTTTGTTTCACCGACCGAAAAAGGAGGGAAGTTGTAATGGAGCATGAACCGCTTTGTCGACTCGCCTTCAAGCGCATCAATTCTCTGTTCGTCATCGGATGTCCCCAGCGTCGCGACAGAAAGGCTCTGAGTCTCGCCTCTGGTAAACAAAGCCGACCCGTGGGTACGGGGAAGGATTCCGACTTCAATCGTGATGGGACGAATATCCGAAAGTCCTCTTCCGTCTGCACGAACCTTGTGGTCCAGGATCATCTCGCGCATGATCTGGCGTTCGAGCTCATGAAAAGCGTTATTGATCTCACGGTCTCCGACAGGAGATTCGGAGGTGTCCGGGGACTCCTGAAGAATTTTTTCCCGAATATCCCCGAGAATCTGGGCTGTCCGTTCCTGGCGTTCCTGCTTTACCGCAATTTTCAAAGCTTCCCGAAGTTTTTCAAGTCCCAGGGACTGAACAAGCTCCATAACCCTTGGCGAGATCGGGACTTCCGGAAGAGGCCGTTTCTCTTTTCCTGCCATCGCCCGGAGTTTTTCCTGGGCTTCGATCAGAGGAAGAATCGATTTGTGCGCCAGATCGATCGCAGCCAAAAACGTCTCTTCCGAAATTTCACTCCCCTGCCCTTCGACCATCATGATGGCGTCACGCGTACCAGCGACAACGAGATCCAGGGAAGACCGTTCCTGCTCTTCCAATGTCGGGTTGACGATAAAAGTTCCGTCCACACAACCCACCTTGACTGCTCCGACCGGACTCATAAAAGGAATGTCCGAAACATACAGGGCTGCCGAGGATGCCACAACAGCCATAACATCCGAGATTCCACCCCTGTCGATCGAGATGACACTTGCAATCAATTGGGTATCAAAGAAAAAACCTTCCGGGAACAATGGTCTCAATGGTCGATCGATGAGTCTGCTGTTCAGAACCTCTCGCTCGGAGGGTTTTCCTTCACGCTTGAAAAATCCTCCGGGAATCTTCCCCGCAGCATAAGCTCTTTCCTGGTAATCAACGGTTAGAGGCAGGAAATCGATACCTGGCTTGCTCACCTTCGAAGCGACAGCTGTAGCGATGACGACTGTTCCATCCGCCCAGACGACAACAGATCCGTCTGCCTGCTTGGCCATCCGCCCTGTCTCCAGGCGGACCGATTTTCCGCCGACAACGGCTTCCACAACAATGGGGTTCATTTTTTATCCTTTCAACTCCCGAATCCTCATATAAAAAAGGCGGTATTCAGATGGCCATGCAAGAGCCTTCGAAAAGCTCCTGAATGCCCGTCTGAATCCGCCCCAGACAACAAGCCTACTTCCTGAGCCCCAACCGCGTGATCACATCCTGATACTTGGCAAGGTTCACTCTTTGAAGATAATTCAGATGACGCCTCCTGAGACTGACCATCAGGAGAAGCCCCCGACGGGAGTGCTTGTCTTTCGGGAACTTGCGAAAATGTTCCCCCAACTGGTTGATGCGCTCAGTCAGGATGGCGATCTGAACTTCGGGTGACCCGGTATCCTTGGGGTTCATCTGAAAACTGTTGATAACCGATTGTTTTTTTTCTTTGGACAAAGCCATGCCAACAAACCTCTCGATTGAACGATTGTTCCAGTGGAACTGTTGTTTTCGTACTGTTCAGAGCCCGTCGACCAGCTTGTCGATACGGGCCACGGGCAATCCCTTGGGAAGCCGGTCAAGCTCGGAGCTCGATACGGACGCCTTGCCCACAGCAATGCATTTGCCTTTACGGTCCGATATTCTAACGATTTCTGACAAATTAAACAATCCACTTGTGCGATAAATCTGAAAAGCCAGGAGCAAGGCCCCCCGATGAATATCCGGAAGATGAACATCCAATATGCGGATTTCCGGCAAACTTTCCAGGATTTCGGCCGGACTCCATAGGTAGGAGTGGAACCCATTCTCGGTTTCCCCGGAAATCAGATCCGGAAGAGAAACAGCGTCTTGAATCCGAAAACGTCCGAACTCTTCCCGCCTCAAGGAAACAACGTGACCTCCAAGACCCATTGCCTCGCCTATTTCCTCTGCGATCGTCCGTACAAAAGTTCCCTTCGAGCATCTCATCCGGAATGAGGCGATTTTCCCTTCAGCCGGATAGCCTGTCAATTCCAGGGAGTGAATCTCTATCCGGCGAGATTCCCTCTCGACCTCTATCCCCTTGCGAGCAAGCCGGTAAAGAGGTGTCCCGTTTTTTTTGACCGCCGAATACATCGGAGGTTTCTGGAATCTGACTCCCGTAAATTCCGAAAGCAAAGATTCGAGTCTCACGGAATCCAGGCGATCAAACTCCTTGAAGGATATCGGCCTGCCTTCCGCATCCCCGGTATCTGTCCTGATTCCGAAGAGAACATCGAAACGATAAGTTTTGTCATAGCCGTGAATCAGCTCTGACAGACGTGTCGATTTCCCCACAAATACGGGGAGGACGCCAGTGGCCATCGGATCAAGTGTTCCACCATGACCGACTCGGGTGAATCCGAGTTCCTTTCGAACTCGGGCAACAACATCATGCGATGTCAAACCGGAGGGTTTGTCGACAAGAAACATGCCCGATATCTTTTCCGTCAGCGAAGGCGATGCCACCCGGTTCATCGGTCACCTTCCAGTTCGTCCATGAGAGAAGAGGAGTTCCTCTTGTTGTCGGACTTTTCTCCATGTCTGTGTCCGTCGGAAGAATTCTGTCCCGGACTTCCTCCTCCACCCATCCCTGGAGGGACGACGAACTCGATATCCGGAATCCATTTCATCCGAAGAAGCTTTCCGACTTCCCGGCGAATAAGGCCTTTGTACCGTAACAGCAACCGTTCATAGTGCTGGGGATCCTCACCAGGAAATACGGAATAGAGGACGCGCGCAACCTTCAGGTCATCGGTCAGATCAACATGGATGACAGTCAGACGACCCAAAGCCGGTTCTGCGGAAAAACGCGAAAGCACCAATGCGATGATTTCCCGGATTTCAGAAGAGACCCGGTCAGCCCTGCGATATACTGGTTTCATCAGATATACTCTTGGATTTCATCCAGAACCTGAATTTCCGGATGAGAGGCAACAAAGGATGCGACAGAGGATAGCGTTTTCTCTACCTGCACGCGGTTGGCCGATACATACACAACTTCAAGGACGGATTTTTGCCAAAGGTCCATATCGCCCGTCTCCGCGATTGAGACATGGAATCTGTCCTGGATCTTTTTTTTCAATCCGGAAAGATGGAATCGCTTTTCCTTCAACGAATGGGAAAAGGGGAAATGAAGGACCAGGATCAGATGTCCGATCGAGCTGTGGCTACTTCCTCCCAACGTCCTTCATATCCTCGACCTATCCTTCCAGTTTTGCGGCGATCTTTTCTTCCGTGAAGCATTCGATTATATCGCCTGGCTTGATATCCTGATAGTTCTCGATGGAAACACCACACTCATATCCGAAGGCAACTTCCTTGACGTCGTCCTTGAATCTCTTGAGCTGGTTGATTTTGCCGGTATAAACGACAACATCATCTCGAAGAAGGCGGACAGAAGCTCCCCCCTTCTGGATCATGCCCTCCAGCACATAGCAGCCGGCAACTGTTCCAACTTTACTGATGAAATAAACCTCACGGACCTCGACACGACCCAGAATTTTTTCTCGTATCGTGGGAGCGAGAAGACCTTCCATGGCTTTTCGGACATCTTCAATGGCATCGTAAATAACCGAATAAAACTTGACATCCACTTTCTCTTTTTCTGCCAGAATGGCCGCCTTCGAATCCGGGCGAACATTGAACCCGAGGATGATAGCGTTTGACGCTTGTGCCAGAAGAACATCGGTTTCCCTTATACCTCCGACACCTTCATGAATGAAGCGCACCCGGACCTGGGACGTACCGATTTTGCCCAACGCATGCCGGATCGGCTCCAGGGAGCCTTGCACATCCACTTTCAGAATCAGGTTCAGCTCCTTCGTTTCCCCATCTTGCATCTGGGCGTAGAAGTCTTCCAGGGAAACCTTCTTCTGGCGAATCATCTGAGCCGACCGCTGTTTAAGCAATCGGCTCTGTGCCACCTGTCTGCCACTCTTCTCGTCTTCGACCACAACAAAAGACTCTCCCGGCTGTGGAACTCCGTCCAGCCCGATGATTTCCGCCGGGAAAGATGGAAGGACCTCCTGGACTCTCTGGCCTCGATCATTGATCAAGCTGCGGACGCGACCGAAGTTCCCTCCAACAACAAGAAAGTCTCCCACACGCAAAGTCCCGTTCTGGACAAGGGCAGTCGCCACTGGACCACGCCCCTTGTCCAGTTTTGATTCGATCACCACACCCTGAGATCGTCTGTCGGGATTCGCCTTCAGATCAAGAATATCCGCCTGCAAAAGCACCATTTCCAGAAGATGGTCGAGGCCTGTTCTTTTTTTGGCCGAAACAGGACAATAGATCGTTTGACCTCCCCATGCCTCGGGAATCAGTCCCATGCCAGAAAGTTCCTGCATGACACGGTCCGGATTGGCCTCCGGTTTATCGACCTTGTTCAGCGCGACAATAATGGGAACATTCGCAGCTTTCGAGTGATTGATCGCCTCAATCGTCTGGGGCATGACGCCGTCATCGGCTGCGACAACCAGAATGACAACATCCGTGACCTTGGCCCCGCGGGCTCTCATGGCGGTAAACGCTTCGTGTCCCGGAGTGTCCAGGAATGTGATGTTCCGATCCCTCTCCGTGATGGTGTAGGCACCGATATGCTGGGTGATTCCACCAGCTTCCGCCTCGGCAATCTTTGACTTTCGAATGGCATCCAGAAGCGTTGTCTTTCCGTGGTCCGTGTGCCCCATGATCGTCACGACCGGAGGACGGGAAACAAGATGCCCAGGATCTTCGCCTTCGGTTCCGAGCAGAACGTCCTCAGACTCTTCCGATTGAACCTCCACCCCGATTCCGAGGGATTCGGCCAGAAGGACGGCGGCATCCGGGTCGATCGGCTGATTGATTGTGACCATCACCCCCATGCCCATCAGCTTCATAATGACTTCCTGGGCTTTAAGCCCCAGGCGGTCCGCATACTCCTTGACACTGATCCCTTCCTCGATCTTGATACTTTTTTTACGCGTTTTTGTCCCTTCTGGCATAGCCGGAGCCGAACGGGAAAAACTGCGATCTTTTCGCCGGTGAAAGCTGTTCTTCTTGCCAGCCTGTTGACGGAATCCTGTGTTATTTTGGGGTCGAGAAGCCTCTTTGGGTGGCATTCCGGGAAGCACCGCGCTCTGAGGCATGCGATTCACCGGAGCGGAAGACTTCGGCTGCACGGACTCTGCCGGCGCTTCCACTTCCCCCACTTCTTCCGTTTCGAGAAGTTCCTCTGAGCCCAACAGGAGAAGCCTGTCGGACTTACGGGGCCTGTCCTTCACAGGCTTTACGGTCTTCCCCTTCTTGTCCAGCGACGGTTTTCCATCCTTGTCGCGGCCTTTTTTCTCGTCTTTCCCTGCGGGTTCGGGCGCAGCGTTCCGTTCGAGCAAACTTTCCTTTTTCGGATGTAAACCGGCTTGTTCAAGAGAAGAAACCGAAGAAGAGGGTTCTGATACCTGCGTAACGGGAGAGACCTCTTCTTTGGGACGAATGGTCTCTTCTTCCTGATCATGCGCTGACCGGGGAAGCAGTGAATGGTCCGCCTGGTCCTCTGGTGACGGGGATTCTCCCTCGGAAGAAGAATTCTCATTTTCCGAGGCGAGCGCAGGAGAGCTTGTCTTCTTCTTGATCAAAATCGATTTTTTCTTTTCCTGGGGGGGTTCGTCACCCTTTTTGAATCGAACCTTGATCTGAGCAACGGTCTTCTCATCCAGCACACTCATGTGATTGGGGGCATGAATCCCCCACCCCTTAAGTTTAGCCAGAAGAGCCTTGCTCTCCATTTTCAGATCTCTTGCCAGCTCATAGACTTTGATCAAGCGAAAAAACTCCCTTGTTAAATCATGTCAACATCAATCTTGATTCGATTGTGCTTGATTCGATTGTGAAAGTTCTGGAGATCCCGGCTCTGAAGTCGGTTCTCCCAGGAAGTCCTGGGCTGTCTGAATCAGTTTGGCAGCTGTCTTTGGACCGAACTTTGGCAATGCCGAAATTGCTTCCACAGAAGCTTGGGCTATGGCTTTCAGTGTATCAAACCCGGCATCCTTCAGGATTTCGGCCATATTGCCTCCAACACCCGGGAGGTCTTCAATACGGAGGAGGCTTGTATCTCCGCTTTGAGCGCCGAACGACTCCGCAAGAGAAGCGACCCTTTCCGCCCGTTCGTCCATCCCAGGCTCCGACTGCATCTGGGTTTCGCTGAAAATATCCACCTTCCAGCCGGTCAGCTTGGCCGCAAGACGCACGTTATGTCCGCGACGTCCGATAGCAAGCGAAAGCTGGGAATCCTGAACGACCACGGTTGCGACTTTTTCGGCCCCCATGTCTTTTATGGACACCCTTACCGCCTTTGCCGGGCTCAAGGCACGAGCAATGAAAGTGGGGGCATCCGGATTCCATTCGATAATGTCCACTTTCTCACCATGCAGCTCCCGGACGACCGCCTGAACACGAACTCCTTTGACTCCCACGCACGAACCCACAGGATCGACGTTGGGATCACGGGAGTAAACGGCAATCTTGGCCCGCTCGCCCGGTTCCCGAACAACACTCCGTATCTCAAGCACCCCTTCGGCAATTTCCGGAACTTCCTTTTCGAACAGCCGGGCAACAAAATCGGGATGCGTCCGGGACAACACAAGTTGTGGTCCCCGACTGGTCGTCCGCATATCCAGAAGAAGCGCCTTGATCCTGTCTCCCCGCCGGAAACTTTCGCGCGGCATTTGCTCTCTCAAAGGAAGGATTGACTCTGTCTTACCCAGGTCAACAATATAATTTTTCCGTTCATGACCGATGATTACCCCGTTGACAATATCACCTTGTCGCCCGCCGAACTCTTTCGTGACAACATCCCACTCGGCTTCGCGCACCTTCTGAAACATCACCTGTTTTGCCGCCTGGGCTGCGATCCTCCCAAAGTCATCGATCTCAAGATAGGAGCCAATTTCGTCACCGATTTCGGCTTCCGGGTCCGACTCCAGCGCTTCAGACAGAGAAACCTCTTCCGATGGGTTTTCTACCTGTTCGACGATGCGACGGATCTGAAGGACTTGAACCTCACCCGTTCTCGGGTTGATTTCCACCTGAAAATTTTCTCCTCCTCCGTAACGCTTGCGCGCAGCAGCCAACAATGCCGACTCAAGTGCTACAATGAGGGTTTCCTGGGAAATCCCCTTTTCCCGGTGCAGTTGATCGATCACGCTTAAAAGTTCTTGATTCACCATCACCCTTTCAGAATCCCACGGAGGGATCCCCTCCCTCAGTTAGTCGGACCGGATCTTCACCCGGATTTCTGGAATTGCCAGAGACAGCATCTAACCAGAACTCGGCTCTGGCCTCAGCAACAATACCAAGCGGAATTGAATGTCTGATCTGTTTTTTACCTTCGGTCGAAGAAATCAGAAGGACGCCATCCTGAACGCTCTCGATAATCCCCCGGAAAACCCGTTGCCCCTGGAGGGACTCCATCGTTTTGACTTTGATGTGTTTCCCGAGATGGATCAACAGGTCTTCCGGTACACGAAGTATTCGGTCGAGACCGGGAGAACTGACTTCAAGCCGATATTTGCCAGGGAATGGATCCAGGACATCGAGAAGATCGCTGATGCGGCGACTGACTGTTTCCAGCTGATCAAGACCGACACCTTCGGGGTGATCCACGAAGACCTTGAACACCCCCCCGCTTTTACCCGGAAGTACGAGGTCGTGCAGACTGAGCCCCATCGGGGTCAGAATATGGTCAAGTTCCTTTTCGAAATGCATTTTAAAATCCAAAGAAGAAATCATATCTTTCTAACATGCTCCCACAGACAAAATCAATAAAACACATGATTCAGGCACCCGCACAAGAACGAACCAGGACAGTCAGTGCGTTTCCACCGGTGTTCCGAAGGGTGGTCTATTTGCATAGGGGACGAACCCCTCCCTGGCCTTTTTCTGCATCGTGGCTGCAGAATCGGATTTCGGAACCGTCTTGTCGGCTGCCGCGTGCCCTCCGTTCTCATGAGCCTTCGTGCAAGACACAAAAAAGACCAGCATTACCGGAATCCAGATCCACCTACTATTCAAGAATAAACATTTTTTCATCATTCGTCGTCCGTCTTCCGCCTGCCTGTCGTCCCCACACTAACGCAAAAAAAGAAAATACCCATTCGAAAAAATTGTCAGACCCAAAACTCCGAGCCCTATGCTCACATACCATAACATGGAGCGGCGAAGCATGACTGCCATAGAGGATAACACAATACTGACCTGAAAACAGACGACGCTGACAGCAAAAGAATGATGGTGCTTTAAAGCCTTCTCGGATTCGGCGTTCAACTCATCACGTTTACGTTCAAACTCCGCCGCTCCCTTGCGGATACCCTGAACCTGCTTCTTGTACTTCTCCACCAACCCGGACAATTTTAGCAAGTCACCAGAAGGAGCTTTCATGACCTTTTCCAGCATGAGCTGATTTTCCGACATATGAAGCTTGATCTTTTTGGCCTGATAAAATGACCATTGATCGGATGACTTGGCTTGGTAGAAGATGGCGGAATTCTTGAGAAGAATCGCCTCCGACGTTTTTTGTTCGGACTCCAGATTCGACAAAGCCGCGAGAACAGCAAGGATGGATGTCGTCAACGCGACCCGGATGTTCCATTCATCTCTTTTATGCTCCCGTTCATCCAGCGATTCCGTAACCGATTCGATCAGGTCATGCGCCTCAAGAGACTCTTGTCCCATTCCGGACCTATTCCTTTCCTGAGGCAATTGGATTCAGGGACGGACTCCCGGTCAGGGCCTCCATCGGGAGGCTATTTTTTTCCAGTATCTTTTCGACAATGGCAACGAACCCTTCCGGATCGAACTTGACAATATAGTCATCGGCTCCTGCCTCTTTTCCTTTTCTCACATTTTCTTTCCCGGACATCGAAGAATGCATGAGAATCGGAAGAGCCCTCAGTGTAGGGTCAGCCTTGACCTCCTTGGTGAGAGTGTATCCGTCCATGA
This sequence comes from Nitrospirota bacterium, assembly GCA_021826965.1. Lineage (GTDB taxonomy): Bacteria > Nitrospirota > Leptospirillia > Leptospirillales > Leptospirillaceae > Leptospirillum_A. The sequence continues at coordinate 10,574 of JAKAYA010000005.1, forward strand.
CAGGCATCTCGACATCCGTAATCAAAAGAGCGACCCTGTTCATAACGTCTTTTCCTGGGTCCAGATCCCGTTGGGCACGGAGCTTTTCGATCGCTTCCTGGCCGTTCTTCACCCCCATCACGGAGAATCCGCCTTTCTGCAGAGCTTTTGTCAACATGCTGAGAGCCACAGGACTGTCATCCGCTGCCAGAATATAACGCGCCTCCCTGATTTTTCTTTCCGTCATGCGCTCGAGGGTTTCCTCCTGACGTCCGAAGATCCCCATTTCCTCAACGATGGACTCGAAATCGAGGATCAAAAGAACTTCATCATCCGAAAGCTTGACCGTCCCGGTCACCTTGCTTCCCGTATGGCGCCCGGACGTCGCCATCGTGATGGGCACAATTTCTTTCCAAGATATCCGGCGGATCTGGGAAGCCTTGTGCACAACGAACCCCAGTCGCACGGAACTGAACTCCGTAACAACAATCTGTTTGTTTTTCTGCTCGATACAGTCCGGCTCTTTTATCTTCATCCACTTGGCCAGATTGATTACGGGAATAACCTGTCCCCGAAGGTTAATGATACCCGCCTGGTATGGGTTCGAATCAGGAACAGGCGTCAGACTTGGAGGCATCCGGATGATTTCGATGACTTTTGACACATTGATACCATAGATCCCTTCCCGAATGTTTCCACCGTCCTCTTCCTGATACATCCGGAAATCCACAAGTTCCATCTGATTCGTTCCGACCTGCAGAATCAGGTTATCCAACTGGCTCATCCCGGTATCCTCCCGTCAAAAACCGATGCACGTTCTCCATCCGAATCACAACTCCGCGACCATGTCTTCCTGTATCCCGAGCAATCCGCAAGGAAGCCTGGAGTAACCCACTTTTGTACCGAATCACGGACCGCGCTCGAATGTATCATTTTGGCAGAAAACAACACGGATCCTTCGAACAAGCAGAAAATAACGAGATGCGGCGCAAAGAGGAATGCAGGTGTTGGAGCTCCTGCGCGGAATTGAACCGCGAACCTTCCGCTTACAAGGCGGGTGCTCTGCCAATTGAGCTACAGGAGCACACATTTTTCCCCTCTTATTTTAAACAACTGTGTTGAAAAAAGGCAACACGCTCTGAGACATCTCAGAAATGTGGCCGCGGGTTCCGGAAGTTGACGGGGCGAAGGAGACAACCCGCAAGCCTGTCCAGTTCCGAATGGTCGGATTGATTCTCGTCACATTCCATGCGCCCCAAAGAACAAATCCCCCCATTTCTGACAGATGACCAAGAGAACATCCCCCCGAGCCAATATACACATAGGGGTTGGGCGGGTAGTTCAAATCAGCTATAATCTTATCGGTCCTGACACACTTCCAGACCACAGCTTCATCACGGGATTCCTGGGAGTGGCTTCGAAGGCATATTCGACCATAGAATGGCAAAGGAGAGGGGAAGGTATACCATTGACAGATCATTCGGCCCAGAAAAATCTTTTTTTCCCGTTGGGGTGGACTGCATTTCTCTTCCTCGTCATCTTTCCACACGATCGACCGCATGTTTCCCGGGCTTACGCTGCAACACCTCCTCCCGTATCCCAAAAGGCGACAGGGCAACCGGGAACAACAGGACAAGCCGCACTTCAGGATAAGTTTCGCAAGGTCATCACCTCTTCCCTGACCATGCAAAAAGTCCCCTTCAAGAACTTTACCTGGCTCGATCCCAAAGAGGTTACCGGAAACGTTACAGCTTTTCCGTTTGCCATCGATATCGGAAACAGAAGGATCGTTTCAGTCGTTTATCTTGTCAACGGACGCTACCTGGCCACATCACCCCTCCTTGACATCACGGACAACTACAAACCGGTACCTGCTATCCCTCCTCCGACCACGATCAGCATGAACATTCCGTCCTCGGCCTTTTCCCTCGCAAACTTTCCCAGCAGCGGAAAGGTTTCAGACACGGCCGAAGTGATCGAGTTTGGCGACGATCAATGTCCGGTCTGCCGGAAATGGAACCAGAACGAAGAACAGAAAGTTTTACACGACACGTCCATCCGGTTCACCTATATTCCGATGCCGCTGGTCAACATTCATCAGAACGCCCTCAAGGCGGCTCTCTTCGAGATGTGCGCATTCCGGATCCGTCCATCTTCCTTCTGGACGATACACGACCTTCTGAACAGGAGGGTAGAGCTTGGCAGCGTCGAAGAGAAAGATCTTGACGGAGTTCTGTCCGGTATCATGTCAAGCCAGGCACTTCCTGCGACAAAAATGAACCAGTGCATGGACCAGCAGATTCCATTGTCGGACATTGAGACGGCAGATAATACACTGACCCAAAAAACCGGCATCCCTTCAACGCCGACCTTTATCGTTGGGGGTCGGGTCAAAACCGGATACATCTCCTACGAAGACATGAAGAAGTTGCTCGGCCAGAAATAAAACCCAGGAAATTCTGATTGCCGGCCTCTGGCAAGGAGGAATGATGACTGAAGGTAGCGCAGAAACCTCCGTTGGTTTAAAATACAGAGTCAAACCCGGTTCAAAGTTCCGCCTGGAAGACATTTCCGCGGATTGCCCCGATCTTTTCAAGGGGAAGGAGGGGAAGGAGAAAGCTGAGCGTCACATTGTGGATAATCTGGAGCAGATCGGATCGCTCCAGAATGTTCTCTACGCCTCCAGGAAAGCGGCTTTGCTCGTCGTACTCCAGGGGATCGATGCCGCCGGAAAAGACGGAGTCATCAAGCATGTTTTGTCGGGGGTCAATCCCCAGGGATGCTTCGTTCGTTCCTTCAAGGTCCCGACGGAAGAAGAAAGACTTCATGACGTCTTGTGGCGCGTCCACAGACACACACCCGAACGAGGGGTCATCGGCATTTTCAATCGGTCGCACTACGAAGAGGTTCTTGTGGCCCGCGTCCACAAGCTGAAGCCCAAATCGATCTGGCAAAAACATTATGAACAGTTCAATGCGTTTGAAAAAATGCTTTCCGATAACGGCACCGTCATCCTCAAATTCTTTCTGCGCGTTACGCAAGAAGAACAACTGAGAAGGATTGAGGAACGACTGACCCGCCCGGACAAGAAATGGAAATATTCTCCCAGCGACCTTGTTGAAAGAGAGTACTGGGACGACTACCAGAGGGCTTATGAGGACATGCTGAACAAGTGTTCAACCGAATATGCCCCCTGGTTTGTTATTCCGTCGGACAAGAAATGGTTTCGCAACTATCTGGTGTCCGCCATTCTGCTCGACACACTGAAGGGATTGGATCTCAAATACCCGGATGCGAAGCAAGAACTTGCGAACCAAGGCCATTAAGCCTTTGCCCCCACAACAAGCACAAATCAACCAGGAGATCAGCAAAGATGTTGAACAAATGGACCGATTTCGACCGGTGGACAGAAATTGATCTGGACGATCTCACGGCCCAGTCGGAAAAACTGTCCAACGACTCCAACAAGGACGTAATCAAGGACGCTCTCTACACCATCAAGAACTCCTTCACTTTACTGGAAAAGAAAAAATCGACCAAAGAAAAAAGGGACAGGATGACGAAAGAGAGGATCAATATTCTGATCCGTCTGGGTTTCGAAATTCACTTCAGACCTCCTGTCCAGCCGGAACAAACTCCGGCTGAATCCCCAACGCAGTCCGAAGCGACTCCAGCCGAAGCTTCCCAATGACTGTCGCAAACAACAATGATGAGAACAGAAGAGGACAGGGCTTTCTTTCGAAATAGCCGGATCTTTCCTCTCCATCGCACCGGATGCGCGAACCCGGCACTCTCCCTTCCGGACAAGTTTCGCTTTTCTCTTTAGTGTGGAGATGACCGGAAAAAAGACAATCTTTTTTTGGCAATGCATCTGGGAGAAAACCGCTCGGAAGGCGGATTGACCATGCCGAATTGCTCTGCCCACTCGAGATTTTGCTCATGATTTCCCAGGATCTTTTTCTGGAACTTCTTTATATTCTGGTGGGTCTGTTCTGGGGGAGCTTTCTCGGCGTTGTTGCCGACCGGGTTCCCCGTGGCGAGTCCATCGTCTTCCCTCCATCCAGATGCATCTCTTGCCAGCGTCGCCTTTCCCCCTCGGATCTTCTCCCTCTTTGGTCTTGGCTTCGAGCCCAGGGTACTTGCCGATATTGCGGGACACCGATCGATCCCCTGCTCCCCGCATGCGAAGTTGTCACAGGACTCTTCTTTGGAATCCTCCCCTTCCTGAAAATCGGCTTTCGTCAGGAATTCCTGCTGACAGTTTTTTTCTCCTTCGCGCTCCCCCTTTCCCTGATCGACTGGCGACACCGGAGACTTCCGCATCTCCTCACCTGGACAGCAAGCCTTACCGGATGCGCGTTCGGCTGGACTGGTCCGGAAAACTTCCTCTGGCCCGTCTGGGGATTTCTGTCGGGATTCCTTACACTCGGACTACTTTCCACTCTTCATCCGAAGGGAATGGGGATGGGCGACGCGTTCTGGATTGGAGCGATCGGCACGTTTGTCGGTGCCACAGGTGTTCTGGAAACTCTTTTTTTCTCTTCGTCGTTGGCCATCCTTTCCCTCCTCCCCTCCTTCCTCTTCAAACGGACGAACGGGTCAATCCCCTGGTACAAGACGTCTCTCCCATTCGGGCCTTATCTATCGTTGGGCGCTCTCCTTGTCATGATCGATCCGGGCCATTGGCTCGAAGTGTTGCAGTCGTCCGCACGACTGAGTATTCCGTTGTAGTTCTGTCTCACCGTTTTCCGGACCCGGCAACCCCGGATCGGCTCAGTTCCGGAGAATACACTTATTTCTGCAAATCGGATGAGCGCGGAAGACATTCCGGCCTGAGAGGAGATTGCCATCAAAACTGTATTGTATTGAGGTTCGGACTGTGGTAGAACCGTTTCATGTCTATTCCTTTTAGGACGATTGCCTTTCCTTATGATTTGACTCCTGTTCCATCGGGAACGATGGAAACAGTGAGAAACATCCTGAACGGCGGCACTTCCTGTCTTCACGTTTTTCATGTCATGAACATTTATGAAGAAACTCCGATGGGATACTCTCTCCCCCCCGAATATTCCGCCGAAATGGAAAAGGTCGTCTGCCAGGAGGTGATGAGCCTGGCGGACTCTTTTCGGATGGATGGCCTTGAAACCTCCGCGGGCGTTTACCGGGGAAGAGCCGACCGGACAATCATCGAAGTCGCTCTCGCCCGGCAAGCGGATGCCATTTTGCTCTTGTCCCACGGGAAAGGAATCGTGGGCCGCATTTTGCTCGGATCGGTTTCCATTTCGGTTCTGCACCATTCTCCCCTGCCTGTGATCCTGCTCAAACCGGACGATGTCCGAAAAGATCTCCTCCGGGAATTTTCGGGGAACTCCCACCCGGAAAATCTGTTGGATGCGTTTGCCCGGAACGGTTCGTCCGGGCAAGGTTTTTGATGGATCCCATACAAAAAACCTTCGACCTCCCGGAAGGGATTGATCATGCTTCGTTTTTTGGAGAGCTGAACCACCATCTCCGATTGTTCGAACAGGCCTTCGGAATACGCTTGACGGCCAGCGGACACCATCTGACCGCAACGGGAGAGGAAAGCCGCGTCCGCCAGGGAGAAAAGGTTATCGTGGAACTCGCTTCTCTGATGGCATCGGGTTATTCCATCCGGGAAGAAGAAATCCGACAGGCCATCAACCTGACAAAAACCACCCCTCACATCACCCTTCGGGATCTCGTCTCGGAGTACCTGCCCATCAACAGTCGTAAAAGGGTCATTTTTCCGAAATCGGCCAACCAGTTGCACTATATCCAGGCCATCAAAGCCCACGATATCGTTTTTGGAATTGGTCCCGCAGGGACGGGGAAAACTTACCTTGCCATGGCCATGGCCGTGTTCTACCTCTTGAAGCACTCCTTCCGACGGATCATTCTGGTGAGGCCTGCCGTCGAAGCCGGTGAGAAACTGGGATTTCTTCCAGGGGACATCGCCGAAAAGATCAATCCCTATCTTCGCCCTCTTTATGACGCTCTCTTCGACATGATTGACGTCGACAAGGTCAACAAGATGATCGACAAGAGGGAAATTGAAATCGCACCCCTGGCCTTCATGCGCGGACGAACCCTGAACGATTCATTTGTTATCCTGGATGAAGCGCAGAATGCGACCATTGAGCAGATGAAGATGTTTCTGACCCGGATTGGCTTCAACTCCAAGGCCGTGATCACGGGAGACGTCACTCAGATCGACCTCCCGCAAGGGCGGACCAGCGGCCTGATAGAGGTCCAGAACATTCTGAAGAATATATCCGGGATCGAATTTCTCTATTTCAACGAGGTCGATGTCGTCCGTCACCGCCTTGTACAGGAAATCATCAAGGCTTATGAGCGATATGAGAATCCAGACAATAGCCAAAAAACTGCTGCGGATAAATCGGCCTGACCTGAAAACGGACAGGCTTCTTTTCCTCTTGTCGGGAACAGCTCTTTTCCTGGGGGGAATGATCTGGAACAGGAGCGTTTCTCCCGTGTTCCCGGTAGAGCCGTCAACAACTCCCGTCGCTCATCCGGACACCTGGAGTTTTCCTTTTCTATCGAGCGGCCTCCTGATGATCTTTCTGGTCTTGACAGCAGCCCGTTCTATCCGGCAGGCCGTCAATGCTCCACCCGACACGTTCGAACAGATCAACCGGAAATCGGTGAATTCCCTTTTTTTCACTCTCCTTTGCGGGACATGGATCCTGACCGTTTTTGCGGCGCCCTGGCTCTTCGATCCCAGCCGATTCGACCTTCCTCCAGAGAGCCGGGTCACCATTTTGTCTCTCCCTTTTCTCGTTGCCTCCGCACTTTCGACCCACCTTATGGGAAGACGTCAATCTGTCGCCCTTGCCCTGATTGGCAGCCTTTCCTTGAGCATCCTTTTCCGCTCCCCTTCCTGGACTTCCGTCTTCATTCTGATCGCTTGCATCTTTTCCGGATACTCGACTTCCCTCTTCCGGGGTCGAATCGGGTTTATCAAGTCCGGAATGCTCACAGGCCTCTTCCTGGTCCTGATGGAATTATCCGCCCATCTTTACTGGAACGAACCCGGCCGATTCGCATTCCTGAACCCGTTTTTGACGGGACTCTCAACAGGCCTGCTTTCCGCCCTGAGTGCGGTGTTCCTTCTCCCGCTTCTCGAGCGCGGCTTCGGAATCCTGTCCGACATGGCCCTGACAGAACTTCTGGATGTCAACCACCCTCTTCTCCGCGAGTTCTATCTGAAAGCGCCCGGCTCCTACCAGCACAGCATGTCCCTTGCCTATCTGTCCGAGGCGGCCGCCACAACCATTGGAGAAAACTCGAAACTCGCCAGAATCAGTGCCTATTATCATGACATCGGAAAAATGGAACGGCCCCAGTATTTCATTGAGAACCAGGCCGCCTATAACCGCCATGAACTCCTTACACCCAGGATGAGCGCTATCATTTTGATCGACCATGTCCGGCGGGGTATCGAAATCGGACATCGTTTCCACTTGCCGCAGACCGTTATCGATGCCATTCCGGAACATCACGGCACCCGTCTGATGCAATTTTTTTACCGGAAAGCATTCGAACAGGAATCCGAAGGGTACCGAATGGGTCCGGATTCGGACTTTCGATACCCGGGCCCCAAACCCCATTCACGGATCACGGCCATCATCATGCTCGCCGATGCGGTGGAAGCGGCCGGCCGCGTTCTGCAGCGGTCCTCCCCCACTCCCGCAAGGATCCAGGGGATGATCGAAGACGTGTTTTCGGATATTATAAAGGACGGGCAACTGGATGAGTCTCCGCTCACTCTGGAAGAAATCGCCGCCATCAAACGCACTTTCACCCAGATTCTGGTGTCGATATATCACCATCGAATCCCCTATCCCAAAGCGATTCCTTCCGGACAGAGAAAGAGCATTTCCGCCCGGGCACAGGAGGCTCTGAATGCCCGTTGAGATTGAAAATTGCCAGAGAAAGTTTCCAGTGGACATACGTGCTCTTTCCCTCCTGGCAAACGAGGCACAGAAGAGTCTGGGGGAAAAGAAGAAAAACTACACGATCACCTTCGTCAACAATCGCCGCATCCGTCGGATCAACCAGGAATTCCGCGGAAAAAACAGTGCCACGGACGTCCTTTCGTTTTCCTATCCCAATGCCTCTGCTCCGGAGATCCCCTTTCCGGACGGCGAGATACTCATCTCCACCGAAAAAGCAGACCGGCAAGCACGCGAACAAAACATTTCCCTGGAGGCCGAGATCCTCAACCTGATCATTCATGGACTCTGCCACCTGGCCGGTTACGATCATGAGGCGGATCCCGCAGAATCCCTCCGGATGAAAAGGGCGGAACGAAAGATCGCGGAACTTCTCCGAAAAACCCTTCATCAATCCGGCGTTTCTTTTTCGGGAGCAAAACCACAAAGCGGGATTCAGGGAAAAATTCCCGATTGAGACCCGCTTTCAGGAAAGGGATACGTTTTTCATGAACATCTTGCAACGACTGGGATCCGGTCTTAAAAAAACGCGGGAAAAACTTGGAAGCAGTCTGGCTCAACTGTTCGGGAAAGAACGCTCCCCCCAATTCTACGAAGAACTGGAGGATCTCCTGGTCCTTTCGGACGTCGGTCCCGAACAGGCATCCCTCCTGATTCGGGACCTGAAAAACTGGGAAAGAGATTCAGAAAACGACAACGGGAAAGATCCGGTTCTCTTCCTGGAAGAGAGAATCGCAAGCTTTTTTCCCCTTGATCCTCCCGTTTGGGTCGAACAACCCGACTGGAAGCCCGTCGTCATTCTGATGGTGGGCGTAAACGGAGTGGGAAAAACCACGACGACCGGAAAACTCGCTCACCGCTTCCGGGAGGAAGGGAAATCCGTTATTCTGGGGGCAGCTGACACATTCCGCGCCGCCGCAGTCCAGCAACTTCGCCTCTGGGGGGAAAAACTGGACATCCCTGTCGTGCATCAAAAAGAAGGTGCCGATCCGGCCGCAGTTGCTTTCGATACCGTCAAGGCGGCCCTCGCGCGAAAGATCGACGTTGCCATCATCGACACGGCAGGACGTCTGCAGACGAAACACAACCTGATGGCAGAACTCGGAAAAATCTACGGGTTGGTCAAACGGGAAATGGAAGACCGGCCGTTCGAGACACTGATCGTTCTTGATGCCACCCTCGGACAGAATACCATCAGTCAGCTCGAAAACTTCCGCAAGGCCATCCCCGTCACAGGCATGATCCTGACCAAGCTCGACGGCACATCCAAGGGCGGAATCGTCGTCAGCCTGGCCCGGAAGTTCCACCTTCCCGTCCGGTATGTGGGATTGGGGGAAGGCAAGGACGACCTCGTCGAGTTCGATCCGGTCCTCTACGCCCGAGCTCTCCTCCGGCCGGAAGAGTCGCTCCGCTCCTCCTAGTCCCCTCTCCTTCCCGAGAAATCCGGATCGAAAGAAAGACTTCTCCCCAGCTTCCTGTGAAGAGCTTCGGCCATCACGGCTCGGGGAGCCGGATGTCCGGTCCATATCTCGAAAGAGAGGGCTCCCTGCTCCAGCAGCATTCCAAGTCCGTCTTCTCCGGGGATCTTCCGATCCGACCCCGCCTTGAGAAAAGCGGTTGGAAGCCCATCCGGACGGTAGGACAAGTCGAAGAAACCTTTTATCCCGGAACAGTCCACCCCTTCCAGAACGTGGAAACTTTCCGGAAAGGCTTCCCGGGAAAGGGCGTTGATCAGGATATCACCCTCTCCCGTTCCCTTTTCGGAGAACTCTTCCAGAGAAAGCACAAAGATCCCCTCCTTTTCCGGACCGGGAAAAAGAGAGTCCAGAAGAGCCCGTGCTTTTCCGGGGGAACGGTTTACGAGGGTCATCCGACGAAAGCCCTCTTCGCGGAGAGCGAAAACGACGCTTCGGGAAGACCCGCCGGCACCGAGTACAATCGGGTGAAAGAGTTCCTTTTTGATTTTCTTCTCAACGAAAAGACGGAAAGCCGTCCGGAATCCTGGCACGTCCGTATTGGCACCGGACCATCCTTCCGGTCGTCTCGATACGGTATTGACGGCTCCGACCAGTCTTGAAACACGATCCTGAGAGGCGATCAACCCGGAAATCGTTTCCTTGTGCGGCAATGTGACATTAAACCCCTCCACCCCCAGGATTTCAAGCGCCTGCAATGCGCCATTGAGCCTGTCCGGTGGAATTTCAAAAGGAACATACGCGGCATCGAGGCCCAGGGATTCCAGTGCGGCCTGCTGAAAAACCGGAGAAAGGGAATGGGCCACGGGATATCCGATGACGCCGTAAAGTTTCTTCATCGTGTCCGGAAAATCGATCGACTGGTGGTATCGGACATCATCTAGGCGATCTCCTTGAGGACGTAACGGAAAACGACCCACAGGATGATGCCCGCCAGAAGAGTGACCCCGGCGATCAGCGCAGCCTTTGGACCAGCAAAGATCATATAGAAAAAAACGAACAGCAGAAAAAGACCGAGGACGAAGTAGACAAAAACTCTCACCCAGTCCCGAAGTGTCATTTTTTCTTCGTCGGCCTGGACAGGTTCTGTTTCCACGTCTTTTTCACGGGTATCGGGCAAACCTGCCGGATCCATCTGGAACCTCACTTCCAAAACAGAATGGTTGAGTCCTCTTTCTCGCGGGTCCCTATAGTATAATGAACCCATTCGGCAGAGAACAATGGAGGGAACGTGACTAAATCGGAAAATCCTTCTGCAGATTCCCGTGTGTCCCCGCTCGAAGACCGTCTCCGGACACTCTCGGAGGAACCCGGCGTATACCTGATGAAGAGCGAATCGGGCGAAGTCCTCTACGTCGGCAAATCCCGGAGTCTCAAAGACCGTGTCCGCTCCTACTTCCAGGAGACCCGAACCCGTTCTGCCCGAATCTCCCTTCTCGTCTCGCGTGTCTGGGACATCGAAATCATCCGGACCAAGACAGAACTGGACGCGCTGATCCTCGAAAATACGCTGATCAAACGATACCGGCCGCGCTACAATGTTCTGCTTCGGGACGACAAGACGTATCCTTATCTGAAGTTCAGCTGGAACGACTCGTTTCCCCGACTGACCATCACCCGACGGGTCCGGAATGACGGGAACCTCTACTTCGGTCCTTACCCTAACCCCTCCGCGATGAAAGACACCTTGCGTCTCATTCGCCGGACCTTTCCCCTTGCCACCTGCACGATTCCTCTGGACAAGCCCACGCTCGAGCGTCCGTGCGTCGAATACCAGATAAAGCGGTGTCTCGGTCCATGTGTCCAGGGATTGACAAGCGAAGATGAATACCGACAGGTGGCAACGGCCGTGAAGCTTTTTCTCCAGGGAAAAAGCAGCGACCTCCTGATGCTCCTGGAAAGGGAAATGAAGGCCTGCGCCAGGTCTCTCGAATTCGAAAAGGCTGCTGTCGTTCGCGACCGATACAGAAACGTCCTTCAGGTTCTGGAAAAGCATGCCGTCTCTTTTCCGTTCCAGCATCCGATTGACGGACTGTACCTCGCGCGCACCAGAGAACTCTCTCTCATGGTGGTTTTGCATATCCGGAACGGACTTCTGATCGGGAAAAAAGAGGTCGAGCTGAAGAATACCGAGGATGCGCCGGACGCAGAGATCCTCGTCGCTTTCCTGGAACAGTTCTACGGGAAAGAATCCGCCTGTCTTCCGGGGGAAATCCTTCTTCCGATGCCCTTGCCCGAAGATGATCTCATGACCCTTTCCTGGATGTCCGAAAAGAAAGGGGAAGACCCCGTCCGGATCATCTTCCCAAGACGAGGAGACAAAAAAATGATTCTGGACCTGGTCAGGGAAAATGCCGAAGAAGCCCTTCGGGCAAGGGCGAAACGAAAAATCGCCCCCGAAACCCTGCTTGAAGAGACCCGGTCACTCCTGAACCTGGACCGGCTCCCGCACACAATGTGCTGCGTGGATATCTCCAATATAGGAGACCTTTTTCCGGTTGCTTCTCTCGTGACGTTTCAGGAAGGGCGTCCGGAGAAGTCTCTTTACCGGAAATTCCGGATTCGTTATGAAAAAGGCCAGGACGATTTCAAGATGCTGAGCGAAGTGATGGAACGACAGTTTGGAGAAAATCCTCTTCCGGATCTTCTGGTTATCGACGGAGGCCCCTTACAGCTCGATGCCTGTGTCCGCACACTGAAAGCGATGGGGCATGCGGATGCCTCCCGGCGCGTTGTGTCGCTGGCCAAGGAAAGAGTTGCAAAAAACAAGATGGAACGCATTTTTTTCCCGGGTCTGGATGCTCCCCTCGTCCTCCCAGGCCACCATCCCGTGACCCATCTGCTGGTCCGCCTGCGCGATGAGGCCCACCGGTTTGCCTTGAAATATCACCGGACTTTGAGAGAGGAATACCTCACGCATTCCAGACTTTTGAACATTGCGGGAGTGGGCCCGGCACGGGAGAAAAAACTCCTCCTTTCCTTCGGTTCTGTCCGGGGTCTGATGGAGGCGACGGTCGAGGAAATCGTTCAAAAGACAGGGCTTTCCACGATTCTTGCAGCTTCCATCCACCAGTCTCTTCGGGAACATCCTCCCGGCCCGGATCCGACAACCCCCGGGATGCCTTCATGATACTCGCAATCGCCATGGTTCTGGCCGGAACCGGATGGGTGATTCTGACATCCTTTTTCCGGACGGTTGTGGATCCCTGGTTCAACGCCTACCCGCTTCTGTCCGCGCTTGTCGTAGCAACCGTGCTCCTCACCTATGCCACGATTCTGCTCCTCGCCGGGAGCAATTTCGGAAAACCTCTGCCGGAAAAAAAGAAAGTCAAGGGATCTTTTTCCTCCACACCTCCCCTGTACTATATCCTCCAATGGTCGCTCGTCGGAGGTGTTTTCATCCTTTCCGGCTTCTTCACACTCGGTATGGTTCCGTATCTGTCCGGATTCCTGTGGCTCACCGGTACCGTCACATTGCTTTCCCAGCTCCTTTTCCTGATGATTCCCGGAAACTTCCGGCAAGAATCCGAGGCGGGCAAGGTGGACCTGATCCCGAATCGTCTCCGTCTCCGGGAGAAGGCCTACCACTTCTGGGACATGTGCATCATGGCCGGCGGTTTTTTCCTGGTGACCGGGGCGCTTTTGAAACCCATTTCCGTCGTTGCCGGACTCCTGTCAATCGGGACCGGCTTTTCCTGGCTTCTGGGAGCCGTTTCTTTTTCCCTGGTCAGCACAGTCCACCTTTCCGGAGCGTTCCGGAAAAAGACACCACCATCATCCTATACGGTCCCGGAAGATACGCTTTCCGTCTTTCCCAGGAACAACCCGGCAAGGATCGCTCTGATCGAAGCCTATTCGGCCCACATGAATACCAGGTCCTTCTTCAGCTCCAAAAAGAACGGAATTCTCCTCTGGGGTCCTTCCGTCAAAGCTTGCCACACGTTCTTCCGGGCATTGGCCGGAGAGACGGGACGGGCTTATATCGGGTTTGAACTGTCGTCCCTCCGGGGACTTTCGACTTCTGCCGTCGAGCACGAGATACGGAACATCCTTTACAGGATTCATCTGTATAAACCGGTCCTGGTCCACATCACCGACTACGAATCCTCCGTCCTGTCCATTTCCCAGCCGGAAAGGGACTCTGTCAAAAAACAACTGCTCCGGCTTTTGACACAGAAACATGCCCTTGTCGTCATGGACGCGCGTCAGATCGAAGATCTTCCTCCCGAGTTCAAAACCCCTCCCGTCGTCCACTGGGTGATCGAATCGGGAGAATGCGATGTTGCCACACGCATGACGTTCTTCCGTCTCTCTCTCAGGGAATTGGCCCGGAGAAACGAGCTTCTGCCCGGCCAGATTCCTCTTCTGACCCTCGAAATGATCGATGGCTACGACTTGTACAAACTTGCGGAAATGACGGAAGGGTTTTCCCCCGAGGACATCGACGACGTCTTGCACCGGAGCCTCAAGAGCGCCCGTTCACTCCGGAGATCGCTGCGACAACTCGATATCGACGTGTCGATCCGCCGAAAAATGCAAGGATGGCAGGATCCGACACTCGAACCCATGGAGTCGGTGCGCGCACGTCTGACCGAAGAAGCGATCGCTCCCGCCCTTGTCATCAGCGCTTCCGAAAAGATCCTGAAACAGAAGCGCCATGCCAGCGAATCCCTGCTGATCATCGGAAAAATTCCGAGCCTCCGCCAAAAACTCGCGCAGCTGCTGGCCCAAAAGGAAAATTACCACTTCTCCGCCATTGCCCAGAAAGAGTTCTCCCGGGACAGTCTGGGCACGTTCCGGAACTTCGTGATCCAGAACAAGAAACTTCGTCCCGCTGTCCTTTACGTCGACCCTCTGGAGCTACTTTTTCCGCGGGTCCAGCTTTCCCACTTCAGCTATCACGGAGAAATCTACAACCAGAAAGTGATTGAGCTCTCACAGGTTCTTCAGGAAAGACAGTTCTGGCTGATTTGCGGAACTTCGGGCATCAACGACATCGATCCCATGATTCTCCGGAAGTTCTCGCGTGTGCTGGAAATCGGAGATGTCCAGAAAGAATTTCTTCAGGATGTCGAAACCTATGCGATGGAAAAACTTCTGGAAGGATTTTCTTCCGAGGATATCGACTTTTCCCGTTTTCACCTCTTCACCGGAGAGTTGTCCATGAAGAACCAACCGGCAGGGGAGACAATTCAGAAAACCTCGCCGACATTCAGCCTGGCCCTTCCTGAAGGAGAACCGCCCCCCATCCGTGGCTATTTTGGCCGGGAAGCCCTTCAGAACGAGATTCTTGGAATTCTGGAAGCGGGACGTCTGAAAATCCGCAAGGAAGGCTCGGGGCTTCGTGGAACATTCTTCTTTCTCGGACCTCCCCAGAGCGGCCGAAAGGCTCTTGCCCAGGCTCTTGCCCGTCAGGTATACGAAAACGAAGACGCTTTCGTCTATCGCGACATGGGCCTGTTCGACGAGCTGTTCTTTGCGGAACAGTTCCTGAAAAAACCCGTCTCGTCCTCGCAGACGAATCCGATTCTGCCAGACGACATCTGGGATGTCTTCGCCAAAAATCCTGCACGACTTCTTTATCTGGACAACGTGGAAAGGGCTCATCCAAGCCTCTGGACCGCCCTTCTCCCGGTGCTCCGGACGGGTCGCCTCACATGGCAGGAAAACGCGCGAAACATTTCCGACAGCACTTTCATCCTGGCGTCCGGTCTTTTTTCACCCCAGGAATTTGCGCAGGTCGACCCCTGGGAAAGACCGGACGTCATGATTCGGACCATTCAGAACAGCAACAGAAGACTGGCCTACCTGCCTGTTTTCCAACCGACCTTTCTCCAGCACGTGGATCTGATCCTTCCATTTTCCGAGTATGGCACGGAAGAAATTCACACGATTCTCCGCCAGACGGTAACAGGGATTTTGCAAAATTTTGCAGAAAACTTCCCGTTTGAGGGGTCTCTTGCAGTGGATCCGGGACTTTTCGAGCAAATGATGTCAAAATTCGACATTCCCCGGAGAGGCATGGAGGGGATCGACCGAAAACTTGAAATCCTGCTCCTCCCCGCTCTGGCAAAGATTCGCGCATCGGCCGAAAGAGAGCCCGGTCCCCATAACTATGTCCTCTCCTGGGACGCGGGCGATATCACGCTCCGCCCTGTTGCTCCCCCCGAGCGACACAGCGAAGAAATGGCTACCACGACTCCCTGAGAGCGCCGAAAGCTTTCTCCAAGATTCCTGAACCGCGAAAAAAATTGACAGACCCAGAACACGCATAATAAAATCGGGCGTATGGTGAACTCTCGGCTCAGCTAAATTCTTGCCAGATCCAGTGCGAATCCATTTCGAATCCTGTCAGCTGCATTCAGGGTGACCCCCGGGTCCTCGCCGGATGCTTTTTTTGGCTTCAAACGAAATCTCCCATATATTTTGATCGGAGGCTCAGAGATGAGACAGGAGTGGGTGAAAAACCGGCGTGGCGTTGTCACCCAGATGCATTACGCCAGAAAAGGAATCACCACGGAAGAGATGCTTCATGTCGCGCAGAGGGAAAAGGTCTCTCCGGAATTCATCCGGTCCGAAGTGGCCCGAGGTCGGCTCATCATTCCGGCCAATATCCGTCATCCCGAACTCGAACCAATGGGTATCGGGATAGGAGTTTCCTGCAAGATCAACGCGAACATCGGTAATTCTGCCGTCATCCCGAACCTGGAAAACGAAACCGCCAAACTCGACGCCTGCATCAAGTACGGTGCCGACACGGCCATGGACCTCTCCACAGGCCCGAAAATTCCGGAAATCCGCGAAGCGATCCTGCGTCGCTCGCCGATTCCGATCGGAACCGTTCCCATATATGAAGCCATTCAGCGTGTCGGCGATCCGATGGACCTGTCCGAAAAAGGACTTCTGGACGTCATTCGTTTCCAGGCCGAACAGGGCGTTGACTACATCACTGTCCACTGCGGCATCCTGGCCGATTTCATCCCCATGACCCAGAATCGGCTCACCGGCATCGTGAGCCGGGGCGGATCCCTCATGGCCCAGTGGATGATGCACCACAAGAAGGAAAACCCCCTTTTCACCCACTACGACGAATTGCTGGAGATCTGTCGGGAATTCGACGTGTCGCTTTCCCTCGGCGACGGTCTCCGTCCGGGCTGTCTGGCCGATGCCTCGGACGAAGCCCAATTCGCCGAACTCAAGATCCTGGGAGAACTGACTCTCCGGGCCTGGGAAGCGGACGTCCAGGTCATGATCGAAGGCCCCGGACATGTTCCGTTCGACCAGATTGCGATGAATGTCGAAAAACAGCAGGATCTTTGCCACGAAGCCCCCTTCTATGTTCTGGGCCCTCTGGTGACCGACATCGCTCCGGGATACGACCACATTACGTCGGCTATCGGAGCCACCGCAGCCGGTACGGCGGGAGCAGCGCTTCTGTGTTACGTCACTCCCAAAGAACATCTCGGTCTTCCCGACCTGGAAGACGTTAGAAACGGCATCATTGCCTACAAGATTGCGGCTCACGCATCGGATGTGGCACGACACAGACCAGGTGCGCGGGACAGGGACGACCAGCTTTCCAGGGCACGTTATGCCTTCGACTGGAACAAGCAGTTCGAGCTTTCCCTGGATCCGGACAGAGCCAGAAGCATGCACGACGAAACCTTGCCCCATGAAACATTTAAATCGGCGGAATTCTGCTCCATGTGCGGGCCCAAGTTCTGCTCCATGCACATCAACGAGGAAATCCGTCGGGAAGCCCAGGGACAGACACTGATAGACCCTCGTCAGAACAAACACAATTCGATTGCCGCAGATCAAGTTGGAGCGTAATCAAACTATTGACCACGATTATCCGGAGGGGAGGGGCTCCCGCCCCCTCCCGCCGGGTCTGGAAACATCCGTATCGGGCACAACCCGAAGGACCTTCGGTTCCCGATGCGGTTTTTCCTGTTTTTCTTTTTTCCTCACTCCCCCTTCTTTGCCCGGTTCCCGGTAAATCAGGGAGAACTCATGCCTTCCATGCGGATCGGATCCCCTGTTTTTTTCAACAATATCCCCTTTGAGATTGAAGAACGCCAGATTCTCCGGGAAATGCGCATTCCCCGAAAATCCTTCCTGAAAGAACTCGATGAGCCCGGACTCGCAAACCAGATCCGTAAAGCCATTGACGAAGGATACAGACTGATCCGGGGGAAAGGCGTCTATCGCACACTCGCCCTGACCGGCCAGGAAGACCAAAAGGTCCTGACCCGGGAAAGTTCGACGCTTTTCGTCGGAGAAAAAATGGTCAAACTTCTTCGGTATTGTGATTACGCATCCCTGTTGGTCGCAACGATCGGTCCCGACCTCGAAACCCGTGTCGACCAGCTTGCTGCCGATGAGCCGGCCTACGCCTTTTTCCTGGAACGGGTCGGGGCCTGGATGGCGGATTACATGGGAATCCTGGTTGACCGGGCGATCGAAAAGGAAGCCAAACGATTCGGGTATGGCCGGACGTTTCGCTTTGGCGTCGGGTACGGAGACTGGCCCCTTTCCAGGCAAGCGGAGGTCATGGAGCTGACACAAGCGCAGAGGATCGGCGTATCGCTCACCGAATCCTTCATCATGATTCCCCGACTATCCGTTTCGGCCGTAATCGGATGGGAAAGAACGCTGGATGTTCCCGACAAAAAGAAAACTGCGACGAAAAAGGACAACGAAGAAGAAAACGAGGACGAGGCGTGAAACCACTTTTGGAAAGACTGAAAACCGAGATCCTGTTGCTGGACGGATCCATGGGAGCGCTCCTCCAGTCCCGTGGCCTTCCCGCGGGATATGCTCCGGATCTCTGGAACCTGGAACGCCCCCAGGATATCCAGCAAGTCCACGCTGAATATGTCCAGGCCGGCTCCGACATCATCCTGACCAACACGTTCGGAAGCTCGCGTCTTCGTCTCCGGGAGTACGAAGCGGAGGATCAGATTCGCCAGATCAACGAGGCTGGTGTGGAGATGGCCCGAAGGGCGGCGAGAGACAAGGCTTATGTGGCGGGAGACATCGGTCCCTCCGGAACAACCATCGCTCCGTTCGGAGACCTGCCTTTTGACGATGCCATCGGCATCTTTTACGAACAGGCCCGGATCCTTCTGGAAGCCGGCGTCGACCTGATCGCGATCGAAACCATGTTCGACATCCAGGAAATGCGGGCGGCCCTGATCGGGGTCCGGGAAGCTGTCGGCTCGAGGGTCCCTCTCATGGCCCTCATGACGTTCAACAACGATGGCATCACAGACTCCGGATCCGATCCGGAAACGGCGGCTTCTGTGCTGGAAGGATTTGGCGTCGACATCCTGGGACTGAACTGTTCGGTCGGTCCGGAAGCCATGGTTCCGGTCGTACGCCGTCTGGGGCAGACTTCCTCCACCTTTATCGCTGTCGAACCAAACGCCGGTCTTCCCGTTCATCGGGACGGCCGCACGGTCTATCCGGCCAACGCCGAAGAGGTGGCCCGTTTCGCTCCGCAGTTCGTGGAAGCGGGGGCGAACATCATCGGAGGATGTTGTGGTACAACCCCCGAATACGTTCGTCTCCTGTCCCGCATGCTAAAGGGGACATCACCCATTTCACGGCCTGCCCCGTCGCTGATGAAAATCTCGTCCCGGACGCACATGACCCTTGTCGGACCGGGCGTTCCTTTTCTCATCGTCGGAGAAAAGATCAATCCGACAGGAAAAAAGAAATTCTCGGAGGCCATCGCCGCCGGTCAGACCGACCTCATTGTCGCCGAAGCCCGAAAGGAGATGGAAGCCGGAGCCGGAGCTCTCGACGTCAACGTCGGCGTTCCCCTGGTCAACGAAGCCGAGATGATGGCCAAAGCCCTGACGGCTATCCAGAACGTCGTCCAGTTGCCGATCGTCATTGACTCATCCTACGCTTCGGCATTGGAAGCCGGCCTCAAGGTCTACCCCGGACGCGCATTGGTCAACTCGGTGAACGCCGAAGAGGAACGTCTGGAAGAGGTTCTGCCGATCATCAAAAAATATGGGGCGGCTGTGATCGCCCTCGTCTCCGGGGACGATATCCCGGAACGGGCTTCCGACCGTCTCAAGAACGCCGAAAAGATCCTCCGGCGGGCTCTGGAAATCGGCCTGACTCCCCGCGATCTCATCTTCGACACCTTGGCCCTGACCGTTTCCGCCGTCCAGGAAGCTTCCCGCCAGACGCTTGAAACGATTCGTGCGATCCGTCAGGAACTGGGACTCCCAACGATCCTGGGGCTGTCCAATGTCTCCTTCGGGCTTCCGGCGAGAAAGCTCATTCACGACAACTTTCTTGCCATGGCGATCGGAGCGGGCCTGGATGCGGCCATCTGCGATCCTTACGACCCGGTTCTCCACCAGACGGTCGCGGCCGCCAGCGTTTTTGCCGGACGCGACCCGGACTGCCGGATTTATATCGACAAATCGGCTCAATGGGCATCACCGGATGCCAAAGACGTCTCCATCCGGAGCACCCAGCCACAAAAACCGCTGACGACCGTCGAATCCATCCGCAAGGCCATCGAAGAAGGAGAGCGCGAATCGATCTCCGGTCTCGTCCAGAAGGCGCTGGCCGAAGGCGAATCCCCTTTCGCTATCTTTCTGGATCACATGACACCGGCCATTCGCCACTTGGGCGATTTGTTCGGCCAGCGGATCAAGTTCATCCCCCATCTTATCGCCGGGGCAGACACCATGAAAAAAGGTGTTGAAGTTCTCCAGCCCTATCTGGAAAGCGACGGTCCCGTCGAAAAAAAGGGAACGATCGTTTTTGCGACGGTCAAGGGAGACATCCACGATATCGGAAAAAACATCTGTATTCTGATGCTCCGGAACTTCGGCTTCAATGTCATCGACCTGGGACGGAACGTGCCATTGGACACCATTCTGGAGGCCGCCGGGGAACACAAGGCCCAGATCGTCGCATTGAGCGCACTCATGACGACAACCATGATGCAGATGAAACTGGCGATCGATACAATCCGCGAACGGAACCTTCCTTACAAGGTCATGATCGGGGGGGCAGTCGTCACTCCGAAATTTTCCGATGAAATCCGGTCGGACGGGTACGGAAAGGACGTTGGCGCTATCGTGCCTCTCGCCGAACAGCTGATCCAGTCCTGCCTGGAAATAAAGCCTCCCGCCTAGGAGGCGAGAGAAACATCCCGGCGGGGAATCGAGACAGTCATTCCGTCAAATGCGGCTTGAACGCCGGAAGGGAGTTGAGTCTTCAGCTGGTTGTAATCAATCCGGTGGGAGAGGTGCGTCAGAAATGCCTGCCTCGGCTGGATCCGCTCGATAAGTTCCAACGCTTGCCAGATTCCAAAATGGGAAGCGTGCGGTTCATAAAGCACTGCTCCGATGATCAGTGTGTCCACCCCCTTCATCACCACCATTCCTTCTTCCGACACTTCGTTGCAATCGGTCAGATACACCATATCATCCATTCGAAGTGCATGGTTGTAGACCGGACCATGCTTGACCGGAAACGGTGTCACCCGGATTTCTCCGACATTCATGGGCCCGTGTATTTCATGCGGGACCAGACGGGGCCGTGTCAGGCCACCCCTGTTCTCTTCCGAAAAGGCATAAGGGAACATGCGCATGACCGTCCCCAGGGTTTCCGGATCGGCAAAAACAGGAATTTCTTCCTTCTGCCAGAAGTTGAATGTCCGGAGTTCGTCGATTCCCAGGATATGGTCGGCATGCGGATGGGTGAAAATGACAGCATCAATGCGGGTAATGTGGTTTCTCAGCGACTGCATCCGGAGATCGGGAGAGGTATCGACAAGGATGTTCTTCCCGTGAATCCGGACGAGAATGGAAGAGCGGGTCCGTTCGTTTTTTGGATCTGAGGAATGGCAGACGGCACAGTTGCATCCAATCATGGGGACGCCCGTCGACGCCCCCGTCCCCATGAAGAGAACCTCCATGGCGTCCCCTGACACGCTTTCCGCGGATGACGAGGTCCCTGCTCCCATCACAGTTTCCGGATCAGGGGTTGACCCGAAAGATTTTCACATGCTGGATGACGACAGGAGTCTGGGGCCGATCCCGCCTGTCCGACGGAACTTCCGAAATTTTATCCGCCACGGATTGACCGGAAACCACTTGCCCGAAAATGGAATAGTTTCCATTGAGCCAGGGAGCCGGGGCGACGGTGATGAAGAACTGGCTTCCGTTGGTGTTCGGACCGGCATTGGCCATCGCCAGAACACCCTTGTGGGAGAAATCCCGGGTCGCATCAATCTCGTCATCGAACTGATAGCCAGGACCACCCGTTCCATTTCCAAGGGGATCCCCTCCCTGGATCATGAAATTCTTGATGACCCGGTGAAAGACGAGTCCGTCGTAAAAGGGACGCTTGACCATCTTTCCCGATTGAGGATCCTGAAACTCCTTTGTCCCTTCCGCCAGACCCACGAAATTTTCCACCGTATGTGGTGCCGACTGGGGAAAGAGCTGACAGACAATCGTTCCCATCGATGTATCAAATTCCGCGTACTCTCCCGGAGGAAGAGCGGGTTTTGCCGTTTCGTCCGCATTGGCCAAGTTGAATCCTCCTGTACCCGGTAATCCCATAAACCCCAGAAGCAATATCCAGACTGAGGCAAGGGTTATCACTGTTCGTTTCCGTTCCAGACAGAGCATCCAGATTCCCCTATTTTTTGGATGAACGTTTGCGTTCGTTTTCCGTCAGGAATTTCTTTCGAATCCGGAGATTTTCCGGAGTCACCTCCAGAAGCTCGTCATCCTCCAGGAATTCGAGCGTCTGTTCGAGACTCAGATGACGCGGAGGCGTTAAGGTGATCGCATCCTCCGCCGTCGACGAGCGGATGTTGGTCAAATGTTTTTTCTTGCAGGGATTGACCGCCAGATCCGTCGGACGGGAGTGTGCCCCGATGACCATTCCTTCGTAGACCCGGACACCGGCTCCCAAAAAGAGGACCCCGCGTTCCTGCACGTTCTCCAGGGCATAGGCAACGGATTCTCCTGTCTCCATCGAAATGAGAGCACCATTGTTACGACCGGGAATATCGCCTTTATACTCGCCGTAACCGTGAAATGTATGCGTCAAAAGACCCGTTCCCCGTGTATCGGACAGGAATTCGCTCCGGTAACCCAGAAGCCCCCGAGCCGGAATAAGGAATTCAAGACGCACATGACCGTCTTTCTGGGGAGCCATGTTCAGCATCTCGCCCTTCCGGGGCCCGAGCTTTTCGATGACAGTGCCGACATACTCCTCCGCAACGTCGATCACGAGGTATTCGTATGGTTCCTGTCTTTGTGAGCCTTCCCCCCGAAAAAGCACCTTGGGGCGGGAAACCTGAAACTCATAGCCTTCGCGTCGCATGGTTTCGATCAGGATCCCGAGATGAAGCTCTCCGCGGCCCGAGACCTTGAAAGAGTCGGGGCTTTCTGTTTCTTCGACACGCAGGGCAACGTTGGACTTGATTTCCCGGAAGAGCCTGTCGCGAAGGTTCCGCGAAGTCACGAACTTCCCTTCCTGACCCGCGAAAGGGGAGTTGTTCACCAGAAATTCCATGGAAATTGTCGGCTCGCCGATCTCGATCGGCGGAAGTTCGCCGATGGTATTCACATCGGACAGGACTTCACCGATGCGAAGATCCGGGAAAGCGGCCAGAAGAACGATATCCCCCGCCTGTACGGACTCGACCTCCACCTTCTTGAGGCCTTCGAACGACAACAGCTTCTTGATTTTCCCCTTTTCCTTCAGCTCTCCGGCCACAACACGACCGATCGTCTCCCCGACCGACACCTTTCCCCGCACGACCCGTCCCAGGGCCATCTGCCCGATATAGGAATCGTACTCAAGGCTGGTCACCTGCATGAGGAAGGGGCCGGACAGGTCCGCTTCAGGAGGCGGAATATGGCTGATAATGGTTTCGAAGAGGGGAATCAGGTTTTCGCTGACCTGAGCAAGATCCCGCATCGCGAATCCCTTCTTGGCCGAAGCGTAAACAACAGGAAACTCCATCTGCTCGTCCGTTGCGCCAAGCTCGATGAAAAGATTGAAAACGTCGTTGAGGGCTTCGACTGGACGGGCATCCGAACGGTCAATCTTGTTCAGGACCACGATCGGCTTCAGTCCCAGGGAAAGGGCCTTGTTCAGCACGAAACGCGTCTGTGGCATGGGCCCGTCGAAAGCGTCCACCACCAGAAGGACTCCGTCCACCATCGTCAGGATCCGTTCAACCTCTCCGGAGAAGTCGGCGTGACCGGGAGTGTCGACGATGTTGATCTTGTAATCGAGGTAGTGGACCGCAGTGTTTTTCGCGAGGATCGTAATTCCCCGCTCTTTCTCAAGCTGGTTCGAATCCATGACCCGCTCTTCCACCTGTTCGTTTGCCCTGAAGACATTGCCTTGCTGCAAAAGCTTGTCAACCAGCGTGGTTTTACCGTGGTCGACATGGGCGATGATGGCAAGATTGCGGATATGAAGGAGACTGGTCGAGGTCTGGTTTTCCATAAAGCCTTCCATGAAAAATTTAAAATGGGCCAAATTCCCTGAGAATTCTTTCGACAAAATCATGAATCTTGTCATTCTACTTTGTCGAGAGGCCAAGGGTCAAACCAATCGAGCTCTCCTGCCTTTACGACATGTTCCCTGACGACCGCACAAATCGTCCGGGCATTTCTGCTCAAAGAATCAGCGAGAGACATTTCAGATAATCCGTTTCCGGCATCGCGACGACGCGAGGGTGGTCCATTGACGCGCGACCCTGATAGACGAGCCTTGCCGTCCGCCTTTTTTTGCGTAAAACGTTCCGGAGGATTCCAAAAAGGTCTTCCCACTCCAGAAGGGCGGAACACGAACATGTCACGAGCATCCCTCCGGGTCTTACCAGGGAGATGGCGAGCTCATTGGCCGAATAGTATCCCTTCAGGCCTTCCTCCTTTTTTTTTCGGCTTTTGATAAAAGAAGGAGGATCGAGGACGACGACATCGTATTCCTCTTTTTTCCGGACCGCTTCCGTGGCCCAGTCAAAGAAATCCGCGCGGACAGTCGAGACAGATGTTCCGGAAGCGAAAGGGGTCAGGTTTTCTTCATAAAATTCCAGCGCAGAACCGGATTCATCAACGCCAACAACAGAAGTCGCGCCTTCCAGCGCGGCTCCCGCCGACCAACCTCCCACGTAACTGAACGCATCCAGAACACGTTGTCCGGAAAAATGTCTCGCCAAAGCACGGATATTGTCTTTCTGGTCCAGAAACAACCCGGTTTTCTGCCCCTCTCGAAAGGGAAAACGCATCATCACCCCACCCACCGGGACCGAAAGAGTTTCCGGGACATCTCCCCAGCAATCGTTCCCTTCGGTCGGGAGTCCTTCCGTAAGGCGCGCAGGGACGCTATTGTCCGTCCGTATCCCTTTGGGTGACAGGAGCCGCGAAAGGATCTCCAGAATCGTCCCGCGGTACTCATCCATCAGTCGCGTGGTGATCTGGAGGGAAAGCCAATGCGAAAAACGGTCGACAATCAAACCCGGAAGACCGTCTGCTTCAGAATGGATCAGACGAAAAGCAGCCTCTCCTTCCCGGGCACGACGGACAGGCAATCGAACAGCTTCTGTAATCTGTTCATCGAGGTATCCGGAAAAATCCCGAAACCTGCCGTGTCTCAGAAGCCTCACCGCAAGCAAAGTGTGGGGATTATACATCCCGGTCCCAAGATAGGAGCCCCCGTTTCCGTAGACATCGACAAGACCTGCCGGAGCAGCTTCAGCCCGTTCGACCTCGTTGCTGAAGATCCAGAGATGTCCGGAGCGGACCCTTCGGTCTTCCCCTTTCCGTAAAACGATTCGGGGCCTCTCAGTCATCTGTCGCTTTCCTTTCTCGTCCATCGGGAACTCGTGGACTCCGCTGTCCACCGTTTCCGGCTAAACACCGGAAATGGTGGACAAGCTTCGGGGTTCTCCCATAGTATTGGATTTTGTATTGCTTTTCAGGAACCAGCGCCGAGGTTTGGTCCGAAGCTGTAAAGACGTTCCGGGTCTGCTTCACTGCAGACACTGCCCGATCTTTCGCGCTCGCCCGGCAGCCCATTCAATCTTGAAATCGCACGACTGCCAACATCCTAGCACCGGCCTATTTCTGGAGACAAAGTCCGCCCCGATGAACACTGAAGAAGCAACCGGTTTGAGAATGAATACCGGCAATCACCGGCTTTGGAAATACACAAAATTTTTTGGATTCTCACTCTTCGCAGGAATTCTGATCGCCGCGACCTCCATGATTTCCCGTGGTCAGGCGGCTCCGCCAGCCGATACCGTCACCCTGGATCAGGATCTTTCCGGACCGTCTTCATCCACGGCATCTTCCCCCTCTTCCGGAGAATCCGCGAATGGTCCATGGAAACTCACGCTTCTTCCCGACCAGGACCCGTTCACTCCCCTTCTGGCGGACCCTCGTCAGCCGACGACTTCCATCAACTTTCTCACCCTGTCCAACCAGCCGTTTATCCAGTTCAACGGCAATTTCGGGGCAGACATCGGAGTTGCCCGATGGGAATCCCCCAGCGAAGGAATCAACGAATCCATCCAGGTCGGCGTGATGGGAGCCAGCTTTTCCCGATTTTCCATCATCCGGTCCTCCACCTATCTGGAAGACGCGGACTACGTCATCGGCGTTCCGGTCACATTCCGGTATGGATCCTTTTCCGGGCGCGTCTTTTTCTACCACGAAAGCTCGCACACGGGATACAATTACACTACCATCATGCATATTTCGAAAATTTCCGATTTCGGCAACGAGATCCTGCAAGTCATCCCTTCCTGGGACATCACTCCGAACATCCGGATTTATGGTGGAGCGGAATATCGGGTTTTCGGCCTTTATTATTATCCGACCACAGAAGACTCGACGACCTTTCTGGGCGGGATCGAAGCCTATTCACCGGAAATCCCCTCCCTGTCGGCCCGGGGGTATCTCGCTTTCAATCTGGAGTCCCGTGGAATCAACGGCTATACTCCGGACGAGGATCTTCAACTGGGTCTTCTTTTTCACCGTCCCGGTGCCTACCTGCAAATTCGGCCGGCGATCGACTTCTACAACGGATATTCCTACATGGGAGATCTTCTCTTCGAGAAAGAGCATTATGTTTCCCTTGGAGTCTACTTTGACTTTTAGTCATCAACCTGCAAAAATTCGGAGATTGCCAGTCGGGAAGACAGATTTTCCCAAACCGTTTTCCGGTTCGGGCGTTCCTGTCGTCATTTCGCCCGAACACCAGTCCGTCTCTGACTCGAACATATCGGTTATACTCTGCTACCAGCCTGGCTGAGATCTGCTCCTGACCAGGCGGAGGTCCATTGATTCTTTCGCTTTTTCCTGCCAGAGGTTGTCACTGCCCTTCGCGTTATCTTCTTCACCGAAGGAGAATTTTCCGGGGATTGCTTCCCTTCTTCTCCATCTTTTCCATCTTTTTCCTTATGACCCTGCTTCCCCTGCGAACAGCCTCCGCCCTCGACCTGCAGTTTCTTGGAGACCTGACGATCGCACCGGTCTCCCCTCTCCAGAATGCAGGGATCGTCGGGGGAGGCGGAGACATTCGCGTCCTCTGGGAGGTCCTTCCGGACTGGGACGCCATGTTCTCCGCCGGCATCCAGGTCTTTCCGACAGGCACGACTCCGGGTCCCAACACGGTGACTTTCGAGCCCAATACCGGGGGGATCGTCTCGATCGTCCCCGTAACTTTCGGCTTCTCCCATGTCATTTACCGCACACGAAAGAAAAACACTTTTTTTCTGACCGGCGGAATCGGCCCCGGATTTGAGTTTTCCTATGGAGCGAACCATCCGGAAGTCGAGCCATATGCGGAAATCGGAGGAGGGTTCAGCTGGAAGGAGTTTTTCCTCGAAGAAAGAGTCGGAGCCATGCCGCTCGCCTATGGAGCCTACCAGCCGGCCGGTTCCGGCCCACTGATCATGTTCATGACATCTTTTGGGATCCACTTCTTCCAGTTCTGACTTTTTCGCCCGAATCGAATGCGTTCTATACGATGCTGATCGGCAAGGCGTCGACGGTTTTCCATCCCCGGACGCGACAGGACAGGATTCTGTCCAGAAATTCCACCGATTGCCGGACGGTCGAAAAATCGACCTCCACCGTTTCCGGCCGTCTCCCGACCTTCTCGAGAAAACGCAGAATCTCCGCAGTCACTCTCAATCCATCTTCCGCTTCCCCGCTGTTTCCGAGACAAGCGGTGCAAAGCACGCGTCCGTCCATCGGATAGTAACAGAGCGTTTTCCTTCCCGGAATGACCCGGCAAACGCTGCAGGCATCCGCGCGGATCTGGTATCCAAGGAGATCCAGAGAGCATGTCGCAAAACGGATCCAGGAAAGGGCGGGGGAGGCTCCGGCCCCCGACAACGACTCCAGATAGTGGACTGCATTGTCAAAAACAAGGGGTTCCGGAAGGGCCGGAGGAAGAAGACCCATGAGAAAACGGACAGCCATTCCCGCCCAATAGGAGCGGTCCAGATCGGACTTGATGTTTGAGAAGGGATTCAGAATGGCGGATTTATGTATGCGGTAGAGGGTTCCTTCGAGATGAGATCGTCCTACGATCAAAGAAAGTGTCAATGCCTCCAGGGAAGCTCCGAAACGGTTCGACATGCCGGCGGCACCCCGGGCGAACCCGGTGAGCACCCCTTCTTCCCTCGAAAAGAAGGTGACCACCCTGTCCGACTCCAGGTAACGCACCGACCGCAGAATCAAGGAACGTTGTTCCAAGAAGTCTCCTCATCGTTATCCTATTCCGGCATATATCCGAGATCCCGAAGCATGCCCGGATTCTCCCGCCAGCCCTCGGAAACGCGAACATCCAGACGCAAGAATACCTTTCCACCCACCAGTTTTTCGATATCCATCCGGGCTGCCTGGCTGATTTCGCGGATTCTTTCACCCTTCTGTCCGATCAGAATCCCTTTTTGGGAAAGTCGTTCGACAAAAATCGATCCCGTGATGCGCGTCACTTCCCCCGGAGATTCCGATTCCTCAAATTCCTCGATGAGAACGGCGGCCTGGTGCGGGACCTCTTCCCGCATCTGAAGGAAAATCTTTTCCTGAATGAACTCGCGCGCCAGCTGGCGAACTGTTTGACTGGTATACCAGTCCCGATCGAAGACGGGGTCCCCCGCCGGCAGAAGATCGAAAAGCAGGTCGATGAAACGGTCGAGGTTACGACTCTTCAATCCGGAGACCGGAACGATCTCGCCCGGGAAACCCCATTTTTCGATCTCCAGAAGACGCGGGATCATCCCCTGGGATTTCGCACGGTCCATTTTCGTCGCAGCAATCACAAGAGGCCGGTCACCGAGGGCTGGAAGAAGAATCCGGCGCATCTTTTCCACATCCTGAGGGCCGGGTAACGGATCGAGACTCACAACCCAGACCACGACATCGGCCGTCAGAACGGCTTCCTTTGCGACGGTTCCCATCAGCTGGTTGAAGGCGTGGGACAAACGATGAAAACCCGGCGTATCATAAAATACGATCTGGCCTCGCGAGGTCGTGTGGATTCCCTGGATCAGGGTTCGGGTCGTCTGCGCGACCGGAGAGGTCGCCGCAATCTTCTCCCCGACAATCGCATTGACCAGGGTCGACTTCCCCGAGTTCGGAAGACCGACCAGAGCGACAAACCCTGATCGGGAAAGGGTGTTCTTGCGGATTTCCTCTTCGGAAGAGGAGAGGGAAAG
This sequence comes from Nitrospirota bacterium, assembly GCA_021826965.1. Lineage (GTDB taxonomy): Bacteria > Nitrospirota > Leptospirillia > Leptospirillales > Leptospirillaceae > Leptospirillum_A. The sequence continues at coordinate 39,760 of JAKAYA010000005.1, forward strand.
AAGGGACTTATTCGGCATTTCGGGCCTTTCAGGTCATCAGCAGAACCACTGTCCTGCCAGAGTGAATAGTCAAAACATTTCAAGTTTATCACGGACACGGTCGACTATGAAAATCGAATCGAAAAACCCGGAGGCAGCCACCTCTACCCGCAGCCCGACCCGCACTCCCGTTTTTTCCCGGATTTTTCTGACCGGCGCGTCGTCGGGTCTCGGACGGGCCCTCGCGCTGGAAGCCGCATTACCCGGGGTCACACTTGGCATACTTGCCCGGCGAAAAGACCGGTTGGAGTCCCTTGCCTGCGAACTTCAGCTCAAGGGCGCCAATACTGTGCTCTATACAGGAGATGTCCGGGACAAAGCGTTCATGGAATGGGCGGGAAAGGATTTTTGGGAACATGTCGGAAGCCCGGACTGTCTTATTGCCAACGCCGGGATCCGGGGACCTTTGCATGCCGGCCTCAATGACCGGCAGGAAGACGAAATCATGGAGACAAACTTTCACGGGGCACGAAACACAATCCTCCCGTTCCTTCCGGAAATGATGCGAAACCGGAATGGGACGATCCTCGTCATCTCCAGTCTTGCAGCCTTCCTGGCGTTACCGGAAACCGGAGGCTACTGCGCTTCAAAGGCCGCCCTGAACATGTGGTGCGGATCCCTCCGCTACGAACTGAAACCCTTCGGCATCACCCTGACGACCGTCAATCCGGGATTCATCCGGACCGAAATGACCCGGGACAACCCCTACCCCATGCCGTTCGTCCTGGAAGCGGACACGGCCGCCCGCCGGATTCTTCAGGCGGCCCGCCGGAAAAAATCGGTCTATTCGTTTCCGCCCGGTCTGTCGTGGCCGTTGCGTCTGATGGGACTGCTCCCGACACCCCTGCGAGAGACTCTCCTGAGGATCGCAATCCGGCAAAAACATTCTTCCCGGCTCTGAGAGAATCCGCTCCCGAACACTCAGGTCATTTTTTCACAGAATCTTTCGGACAGGCCGCCCGGACAGCTTCGAGAACCCGGTCATAAAAAAGACCGTCCCCGCAATCCCCGGAACCATCCAAAGAGACGACACGAGAAGGATCCGGCCCGTCCCATGCCGAAAACCGTTCGGGAGGGAGGGAAAAGACCCGAAGAAGGTGCTCCCCTGCCTTGCGGCATTCTTTCAGGAACCGGCATTCCCTCCGCCAGATGCCCGGCTTGAGAAACATGCGGGGGAAAAGCCGGTTCATGAATTCGTCCTGGGAATATTCGGGTTCGATCACCGGCGTTCCCCGGGCCCAGCGGACGGCGCTGTCGTAGCCGGACCTTGCGACGACAAACCAGCGGCTTCCCGGGCAGATCTCCGCACCAAAAAAACGGTTCTGGACAAGAACCACCTCCGGACCCGGATAAATCGACAGATCCGGCAGGGGAAACCGGATCCGGTCACTCTCACATGCCTGAATCAGATCCCAGACGCACGGTACTTCGCAAACGAACTCCTGCGGACGAGCCCGGTTTCCCGCGACAAGGCGCTGAATCTCTTCCGGCAAAATTTCTTTCTTCTCCCCTTCCGATGTAAGACGGAAAAAAGACGCCTTTGGCAGGTTCGGACTTTCACCGAGATACCAGAAAGCTTCGTTGACGGCATCTTGCCCTTTCACACGAATCATGATCCACCTCCCTGGCTGATCAGACGGTTTATGGCGAAAAATGCCACTCACGCTGACGCTCTCACGCCAGCTCTTTCTTTCAGTATATCACCGGTCGAGGCGGACCCTCGGCATCAGGCCGAAATCCGGGGCCGATTGCGCCCCGAAAAAAATTTCGACAACCCCATGCGCCCCAGAAATGTCAGCGAATCGACAGGCCTGCCCACATAAGGGCTTGCCCTCCGTTGGCCGTAGGCACATTCCGCACACATACCCGACGCGCGGATCGCCCCCCATTCCTCCGGAATTCTTTTTTCCCGGCAGGCGGGACAGATCAAAAAATCCGACAAACGCAGAACTCCATGGGAAAGAGCTTTTTTGTCCAGGACCATCGACCAGGGAACCATCAAACCACCTCCTGACAGTCTGCGGGCCCGTGTCCCGAAAATCTTTTGAACACCCGAGACCATAAAGCTGCATTTGGCAAAAAGGTTTTTTACAGTCTTTTTCTCTTCCGGGACCAGGACCGGGAACGACCTGAATAAACTTTCCGGAACGGATGCCGAACCGATCGTGCACCGACACCGCTACCGGAGGACGGCCCGAAAAGGTCCCTGCGGCGGGACGGCCCTTTCGGCACAAAGGGCCGCAATATCGAAAAGGGGAAAACCACCCCCCAATGGCATTCTTTGGAAAAATGACTGACAAACAGGCACTTCATGATGGTGTCACAATACCACCATACGAACAATTGTCAATGAATTTTGAAACGGACACAGGGACAAAACCGTTGCCAAAAAATCCCATTTTTGATAGGTTCAAGCGACTTCGAGCCCCCTGTCGAAGCTTTCCCGGCCGGCCGAAAAGACCCTTACCGGAACGGATCGGCATACACCACCACAATCATGAAGGAGCCCCGGAGATGTGGTTCGGCATCATCATGGCGGGCGGTTCAGGCACCCGGTTCTGGCCCTTGAGCCGGGAACTCTATCCCAAACAGTTCCTCTCTCTCGACGGGGGATCTTCTCTTCTCCAGGGAACCATCGACAGGGTCGTCCCGCTCATTCCCCAGGAACGCCTCTGGATCATGGTGGGCCCAAAACACGAAGCCGAAACCCGGCGCGTTCTGCGCCTGGCGGAACGGGAAGGTCTTCCCGCACGTGTCTTCGTCGAACCGAACTCCAGGAATACGCTGGCACCCCTGGCAGTCGCAGCGGCGCGTCTCGTTCGGTCCGATCCGGACGCCGTTCTGGCCGTCATGGCCAGCGACCATCTGATCGCTCCACAGGAAAAGTTTCTGGCCCTCCTGAAACAGGCCTGCACGATCGCCGAAAAACAGGAGGTGATCCTGACCTTCGGCGTGTTGCCGACCCGTCCGGAAACCGGCTTCGGATATATCGAAATGGGGGAAGTCGTCCAGGAAGAATCCAACGGACTCTCCTCCGTCTTTCAGGTCAAAAGTTTTGTCGAAAAACCGGATCGGGAACGGGCCGAACGATACGTCGCCGGAAAACGGCATCTCTGGAACAGCGGGATGCTGGCCTTCCGGGCTCATGTCTTTCTGGAAGAACTCCGTCTGCATCAGCCAGAATTTCACAAAGCCCTCGAAACCTATTCGGAGGCGATCCAGACGGAAAGGGAGGACCGGGCTCTCGCGGAACTTTACGCCAAGGCTCCGTCGACATCTGTCGATTACGGGCTCCTGGAAAAGTCCTGCCGGGTCTGGACGATATCGGCCGATCTCGACTGGAAGGACGTCGGTTCGTGGAGTGCCCTGGACGACATTTCCGAAAAGGACGACGGAGGCAACATCATCCGGGGCAATGTCGTCTCCCTTCACAACCAGAACTGCATCCTTTACGGAGACAAACGTATCCTTGCCACCATCGGCCTGAAGGACCTGGTCATCGTCGACACCGACGACGCCACGCTCGTCTGCCACAAGGACGAAGCCCAGAAAGTCCGGGAGGTCGTCACCGAACTGAAGAGCCGGAACTGCGTCGAAGCCCAGGAACACCGGACGACCCATCGGCCGTGGGGGCACTATACCATCCTCGACCAGGGCCCGAATTACAAGATCAAGAACGTGACAGTCAACCCCCGGTCCCGGCTCAGCTACCAGATGCACCTTCATCGCTCCGAACATTGGGTCGTCATCGCCGGGACCGCCCGGATCACGCTGGAAGGCCAGGACATTTTCCTGCACGTCAACCAGAGCATCGACATTCCGAAGACGACCCGGCACAGGATCGAGAATCCGGGCAAGGTGCCTCTTGTCATCATCGAAGTCCAGAACGGAGAATACCTCGAAGAAGACGACATCATCCGATTTTCGGACGACTACCAGCGACAGACGGAAGAAACCCGGACAGGACCGTCGGCAGGAGAGAAAACGTGATCCATCCTGATCCGAAGATCTTTCGCGAATACGACATCCGGGGAAACGCCGACCGCGACCTGTCCGATCCGATCGTCTACGCCATTGGAAAGGCCTATGCCTCCCTTCTGAAAGAGTCGGGGGGAAAACGGGTGGCCCTGGGCCAGGACGTCCGGCTCTCCTCTCCGCGAATCGCCAAGGCCATGGAAGACGCACTCCTGTCTTCGGGCATCGACGTTTTCGACATCGGCAAGGCACCCACGCCGCTTCTTTATTTCTCCCTCTTCAAGCTGCCGGTGGACGGAGGAATCATGATCACCGGCAGCCACAACCCGTCGGCGGACAACGGGATCAAGATGGCCCTCGGCCGGGAAACGATCTTCGGAGATGCCATCCAGGAAATCCGCCAGAGAACGCCTCTTTCCCCTTCTTCCAACGGACATCCGGTCCGAAAAGGGACCCGAACAGACTCCCCCGTGCGTGAGACCTACCTCTCGGAAATGTCCACAAACTTCGGCAAGCTCCCCCTCTTCCACAATCGCCCGCTCCGGGTCGTGCTCGACTGCGGAAACGGTACGGCCGGACTTGTCGCCCGGGAGCTTTACACCGCCCTTGGAGTCGAAGTGCACTGCCTGTACGAAGAACCGGACGGACATTTTCCCAACCACCACCCGGATCCGACCGTACCGGAAAATCTGTCCGGATTGATCGCCCATGTCCGAAAAAACCAGGCGGACCTGGGCATCGCCTTCGACGGCGACTCCGACCGCATCGGGGTCGTGACCGAAACTGGCGACATTCTTTTCGGAGATCAGCTGCTGCTGCTCTTCGCCCGCCAGGTTCTCGACCAGCTTCCCGGAGCCGTGATCCTCTCGGAAGTCAAGGCATCCAGGATCCTTTACGACGAAGTCGCCCGCATGGGAGGACGGCCGTTGATGTGGAAAGCCGGACATTCCCTGATCAAGGCTAAGATGCGGGAAATGAAAGCACCTCTCGCCGGAGAGATGAGCGGTCATGTCTTTTTTTCTGATCGCTATTACGGGTACGATGACGCGCTGTATGCCGGAATCCGGCTTCTGGAACTCCTGACACTTCACCAAATGTCCCTGACCGGGCTGTTGGCCCCTTTTCCCAAGGCCTTCGCAACACCGGAAATTCGCCGAGACTCGTCCGATGAACGAAAATTTCTGGTTGTGAACCGGCTACGGGAAATCCTGCTGCAAAAAGGATATGCATTTTCCGATATCGATGGTGTTCGCATCGACTTTCCGGACGGTTGGGGACTCGTCCGGGCCTCGAACACCCAGCCAGTCCTTGTCCTGCGGTTCGAAGGCCCATCGCCGGAAAAAAGAGACGCCATCCAGCACGAAATCGAAGTGCTCCTGGCCGAAGCGGAAAACACCCTGCCACCCTCCCCATAATGCCATCCTCTCTCCGACCGGATTCCTGGAGGATGACCACGCATCTGTTCCTCCCAGCGGGTTCGGTCGGGCATCTTGATTTACGCATTCTAAATGAATAATATATCCAGGATGCATATTTTAAGGATGCAGAGAAGAGATGAGCCTTTTCCGGCCATCGAATGCCCTCGGAAAACCCGAGGGTTGTCCGGTCAACAAGGAGGAGAGATGATGTCTATCAACACCGAAGCAATCAAGAAGAGTGTCGACGTCCTGGCACCGCACGGCACAAAGGTTACGGAATATTTTTACAATTATTTGTTCCGGAAGTATCCCGAAGTGCGTCCCATGTTTCCCGCCGACATGGGTCCCCAAGCCAAGCGTCTTCTGGACTCGGTCGTCTACATCGCCAGCAATATCGACAACCTGGACAAGCTTGTCCCCTACCTCCAACGGCTGGGTGCGGGTCACACGAAATACAACACCCGTCCCGAACACTATCCGGCCGTCGGCGATGCCCTTCTGACGACCCTCGAGCATTTCGCCGGCCCCGCATGGACTCCGGAACTGGCCCAATCCTGGAGCGAAGCCTATTCCATCGCTTCCGACGTCATGATCAAGGCCGCGCAGTAACAACCGACATCACCAGCCCGGCTGGCTCCCATCAGGGAATCACCCGCCGGGCTGGCCTGTTTTTGGGCAGCCGGTTCCGGCCAGGACATACCCGACACTGTACCGTTTTCGGCTGACTGGATGTGGACTCCGCTATTCGGACTTGAAATGGAGACGGGAATGGGTCCCGTCGCAGAACGGCTTCTTGGAAGAGCCTCCGCAACGGCACAGATGGTAGGTTCCGGAACCGTCCTGGCTGACTTTCTTGCCATTGGCATCGGTGATTTCGACGTCTCCCTGAATTTCATACGGACCATTCTTGAAACATTTCACGACTGTCTTTTCCATGGCATCCTCCTGAGAATGTTGAGAAGAGCTGATCGGGAACAGAAATGCCGACCATGCGGGACGATCGGCTCTTCCCGACACGGCCGGAGCGTGTCCGCACTCCCCGGAGACAGCGGAAATCAGGGCTTGCGAAACGTCTTGATGTAGGCAAAAACGTCCTGGATGTCCTGTTTGGAGATCACATCCCACCAGGGCGGCATTTTTCCGTAGTTGTATCCGTTTGTGATCACATCAATGAAAAAGGAGTCTGGCTTGTTTTTCCAGAGGGCCGGGTCCCGAAAGTTTGAGGGGGGAGGAAAAGCGACCCCTCCGACTTCTCCCTTGCCGTCTCCGTTGATTCCGTGACACTTGTAGCAATACTGGTTGTAGACCTCCTTGCCGCGGGAGGCGTCACCGGGTTCAAGTCCCCATGCCACCTTTCCTCCGCCACTCAACCAGAAAACCAGAACAGCGATCACCAGACCTGCCTTAACGATTCGCACGCAATCCCTCCTGTTTTTCCCCGGACGTTCGTTTCGACAATCTTCCAATTTTTTCAAGGCACGATGGGCCCATCATAACGATAGCCGGCCGAAACAATCAACCTCATTTTTCTTTTCTGTTTTCCTCCGGCCTTGCGGGAAAACCATTTTTCCGAAAGTCTCCCGCAGCCACTCTTCGGAAGAATCGATATGCTATCCTTGAAACTGAAGCTTGGCGCATCGTCACAAGCAACAGACAATTGTCCGGAAATCACCCTCTGGAGGCGAGAGCACAGATGGAAACCGTCGGATCCTTTTCCCGCAAAGGTCTTGTCGCCGAAAACACACTCTTTTTTCAGATCGAAATCCCGCAGGACATCAAAGACCGGTTCATCCCCGGACAATACGTCCACATGGAATGGGTGACCCCGGTCGCTCCCGAGGAAAAAGGAGACGGACGGGACTTTTCGATCGCTTCCCCGCCCGAGGAATGGCCGCGACTGTCCTTTGCCACCCGACTGACGGGATCGGCCTTCAAAAAACACCTGGAAGACTTTCCCGATGGAACCCCCATACGGGTATCGGGCCCTTACGGAGAATTTACCTTGCCATCAGGACTTGAAGAGAGAAAATGGAACGAACCCGTCGTCTTGATCGCCGGAGGGATCGGCATCACGCCCTTCCGGAGCATTCTCTTGCACGCGCTGGGACGGTTCCCTTCCGTTCCATTCTTTCTGTTCACGACCAATCGGACGGTGAAATCCATCCCCTTTCTGGACGAACTCCGGAATCTGGCACGCAATCAAAAGAACCTTTTCCTGGAGCAGATCGTGTCCAAAACCGACATCCCGCTTCCGCCGGACCTCGAAAGCGGCATCCTCACCCCGGACCGGATGTTCGAAGCTATCGGCGAACGCGCAAAAAACGGCGACTATTATATCGCCGGGACCCCTTCCCTGGTATCCTCGTTTTCGACCGCACTCGAAGGGAGCCATATTCGCCATGAAAGGATTCACGCCGATCCGTTCTTCGGGTACCCCTGACAACCCTCCGTCAGAGAGCCGGAAAAACAGAATCTTCCTCTTTGTTCACTAATGGCATTTCTCTCCGCTCCCCGATGAGAGAGGACCTACTCCTTGCGTCCCAGGCAATCCTTTCGCCAAATGCAGTCAAGCTGAGAACAGATCCCTTCCATTGCGCTTTTGAAACAATCGAAGTTGCCTTCGCGCCGCTGGATGGAGCGGATCAGATCTGCCTTTCTCAAATGTCCCGGCGCCACATGCTTTTCCTGGGCGATCTTTCGGATCTCCTGCATGTTCATGATGTCCTCCTTCCGGAAGCAATCAAGCGATTCCCGTCTTGGCCTCCAATCCGGGACCTCGAGGCGAAGCGGCCTCATCCTTGAACGACAGGACATCTCCCGTCCTATTTCGAATGCGATCGATCAGAATGGGCTTCAAAAGACCGATGTTCCCTGTAATATCGGCGAGGGTATAACCGTCCAGCGTGTTCAGAAATGCGAAAAGCGCCGTCCGAAAAACGGATTTGAGGCTGCAGACCTGGTCGATGGGACATTCGGACAGTTCCTCCCCCAGACATTCCACGAGACGGAAATCCGGTTCCGTTTCCCGGATGAGGGCTCCCAACGAGATCTCTTTCGGATCCCGGCCGAGAACCATTCCTCCTTTTTTCCCCCGTGTCGTCCGGACGTACCCGTTCAGGGAAAGGTTGTGGACGACCTTGACGAGATGATTTTTGGAAATCCCGAAGGAGTCTGCCACTTCGGAAATCGTCGCCGGACCTTCTGTCTTTGCCGCAAGATAAAGAAGAACCCGAATCGAATAGTCCGTGTACAGGGTCAACTGCATCGATCTGCCTCCATCCTATGCTCTTCAGTCCCCTCTGTTCCCCGGTTTCCATCGGACAATCTTCTTCCGGGCTCCGGGGAACCTTTCACTTCTATATGTATGTATTATAACCCGGCCGACCCCGTCAGTCGCAGATTCGAAAACATCGTCTTGATGCAAGACCGGATGTTGATCCATTCCTTATTTCTCCGGTCATGCGGCTTGCGTCCGCCTCGAAAAAAACGGTAAAAACGATCGATCTGGAGGCAAGAATGACAATCCCGTTTTCCATCCTGTTCAGTCGTCCCCGAATCCGGACGGCTCTCATTGCCATTCCGCTCTGCGTCTCGGGGATCGCACTCATTTTCTGGCTTAAACCCGCATCGGGCTCGACGATCCGGGGGCTTTCCCTCCTGACCGCCGCGATACAGGCGCTCGGAGCGCTTTCCATCGTCCTCTTTTTCGTGGCTCTCCGGGAATATCGGAGCCTTATGGAATCCCGCCGGAAAATCCACCGTACGGCTATCGGGAAGAAGGCACTCCTTGAGAAGGCCCGAAAAATCGGACGGAATTGTTGCGTCGACACATCGCCCAACCCTGAACACATCGAAGAATGGATCGAAAACGCCGGCTCATTTTTCCGGGGAAGCCTGATGGACCTGATGGATGCCCATCCTGTGGCTTCGGCAGACTTTTCCGAAGTTACAGCCGCCGTCGAGGAGGGTTTTCGCTCCCTCCTCGAGACCCAAAACCGGAACCGGGAAGAAAGCAGTCTGTCTCTTTCCACCCCGGAGATTCTGGGACTGGTCCCCCCGATTTTCCGGGAGATTGAAAAAGACCATGAAGTCCAATACCGGCTTGAAAAAGAGATCCCTGCCCCACTTCTACCCGAAGGCCAGGAGTGACCGGACGGCCTCTTCCAGCACAGCGGTGATCCGGGGGGCGGTTTTCCCTTCGAACTGACTGGAAGGAATCACCTTCCCAATTCTGAGGCGGATTGGGAAGGGACGGGGCAAGCGACGGTGCCTCGGCCAGGCGTTGAAGGCCCCGACGATCGCGCACGGAATCACCGGCACGGGACAGGCCGACAGAATGTATCCGGTTCCCGGGCGGAACGACTGAAGACTTCCGGAAAGCGATCGCTCTCCTTCCGGAAAAATCGCCAGGGCTTTCCCTCTCCGAAGGAGATGGTAGCCGATCCTGAGACCGGTGACTGCCTCTTCGGGATCGATGGAAACGACCCCGAGGACGTTTTTCAGTTTTTTCAGGACACCGTGTTCGAACAACGGCGAATACCCCCAGAATATCAGGGAGTGGAGAAGATCCGGCGGCAGCATCAGGGAAAGAAGAATCCCGTCCAGGTAGCTCTCGTGGTTCGCAACAAGAACGAACGGACCAGAGGGCCAGGAAACCTGCTCTCCTCCCGCAACGGTCGCCTGCCATCCGGCTTCGGTCCGGATGACCGTCGGCCAGCGCACACCGAAAACGACCGAGAACACGCCTCTCAGAAACGTGTGAAGAAAGCGGAACCACAAGGGGGGAGCGCCATTTGCCTTCGCGGGACGGCGAGGAATGAATGTTTCCTCGGCATCGGTGAGCGAAGGCTCCAGAATGCGCGCATCGGCTTTTTCTCCCGAGGTCTTCACCAGTCTGCCGGACATCTTTTCGAGCAAGTCTCCGACCGTCCGGACCGAATCGAACATCTCCTCTTCAAGAGCCCCCCCGGTCAGCTCCTCGAGACGTCCCGCGAGTTCGATCCTTCCCAGCGAATCCAGGCCCAGGTCCACTTCCAGATGGTCGGAAAGGGACAAGGGCCTGTCCAGACCCGTCACGTCTTCCAGAACGCGCAAAATCTCCCGCTTGGCCGGATCGTCCAGAACCCCTTCCGGAACGGGAGAGGCGCTATGGCGTCTTTCCAGAGAGGAGACGATTTCGGGGAGGGCAAAACGTTTGAGCTTTCCCAGACGTGTCCGGGGCATCGGTTCGAGCGTCAGGGAAAACCCGCCGATCCGGCTATGGCCCGGCAAGCGCGCGTTCAGGCCGGCGACTCTGGATTCCATGACGGGTCTCATCTGGACAATGTGCCGGCGAGAAAACGCTTCTTCATCCGGGCGGATCAAAAGCCAGGGAACACCGTTGTAGAGGGTCAGGGCGAGTTCCGAAACAAGCTCGTCCTTTCCCAGCAATCCTTCGACCGCTTCGGGCTGAAGCTTCTTCCCGTTGGGCAATACGAGCAGCTCTTTTTCCCTCCCTTTCAGAAAAAGAAAACCGTCCTCCAGGCAACCGATGTCCCCGGTCGAAAACCAGCCGTCCGCATCCCGGACGGGACGACGCGTCTTGCAATCGAGGAGGTATTCCGAAGCGACGTTGCTTCCGCGAGCCTGAACCTCACCTTCCCCCACCGCATGGTCTTCAAGAGGACGGATACGGAGTTCCACCCCGTCCACAGCCCGACCCACCGAACCGAACCGGAAATGACCGGGGGTGTTGAAGGTCAGGACCGGCGCCGTTTCGGTGAGCCCGTATCCTTCAAGCATCGTCAGCCCCCAGGACCAGAAGTCGACGGAAGCCTGACGCGAAAGCGCCGCCCCGCCTGAAGCCAGAATTTCCATCGAAGGGCCGAACCTTTCATGAAGAGAGCGGAAGAAGAGCCGGCCGGGATTGAAACCCGCCTTCAAGCGGCAGCGGAGCACCAGGGGCATGAGGACATGACAGACGATCCAGCGCATTCGCCTTCCCCGCTGTTCGATGCCTTCCCATATACGGCGGTGAAAGTTTTCCCACAGGGAAGGAACACCGGGAAAAAGTGTCGGAGCAAAGGTCGTGAGACACGAAAGGAGCGTCGCCGGCTGAAGATCGGGCGCAAACGCAACGGTCGCACCGTGACCGACCGGAAGATAGAGGAGAGACATCAGGGGATAGGCGTGATGAAGGGGAAGCACCCCGAACACCCGCGACTCCCGATGATAGATTCCGAGTTTTGCGATGCTCCGGACATTGGAAAAAAGGTTGGCATGCGTCAGTGCGACTCCCCGGGGAAAGCCGGTCGTTCCGGAGGTCAGAAGAAGGCAGGCCTCCCGGTTCGTATCCCGGGAAACGAGACGAACGGTTTCCTCGAGGAGCCCCCGCCAACTTTCCTCTCCGGGAAAGGGCGGCTTATCCGGATGCCGGGGAAACGTGTGCACGGGGATTTCCTCCGGACCATCCCCCAGACTTTCCCAAAGCCCTTCTTCGATAAACAAAGCTTCCGCTCCGAAGTTTTTCAGGATGGACCTCATTTCCGCTGGAGGCATGGCGTGGTCGAGAAGAACCGGGAGCAAATCTTCGGCTTCAAGTGCCAGCAACGTCCGGATGAACGCCGGCCCCGGAGCGGCGGATACCCCGACCGGGGTGCGGACCGGAAGCTTCAGGGAACGAACGGATCCCCTGAACTCCAGGGCCGAAAGGACCATTTCCCGGTAGGACCAGGTCCGGGGGGAAAGTCTTTGCCCATCATGCAGCCATTCCACGACAAACGGACAGTCCGGCTCAAGCTTCGACCATCCCAGGACAGTATGAAAAAGGGTCTCCGGGGTGCCTTCCGGCAACAACTGTCTCACAGGTTTTTTCACCTCTTCGCCACCCTTCCGGTTCTGGACGACATTTTTTCCGTCAGTTCGACCGTCTCATGCAGAGCCGGAACATGCACGTTTTTCCATCCCGTATTCTCCAGTTTTTCCCGGAAAGACGAGAGGGAGCGGTGCTCTCCGTGAATCAGAAAAACACGTTCCGGAACTTTCATCGACCCACACCACTTCAGAAGGTCCGCCTGATCGGCGTGGGCCGAGAAACCATTGATGGAATGGAGACCGATCCGGACATCTTTCTCTACCCCCTGGATCCGTACGGTCTTGCGGCCTTCCAGAATGGCCCGTCCCAGTGTCCCCTCCGCCTGATATCCGACAAACACCAGGCTGGAACGAGGATTCTCCGCCTCCTGGGCCAGATGATAGAGGATCCTTCCTCCGGACACCATCCCCGATCCGGCGAGAACAACGGCACGAGGACCCGCGCCCGCGATCGTCCGGGATTCGTCGACCGTACGCATGAATTTGAGTTCGGGAAACAGGAAGGGATCCTTTCGCTTCTTAAATTGCTCGAGAAGACGATCGGCCAGAAGCATCGGAAAACGCTCATAAATATGCGTGACATTGATCGCCATCGGAGAGTCCAGAAAATACGGCTGCCGTCCCGGCAAGCGTCCTTCGCTCTTCCATTCGCGAAAAAAGAACAGGAGGTCCTGAGCCCGTTCGACCGCGAACGTGGGGATCAGGACCTTCCCGCCCCGGGAATACGTATCGGAAAGGACTTCCAGAAGCTCCTCCTTCGACTCCTCGAAAGACCGGTGAAGTCTGTCTCCATAGGTCGTTTCCATCACGACGTAGTCCGAATCCTCCGGAGGAGAAGCCGGAGCCAGAAGGGCGGGTTGTCCCGGCCCCAGGTCACCGGAGAACAGGATCCGGGTCTTCCGGCCGGGCCGCGAAACGGTGATCTGGACGGAGGCCGAACCCAGGATATGGCCGGCGTTATAAAACGTGGCATCGATTCCGGGGGCAAGATTCACCGGAACGTCGTATTCGGCGGCCCGGACAAAAAGCGCCATCGTATCGATCACGTCCGCAATCCGGTAGGCCGTCGAACGGGAGGAGGGACGGTGAGTTCCCTTCTGCCGCCCTTTCTCCGGAAGATGCTCTTCCTGCAAATGGGCAGCGTCCCACAGGACGATTTCGGACAAATAACGCGTCGGAGAAGTGGCGTAGACCGGACCTGAAAACCCCTGCCGGACGAGATAGGGAAGCCTCCCGCAATGATCGAGGTGGGCATGTGTCAAAACGACCGCGGAAATGGAGTCCGGCGCGAATCCGAAGGGCTTCAGGTTCGAGCGGAACATTTCGTCGCCTCCCTGAAACATCCCGCAATCGATCAGGATCCGGAAGCCGTCCACGTCCAGGAGATGGCAGGACCCGGTCACACAGGAAGCCGCTCCGTGAAAAGACAGTTGCATGATTCCTCCTCCCTTAAACCCTTCTCCGGTTTTCCTCTTCCGTTCCGGATCAGGAAAAGCCACGAAAATTCCCCACGATTCTAGCGCATAGACCGAGAGACCGCCAGAAGATCCTTCTCCGGCCTCCAGGGCCCGGATTGACACGAAGACCGGAGTCCATTAAAATCGAACTTGAGAATCAATCTCAAATAAAAGGGAGCGACGAGGACATCTTATGGAAACCTACCTGATCCTGGCAAGGGAAACCCTGGAGGCCTCCCTTCTTGTGGGGATTCTGGCCACCACACTGAAACGTCTGGGACGGACGTCCGATCTGAAGCGCGTCTGGGGGGGTGCTGCGGTTGCCGTGATCACCTGTCTCGTTCTGGGGATCCTCGCCAACCGGCTGGAGTCTTTCCTGTCGGGCCCCGTCAAAACATGGCTGGACATCGCGATTTTTTTCCTCGCGGCCATTTTCCTCTCTTTCATGGTTCTCTGGATGACCCAGAACGCGCCATCCATGAAAGGCCGGATCCAGGGGAAAGCCATGACGGCGCTCGAATCGGGACATGGCGAGGTGTTGTTCCTCCTGGCGTTCATGGGAGTGTTCCGGGAAGGTCTGGAAACCATCCTGTTTCTCTGGGGAATCGCCCTCCAGGACAGCTCCTCCGGAATCGCCATCCCCTTGCTCGAAGGAATTTCGGGCGTGGCCACAGGCGTCCTTGTCGTCTTCGCCCTTTTCAAGGGATTTTCGCGCGTTCCAATGGCCCTGTTCTTCCGTTTGACATCGGTTCTTCTGATCCTGATGGCTGCAGGCATGATCGCGTCCGGCGTTGGACGCCTGATTTCGATCGGCGTTCTCTCCCCCCTGGTCTTCCAGGTCTGGGACACAAGCAACCTCCTGAACGAACACTCCCTGGTCGGAACCCTTTTCTCGGACTTCTTCGGCTACCGGGCCCGCCCGTCCCTCATGACGCTGATTACGGTCTGGGGCTATCTCGCCGTCATGTTCGCCGGCCTCTGGCGTCTTTCCCAGACGCGAAACGCAACATCGGGGGGAGCGCTTCCGGAAAAAGCCGCCCGATCGACCGGGCATCCGGGTCGTCGTTGATGCCAGGCCGTCTCCACCGTTTTTCCCGGGCGATCGAAACGGCATGCCTGTCCGGCCTTCTTCTCGCGGCCGCTCTCCTTCTCCCGCCTTGCGCCCGGGCAACGACGACAGGCTCCTATGCCCTCCATCTGAAAAAACACGTCTTCGCCCCGGACAGCCTGACCGTTCCCGCCCGTCAGCCGTTCGTCCTGCACGTCTCCAACGAGGACAATCATCCGGAAGAGTTTGAGAGCTACGATCTCGAGTTCGAGATCATCGTCCTGCCCCATCACTCCATCGACGTCCCTGTCCGGCCCCTTCCTCCCGGTACATATGAATTTTTCGGGGATTTCCATCCCCGGACCGCCCGCGGACATATCACTGTCCATCCCTGAACCCTTTTTCCGGAGAACGATATTGATGCGATTACGCTTGCGGCAGGTTCTCCCCGTTTTGCTTGCGATATCCCAGACTTTTGTACTCGATGTTCCGAAAATCCTCGCCCGGCCTTCGACGGAACTCTCCGGTTGGGCTCCCCTTCCCCGAACCAACGTTCAGATTTATCGCATCAACCCGAAGACCGGACGAAACATGGGACTCCTGGATATCCGGAAAACCGACCGGAAAGGTTTTTTTCGATTTCGGCCGTCCCGTCGTTTTCCCACGAGACTTCTCTGGTTCGCTCCTCCGGACCGTTGCTCTTCCGGCGGCCCATCCGCTTCATACTCCGCCGTTGTCCTGTCGCCGCCCACAAATGACGCAACAGTCCGGGTCGACTTTGTGGACAGCACGAAGGACAGGCGCGCGACATCCGAGTATCATGCGAAAAAAGGACGGCGTTCCTGGTCGTCTTTTTATCCGCAGGCTTCCCGCTGGACCGACCGGACTCTGGGGATTGAAGGAAAGGCATTCTCCCTCCGGGAAGGCCCTCTCCCGTTCGAACGGATTCTCGGAGAACTGGCCGGCTGGAGGGGAGGAAAGGCATGGGACGCGGGCTCGGTCCTTGCAGAGGACTTGACCGACGGACGTCTGGACGGCCGCAAAAATCTTCGGCCGCTCGTCTTCTGCGGTCAGACGACGCCCGCCCTTCTCGGAACAACCGAATGGCGTGAAGCCGTCTGGCTGGAAGCGGGACGACAGGGTTTTCTTGAAGACCCTGTCCGGAAACAGCTTCTCTTCCGGACCATCACCCGGTTCGAACGACTTGCTCCCGGTCCCGGACGCCAATGGGATTTTTTGCCGGCGATGCCGACCGAACGGGATTCGGTCCTGGTCGTGGGCGGCCCCGGTGTCCCGCCGACCGTCATCGGTGGAGAGACCAACCAGGGGATTTCCGCGGCAGTCGAACGCTACGATCCGGATCACCGCCGCTGGACCGCTCTCCCTTCCTATCCCCTCGGGGTGGCCTATGCATCCGGAGTCGCCTTGCCTGGCGGAAAGATTTTCGTGACAGGCGGATTCAACAGTCAGGGTTTTACCAATCGAAGCTTCCTCTTCGATCCCCACGTCCGGAAATGGGTGCCGGTGGCAACCGCACCCGTTTCCCGGGCAGCCAGTACGGCGGTCCTCCTGCCAGACAGTGAAATTCTTGTCACAGGCGGAGAGGACGACAAGGGGCTGACAGCCAGGACGGACCGTTATGACCTTCGCAAAAATCGGTGGATTCGGGAAAAGGACGCTCCCCTGGGCCGGATCGGAGGAGTCTCCGCCTTTCTTCCGGACGGACGGGTCTGGGTCGGAGAAGGACTCGTCAGCACAGGCGGCATTACGGGAAAAGGATTTTTCTACGACCCGGAAAGTCGCCGGTGGAGCACTGCACCCGCCGCACCGACTCCACGCCTGTACCCCGCGGAAGCGGTTCTCCCGGACGGACGGGTCATTGTGCTGGACGGACTGAACAGAACGGGGGTTCTCGATACGGCCGACCTCTTCGATCCCGTGAAAAACACCTGGACGCTGCTCGGATCACGTGACCGGATCCGCCGGAAAGAAACCGGAGCGGCCCTTCTGGGTGACGGGTCCCTGCTCCTGGTCGGAGGGGAGGACGCCTCCGGAAATTCGGTCGGCACCGCTACTCGCCTTCACTGAGGATTCGAAGGAGGCCCCTCCCAGCGACCATCGACAAAACGGTATCCCCGGCGGGTCAACTCGGTCGCCGGATGCACGATGTAGGCCCCGGAGGGCAACATTTCCGTGAGAGCCTGCCTGTCCTCCTGCAAAATCTTTCCTCCTTCCGGCCCCTTCACAAGAGGGACCAGACCGGAGCCCAACCGGTCCTGCACCCGTTTTTTCCGACGTTCTTTCCGGAGGCTCTCCGCGAGTTTCTTCTTCTCCCGGGATTTCTCCGCTTCCCATTCGGACCGGAGAACCACGACCGTTCCCACGTAACGATACCGGTAGGGAGCTCCAAACAAGGGATATTTCCATTCGCCCTCCGGGTGATTTTCGGACGCCTCGACGATGGAACGGGAGTAGTCCATCAGGTAGTAATGGGCTTTGACCGAATGCGGTTCGATCTGGCGCAGAAATTCCGGAAAACTGATGTGATGGACCGTTTCGAGGCTCCCTTTTCGGATGACGATGACCTCCGAAGAGCGCGAAGGAACCGGAAGAGTCCTGACATAAAACCGGGTCGAATGATCGTCCAGGAGAAGATGCTGGGGAATAACGGTTGCGTCCGGCGCCGTCGCGCAGGCCCCCATCAGGAGAAAGATCAGCCCGCCACCCCCCATGAAGGCCTTTTCCAAAAAAGCGTCCCTTTTTCCGTCCCCCGACACTGTCTTGTCTGTCCCCGTTTTTTTCACCCGATGTCTCCCTGATTGATGTGCGGTTGTGGCATACCGGTGGCTTTCCATTACACCGTTCGGCGTCGCCGAAAATCAAGCACGTCTTCTCAAAGGGGTTTCCTTGCCCGCTCCGGGACAAGACAAAACCGGTCCGACGGAAGGGTGTATACTGTCCTCATCAGGATCATTCCGGTGGAAAACCATCCTTATCCGCCGGCCATCACACGTTCAGGATCCAAGGAGGTTCGTTATGTTGCGCAAGGGTTTTGTCCGCTTCTTCCTCGGTCTTTTGACCTTTTCTCTTGTCGGTTTCGCGGGGGTCTCTCCGGCTTCGGCCCATATGCACCATCACGGCGACATGATGATGCAGGGTGGTCCCATCCCCTTCTACCTGATGAACCAGGACCGGATCGGGTTGTCCAAAACGCAGGTGACGAAACTTCTGAAACTCAAGGAAACATTCCTGAAGACCGCGATCATGGAACGGGCCCGCATCCGCATCCTGCACATGGACATCATGGAAAACATGATGCACCACAAGATCGACACATCCGCTGTCCGCAAAGATATGGACCAGATCCTGGCCCATAAAAGAACCCTCATGCACGGCTATCTCGACATGATCGCCCGTGCCCATGCCGTCCTGACCGCCCAGCAGTTCGAGAAAGTCAAGAGTCTGTGGCGCGAAATGATGATGATGCATCACGAAATGATGATGGGCCCCCACCACGGACACATGGACCATCATCAGTAACCGGTCGGAACAACCGGAGAGCCGGAACGACAGACCGGCTTTCCGGAACTTCCGAGGAGTTTGACGGGCTGCCCATTCTTTGATATATATCGAAGAATGAATATTCCTGAAACCGATTGTTTTTTCGCCCTCAATCATCCCTTCCGACGCCGGGCCCTTCTCCTTCTTCTGGAAAAGGGCCCCTTGTGCGTCTGCCATCTGGAGGATCAGCTGGGTTCCTCCCAGCCGGCCATCTCCCGGCAGATGGGGATTCTCCGGGAGAAAGGGATCGTCCAGTCGCGCCGGCAGGGGCAGTGGATCTACTACGACCTTTCCCGGGACCTTCCCGGCTGGGTCAGGACCGTTCTGAAAGCATTGCCCGATACAACGCTTCCGGACCGTTCCGGATCGGGGAGTCTCTGTCCGGTTCAGGAGCCTTTCCGTCTCCTTTTTCTGTGCACCCAAAACGCGTGCCGCTCCCAGATCGCCTCCGGATGGGCGACGGCTCTCGGGGGACCCCGGGTTGAAGCGCGTTCGGCCGGCACCCGCCCCCATCCGGAGGGGGTGAACCCGCTGGCCATCGCGGTCATGCATGAAGAAGGGATCGATCTTTCCGGCCAACCGTCGACAGGACTCGATATCGGCTTGCTCCGGTGGGCGAATCTTGTCGTCACCGTTTGCGGGGAAGCGGATGAATCCTGTCCGGCCCTTCCACCCGGCGTCCGGAAAGAACATTGGCCGATCGCGGATCCCGACCGGGCCCTCGGATCTTCGCGAGAAATTTTCCAGGTTTTCACCCGCACCCGTGACGAAATCGGCGATCGGGTCCGGGACCTTTTCCGTCGCCTCGACATCCCGGAAGTCTCCCTGACTCGAAAGCTGACCCGTTAATTCATGCTGGCCGCCGTCGTCTTCGTCCTCACTCTCGTTCTGGTCATCTGGCAGCCCCGGGGACTTGGAATCGGCTGGAGCGCCCTGATCGGAGCCGCGATCGATCTCTCTCTTGGCGTGGTCCACTGGAAAGACGTTCCGATCGTCTGGGGTATCATATGGGACGCCACCTTCACCTTCGTCGCACTCATCATCCTTTCCCTTCTTCTGGACGAGGCGGGGTTCTTCCACTGGGCCGCGTTGCATATGGGGAAACTGGGACAGGGCCGGCAGGCCCGCCTGTTCCTCTTCGTCATCCTTCTCGGTGCGGGAGTCTCTGCCGTCTTTGCCAACGATGGCGCCGCCCTGATCCTGACACCAATCGTCCTGGCAATGCTCCTCTCCCTGGGACTGACGCCGGCCGGTGCCCTGGCTTTCGTCATCGCCACCGGATTTGTCGCAGACACCACGTCGCTCCCCTTTGTCATTTCGAACCTTGTGAACATCGTCTCGGCCGATTTTTTCCACATCTCCTTCACCCGCTATGCCCAGGTCATGGTGCCGGTGGACATCGTCTCGGGACTTTCGACCCTCCTGGTGCTCTGGCTGTACTACCGGCGCCACCTCCCGGAGTCTTATGACCTGTCTCTCCTGGAACCTCCCGGGCACGCCATCCGCGACCCTGTCGTCTTCCGCTGGGGGTTCGGCCTTCTCTTCCTGCTCCTGATCGCCTACATTGCGAGCGCGCCCCTCGGCATTCCGGTTTCACTGGTCACATCTTCGGCGGCCGGTCTCCTGCTTCTGATCGCGGCCCGCGCCTACAAGGGCGGGAAGGGGCGCCTCATTCCGGTCGTCCGCGTCCTGAAAGAAGCGCCCTGGCAAATCGTTCTCTTCAGCATGGGGATGTACCTGGTCGTCTACGGACTGAAAAACGCGAATCTGACCGTCCTGCTCTCGAATGTCCTCGGACATCTGGCTTCTCACGGACTCTGGGTGGCGACCATCGGCACCGGATTTCTTTCCGCCCTCCTGTCCTCGCTCATGAACAATATGCCGTCCGTTCTCGTCGGCGCATTGTCCATCCAGGGAGCAGGCCCCTTTCCCGACGGCATCCGGGAATCCATGATCTATGCGAACGTGATCGGATGCGACCTGGGACCGAAATTCACGCCGATCGGAAGCCTGGCAACTCTTCTCTGGCTGCACGTCCTGGAGAAAAAGGGGGAGCGCATCGGTTGGGGTCTGTACATGCGTGTCGGCATTGTCCTGACAGTGCCGGTCCTTCTGGCGACCCTGGCCGGCCTGGCTGCCTGGATCTCCATTCTGGGGCATGCACATCCCTGACCATATATTTGATGTGCATCCCCCGGCCCTTGAGCTTTTCCCGTTCTTCCGGAATATCCTCAAGGTCTCTTTATAAGTTGTCCTGCTTTTCTGTTGGAAATTCCTCGCCGGATTGTGACGGAAATCCTGCCGCGTTGCGTCATTTTCTAGACATATCTTTGACGTGGAATTGATCTCCCCGGGATAAAGTGAACCCAGGTCGCCAACCGAGCGACGAACCTGCCATTACAGTCCAAGGAGGATTCCATGTCGCAACTCAGCGAGATTCTCAGCAAAAAAGATCTTTTTTGTACCCAATGCGTCAAGACCCTGGAGAAAGTTTCCGACCTCGAGAAACGGGAAAAAGATCAGATCAATTCTCTTCTTCTTTTCATGGCCGGGGTCTATCTGTACTGGATTGTCGGGCTGATCGCTCTGGTTCGCCTCTCTTGAGGTGTCCGTCCCCCCTCCCGGAAAAAGCATTGTCCCCTTCCAGCCCCTTGCCATCTCCTTCCTGGATCGCCTGCCGGAACCGGCCGCAGACCTAATCCCTTCAGGGAATGCGGCCGGTTCCCGGTTTTCAACCGCAGACAACCGTCAACCGGAAGAACGTCGGAGGGTGTTTTCGATCGTTCAATGCCCTCCCGGATCGTCGTATTGTCACCGCCGGTGAGGGATTTCACGGGACCTGTCTCCCCAAGTTCAAATCCTTGCGTTCGCCCGTCTATTGGAACCCGAAATTCGACTCCGGGTGTATAGTGTAGGCATCTCCACCATCCGGCCGCTTTTCCGGCACGCGATTTTCCGCGCGCCTTTCCGGCGGCAGCGCATTTTTTTGGAAGAAGAGCATTCTTTCAGAAGGAGATCCTCATGATGTCATCGATTCGGACCATCGTAGCCGTCCTGGCCGTCGGAGCCTCGCTCATTCTTCCCGCAGCGGCCGTCAGCGCTCCGCAAAAGCTGACGCTCAAGCTGGGCGGACAGTACTGCAACTTCTATCTCGACGACGTCACGAAAGCCCTCATGGGCGTCCCTGGCGTGCGCCACGTCTCCTACAACAAGGCCCAGGACCAGGTGACGGTTCAGGGAGACGCTGCCACGCTCAAGGAATCGTCCGTGATCCGGACGATCGACGGAGTCAAGGGAAGTTCCTGGTTCTGCAAAGCCCATCCGATGCATTGAAGATTCCGGGCCGAACAAAAGGGAACAATCCCGAGACTCCTTCCCGGAACAGGAAAGTCGGGCCGCCGGAAGTGCGAGGGGAGCAGGAGGCCCTCTTTCTTCTGAAACGGGAATGACCAGTTGTGCTACACTTCTCCGACAGAGGACCGGAAGTTTCCGACCAATCCCGCCGGACGCTTCCGAATGTCTCTTCTGTGCACATTTTTTTGGACGACCGACGACCGCCACTTCCAGACCCGTCCGGTTTCCCGAACAGCCAGCAAAGGAGGTCGGCCCCATGTCCCCAATCACGCCCGGAGGGGGATCCTTCCGTCTTACCGGGAAGTTCCGCATTCTGACCCTGTTTGTCGCCACCCTTTCCGTTCTTTCCGGTTGTGCGCTTTTTGACTCGCCCCCTTTTCCCAAACAGGAAGTCCGATGGGCCGACCGGGGAATTTTATTCCGGAACATCGCCCATCACCCGAAATCCCTTGAGGGTCAGCATGTCATTCTCGGGGGCAAGATCCTGAACATTACCCGGAAGGGAATGGTCAGTACGATCATCGTGAAAGAATACCCGCTCGGAAAAGAACTCCATCCCGACACGGAAAAGCCTTCCATGGGGCTCTTCGAGATCGTCACCGACGAATTCCTTCCCGCAGACCGTTACAAGCCGGGGCATAAGGTGGAAGTGATCGGGACGGTGATCGGTCCGACAGATCTCCGGACAGCGGGTGGCCGAACTGTCCGCGTCCCGGTCATCAAGGGACGCCATCTTCATGCCCAGGCGCCCGCTCCGCCTCCCATGCCGATGGACATGATGGATCCGGGATTCATGGATCCGGGGTTCATGGGACCAGGGTTCATGGGGCCCGGCATGATGATGCCCGGGTTCTTCTGAAGAGCCTCTCCTCACCGGTCCGGAAGGAGCCCGGGAAAAGAATCCCGGGCCCTTCTTCCGGACGTCTCTGCCGGAGGTGATTGAACAACCCGCTTCCTCCGGCGATAATGGAAAAAATGTCCTGGACCAGACCGGAAGGTGACTTCGGGTCAAGCCGTCGTCCGGGATCCCGTGTCTCTTCATTTGCCCGCTGTTTGCCCATGCTCACGAAAGGATGGAAGATTCATGTCTGCCGCACCGGCCAGAAAAAACACCTTGCTCTCCCGTTGGCCTCTTATTCTCGTTTTGTTCATCCTGACCGTTTTCTTCGTCTACGTCAGCCGACAGAAAAATCCCGCGGAAGACACGGCGGCCACCGTTTCGGCCCCGACTCAGACGGCGCCCGCAGCGCCACCGGCATCCGCAGCAACAGACGCGTCCCAGCCGGGCATCTTTTATCCGTCGCAGGGACACGACCACTGGGACCTGTCCCGGCTGGAAAAGTTTTCGTACAATTCCAATCCGCCGACCTCGGGACCGCACATGGAGCAGTTCATCGACAGCTACACGCCGTCCGCCCCCCTGCCGGCCTATATCCAGGTTCACCTGCTGGAGCACGGAAACATTTTGCTCCAGTACAACTGCACCTGTCCCGGTACCGTCGACGCGCTCAAGAAAATCGCTTCCTCCTTCGACACCTATTCCCCTTCCCTGGGACTCGAGGAAGGAAAAGCGGTGATCGTGGCCCCCAATCCATCTCTTCCGCACCGGATCGTCCTCACCGCATGGACAAGACTTCTGGGAATGGACACTCTCGACGAAAAAACCGCCCGTCAGTTCATCTCCGCATGGCTCGGGAACGCCCAGAACACCCGGCAATAGCCGTCCCTGAAATCGCCCGTTTCCTCCGGGAGGCGGGAAGGCCCCGCGGTACGCAGTCCACGAACTCCTGAGGACTGCGTACCGGGCAGAATGCCAAGGAGGACCCGGCATCATGTTTCTTGTTCGCATTGCGGTCAAACGCCCGTATACCATCTTCGTGATGGCCGCCATCATCCTGATCATGGGCGTGATCTCCTTCAACCGCATGGTTCTGGATATTTTCCCCTCCATCGACATTCCTGTCGTCAACGTGGTCTGGAACTATCCGGGACTCTCCGCCCTGGACATGGAAGAGCGCATCGTCCTGATTGCGGAGCGGGCCTACTCGACTACCGTCAACGGTATCAGCCGCATCGAAAGCGAATCGATCAACGGAACCGGTCTCATCAAGGTCTATTTCCACCAGAACGAAAGTCTGGGAGCCGCCATTGCCCAGATCAGCGCCGTCAGCGAAACGCTTTTGCGAATCGCCCCTCCCGGAACGATGCCTCCCAACATCATCCAGTACAACGCGTCCAACGTTCCGGTCGTCCAGATGGAGGTCCAGGGGCACAAATACTCGGAACAGCAGCTGTTCGACTACGGGCTGAACTTCATCCGGATGGGCCTCTTCACGATCCCGGGCCTTTCAACCCCCGCGCCTTTTGGAGGAAAGATCCGCCAGGTCATGGTGGATGTCTACCCTGACAAGCTGGCCGGGTACGGACTGTCCCCGAACGACATCGTCAACACGCTGACGCATTCGAACATCATCGTACCGGGGGGAACCGCCAAGATCGGCGATCTGGAGATGAATGTCCAGATCAACGGAAGCCCCTCTTCCCTTGCGGGTCTCGGACGCCTTCCGGTCAAGGCCGTGAACGGAACGGTCGTCCGCCTCCAGGATGTCGCGCGCGTCCATGACGGCTACGCAGTCCAGGAAAACATTGTCCGGGTCAACGGACACCGTTCGACGTACCTGGCCATCTACCGTCACGCGGGCGCCTCGACTCTCAAAGTCGTCGAAGCGGTGAGACACGCCATTCCGCGCATCGAATCCATCCTTCCGAAGGGGATTCACCTGAAACTCTTCTTCGATCAGTCGATTTTCGTCAAGAGCGCCCTTGTGGACGTCCTCCAGGAAGGGGTGATCGGAACGGTTCTGGTCGGCCTCATGATTTTTCTGTTTCTGGGAGACTTCCGCTCCACCCTGATCATCCTGCTGTCGATTCCGCTGTCGATCCTGAGCGCCATCTTTTTCCTGAAGTATTTTCACCAGACGCTGAACATCATGACGCTGGGCGGCCTCGCCCTGGCGATCGGGATGCTTGTGGACGACGCCACGGTCGCCATCGAAAATATCGAGAGAAACCGGGCATTGTCTCCCGACCCCCTTCGGGCTGTCTGGGACGGAGCCAACCAGGTGGCCCTTCCCGCCTTCGTGGGGACATCGGCCATCCTGATCGTCTTCTTCCCGGTCATCCTGCTCAAGGGGGTCTCCCAGTTTCTCTTCACGCCGATGGCACTTGCGGTCGTTTTTTCGATGCTTGCAAGCTACTTTCTTTCCCGGACGCTCGTGGTGACACTTTCGATGCTCCTGCACCAGGGACGCTCCGGCCCTGCACCCGCGCATGCCTCCCCGGGGGACGAAAAGAGTCCGGAAAAAGACACGCGATTCCAGCGTCTGTTCGAGAAGATCCGTGCCCGTTACACGACCGCTCTTGGACATTTGCTCAAGAGGCCCGGAGCGGTGCTCGCCGCAGCCTTCGGGATTTTTACCGTGTCCGGCTTTGTCCTGACGCATGTCGGCGTGGATTTCTTTCCTCCCGTCGACGCCGGACTGATCGCCCTGCACATGCGGACACCGAACGGTTCCCGGATCGAGGTGACGGACGCCTACGCGCAGGATGTCTACAAGACACTTCAGAAGATCATTCCGCCCGACGAACTCAAAAGCGTCGACGTCAATATCGGCCTTCCCATCTACTTCAATCTGGCCTTCTACCAGACCGACAGCATCGGGGCCATGGACGCGGACTTCCTGATCTCGCTCAAATCGCCACACCGCTCCGTCTTCTGGTATCAGAAGAAAATTCGTGAAGCCCTGCGTGCGAAGTATCCGGCGCTCAGCTTCTGGTACAAGCCCGCGGACATTATCAGCCAGGTCCTGGACTTCGGACTTCCCGCCCCCATCGACGTCCAGGTCCAGGGGCGCAACCTCGAGGCCTCCTACCGGTTCGCCCAGGAGATCCGAAAGCGCATCCAGACCATTCCGGGAGCGGTCGACGTCTCCATTCCCCAGGTGATGCACTACCCGACCCTCTTCGTCCGGACCCACCGGGCGGACGCCCTGAAGGTGGGACTCACACAGAACGACGTGGCGTCCAACCTCCTGGTGGCCACGGCATCGTCGACGCTGATCAACCCCAACTACTGGGTCAATCCGAAAAACACCATCAACTACATCGTCGCCGTCCAGGCCCCCACCGAATCCATCGCGTCCCTGACGGACCTCCAGCGCCTTCCCATCACGACCTCCAACCCGCCGCCTCCGGCCATGCTGCTCGCGGCGCTGGGTTCGCAGATCCCTCCCCCCCGCACGCAGCTTTTGTCCAACATCGCCTCCATTCATGGGGGCACCCTGCCGGGATCGGTCACCCACTATACAATCCAGCGGACGATCGACGTCCTCGTCAACATCCAGGACCGTGATCTCGGAAGCCTGACTTCGGCGATCAAAAAGACCGTCCATTCGCTCGCCCTTCCTCCCGGCACCCGGATCCTGTTCCGGGGACAAAGCCAGGCGATGGTCGAATCCTTCCGGAGCTTCGGGATCGGGCTGCTGCTCGCCATTCTTCTGGTCTACCTGCTGCTCGTGATGAACTTCCAGTCCTTTCTGGATCCGTTCATCATTCTGGTCAGCATCCCCGCCGGTCTGTCCGGGGTCGCCTTCGCGCTCCTCGCAACCCATACCACGCTGAACGTCGAATCCGCCATGGGCGCCATCATGGTCGTCGGCGTCGCCACCGCCAACAGCATT
The DNA here is from genome assembly GCA_021826965.1 of Nitrospirota bacterium. Classification (GTDB taxonomy): domain Bacteria; phylum Nitrospirota; class Leptospirillia; order Leptospirillales; family Leptospirillaceae; genus Leptospirillum_A. Next base: position 66,203 of record JAKAYA010000005.1, read on the forward strand.
CTCCTCGTGACGTTCGCCAACGAAGAGCGCGGACGCGGGGCTTCGGCCATGGAAGCCGCCATCGCTGCCGGATCCATCCGTCTCCGACCGATTCTGATGACCGCGACCGCCATGATTCTGGGCATGTTGCCCATGGCATTCGGAGCCGGATCCGGCGGAGAGCAGAATGCGCCGCTCGGACGTGCCGTCATCGGGGGGCTTCTGGTCGGAACGGTGAGCACGCTCTTTCTGGTTCCGACTTTCTACATCCTGTTCCGGAAGAAGGTCCCAAACCGATTCCGCTTCGACGAAGCGTTCGATCGATCGATCGGGACCGGTCCTCCGAAAGATCTCTCTTGACGGGCTTCCGGATCCCCGGATTGCCTTCGTCTTTCCGGAATTTTCCGGAAGCGCCTTGAACTGACCGCCCGGATTCCCGTACCCTGAAAACAGGCTTCGCGATTTTTCCGTCAAAAGACGCCGCGGGGTCAATCATCCAATCATCACCGACAAAAACGCTGGAGGGTAAGGATGTTCACCAACAGGTTTTTGCGGGTTTTCCAGGTCGCCTCTCGCCTGAAAGGAAAAATCCGGCGATTCCTTCTGTGTCTGTTTTTTCCGGCCAGGGTTCAGGAAAGTGTCCGAAAACGGGAAGGAGAATGCGATCAATGCGGAGCCTGCTGCAAAATCGTCTTGTCTTGCCCTTTTCTCGTCGAATACGGATCCCATACGGCCTGCCGCATCTACAATACGTTCCGGCCCACGGCCTGCCGGTCATTTCCTCTCGATCAGAGGGACCTCGATGACGTGAACAGGCAATGCACGTATTCGTTCCCCAATGAAAACACGACGGGAGAAAGAGAACAGCTGATCGTTCCCGTCTGGCGCACCGGGAAAACCGAGGGCTGAGCGGAGGAGCCGGCGTCTTTTCACCGGACAGACTCCCACATCTCTGCACAATTACCCAGGGGAAAGAACGAAAATGACGGCGTCTCGGAAAATCGTTTTTCTGGTCGATGTGGACGACACCCTGTTCGACAACGACCGTTTCGAAGAGGAACTCTCCCGTTTTCTGGAGGAAAAATTCGGCCCCGGCGGGCGGGACAGCTTTCTGGCCTTCTTCGAAGAATGCCGCAAGCAGGAAGGGTTCGCCGACTTTCTGGGCGCCTTCCAGAAGTTTCGGATCGCCACCCGGGAACATCCCAACACCATGGAACTCGCCTTCTTCTTCCGGGATTATCCCTTTGACCGGCACCTGTATCCGGAAGCACTGAACGTCCTTGACCGTCTGTCCGCCCTGGGCACGACGGTCATCCTGTCGGACGGAGACGCCTTCTTCCAGCCGCACAAAATCGACCGGGCGGGGATCCGGTCCGCCGTCGCAAACCGCGTTCGCATTTTTGTCCATAAGGAAACGCGCCTCGATCGCCTGGAAGAAGAATTCCCCGCCCGGCACTATGTCCTGATCGACGACAAACACCGGATCCTGTCGGCCGTCAAGAAACAGTGGCAGGACCGGGTCACCACGATATGGGTCCGGCAGGGCCATTATGCACGGGAAGACCCTCCGGACGCCGGCCTCCTGCCCCCGGACCGGACGATCGAGCGGATCGGGGACCTCCTCCTGGAAGACTCCTTCTTCGGTTCCCTGGCATGAAACCCCTTCACAGGCAGGACTCTTCCAGCCAACGCTCTTCTGGACACGGAGAAAACACATGACGACCATCGACACAGGACTTCCCCTGTCCCGACGGCAGGGGTGGCAAAAACTGCTGGCCCACCGGACGGCCATCGCTCCCCTCGATCTGTCCTTCCTTTTCGGCGACGATCCGTTCCGGGCCGACCACATGAACGCTTCCGGCGCGGGGTTGTTTTTCGACTATTCGAAAAACCGGATCACCAAGGGAACGCTGGAACTTCTGCTGGATCTGGCCCGGGAATGCCGCCTCCCGGACCGGATCGAACAGATGTTCTCCGGTGAAAAAATCAATCCGACCGAAAACCGGGCCGTCCTCCATGTGGCCCTCCGGTCTTCCCGCGAAGACGTTTTCCGGGTCGACGGCGTCAATGTCGTTCCCGACGTCCACGCCGTCCTCGACCGGATGATCCGGTTTTCCCGGCGGATCCGGGACGGGGAATGGAAAGGCCGGACGGGTTCCCCGATCCGGAATGTCGTCAACGTCGGCATCGGAGGCTCCGACCTCGGTCCCGTCATGGCCTACGAAGCCCTTCGACACTATTCCGCAAGAGACATGCGCTTTCGCTTCGTCTCCAACATCGACCCCACGGATTTCCACGAGGCCACGCGGGATCTGGATCCGGCCGAAACCCTTTTCATCATCAGTTCCAAGACCTTCACGACGCTGGAGACCATGACAAACGCCCGCACGGCCCGGGAATGGATCCGTCATACGCTGGGAGAAGGGGCCGTCGGACGCCACTTCGTCGCCGTCTCGACGAACACGGACGAGGTTCGCGCATTCGGGATCGATCCGGAAAACATGTTCGGGTTCTGGGACTGGGTCGGCGGCCGCTATTCGATGGACTCCGCCATCGGCCTTTCGACGTTGCTGGCGGTGGGAGAGGAACACTTCCAAACCCTCCTGGAGGGATTCCGGGAGATGGACCTTCACTTCCGATCCACTCCTCTCGAGAGGAACCTTCCCGTCCTGCACGGCCTTCTGTGCGTCTGGGAAGGAACGTTCCTGGGCTCGGCCACCCGGGGCGTGTTTCCCTACGACCGGTACCTGAAGCGTCTTCCCGCCTACCTCCAGCAGCTGACGATGGAAAGCAACGGAAAACACGTGTCCCTGGACGGAACCCGGGTCGACTACGACACCGGCCCCGTTTTCTGGGGAGAACCCGGAACGAACGGGCAACACTCCTTCTACCAGCTTATCCACCAGGGCACCCGGATCATCCCTTCCGACCTGATCGGTTTCCTGCATCCCCTCCATCCGACGGGCAACCACCACGACATTCTGATCGCCAATCTTTTCGCGCAGGCGGAAGCCCTGGCTTTCGGCCGCACGGAAGCCGACCTCCGGAAGCAGGGGGTGCCCCCTTCGCTGATCCCCCACCGGATCTGTGAAGGCAACCGTCCGACGAACGTGATTCTGGCGGAACGACTGACTCCGCACACCCTGGGAACCCTGATCGCCTTTTACGAACACAGCGTCTTTACCCAGGGCACGCTCTGGAACATCGATTCGTTCGACCAGTGGGGCGTCGAACTGGGCAAGATCCTCGCCCAGAAGATCCTGCCCGAACTCACCGGAGACCCGGCCGCGCCACTGACGCACGATTCCTCGACCAACGCCCTCATCCAGCGCTACCGGAACGCACGACTCTCCGACCGTTAATCCGTCTCCGGAAAGGACAGGACGACGCCCGGCGATCTCTCTTCCGGGCGTTGACCTTCCCCGCCCGCAAGGATATGATAGGTGCAAAAAATAACACCTTGCACCGGATCTTCTCCGGCGCCCCCTTCCCGGAGCATCGACATGGACAAGAACAACCCGGAAAACAGCCTCTCTCCCCGACAACAGGAAGCGCTCGATTTTATCCGGACCTATGCCGGACAGACCGGCTATCCTCCGACACTGAAGGAAATTGCCGGCCACATGGGTATCCGGGGCCTTCATGCGGTCCGCAAGCATCTGGACGCCCTGATTGCGAAAGGCCATCTGACCCGCGAAAAAGGAGCTCGCACCCTCTTTGCAGGCAGGGTGTTTCCGGACGCCGTTCCGGTTCCCGTCCTGGGACAGGTGGCGGCGGGGGGCCTTCACGAATCTCCGGAAGACCACACGAAAACATGGTTCGTCGACCCGGAATGGCTGCCGGAAGGCCCGTCCTTCTTTCTCCGGGTCCGTGGCGACAGCATGAAGGGCGCGGCCATTCTCGACGGAGACTACGTCCTGGTCCGCTCCCGTCCGGACGCTCGCCCCGGCGAGATCGTCGTGGCCATGATCGACGGAGAGTCCACGGTGAAACGTCTTTCCCGAAAAGACGACCAGCTCGTTCTCTCTCCCGAGAATCCCGCCTATCCGGACATTCCGGTTCCGGCAAACAAGGACTTTCGTATCGCGGGCGTGGTCGTCGGCGTCGTCCGCCTTCCGGGGCGATAGCCCGTGCGCACGCCGGACATCTCTTCCCCGGTCCGGGCGGAGTTTCGGGTTTTCGTCCCGCGCTCCGCATCCCCGGACGCCCTGTCGGCTTTTCTGGCCGACGAGATCCTCCGGGGACAGTCGGCGATCCTCGTGTCCGCCGACAACCGCTTCCGGCCGGACGTCCTGGTACAAAGATCCCGGGAGGCGGGACAACCCGCGGAAAACGTCCTTTCCCGCCTGCATCTCTCCCGGGCCTTCACGATCCATCAGCTTCGGGAAACCGTTTCGGATCGTGTCGAACCGGCTCTCCTCCGAAGCCGGGCGACGCTTGTCGTGGTCACCGGCATCCTGCCCCTGTTTTCCGACGAGTCGGTAGATGCCCGGGAAGCCTTTCGTGTACTGGAACTCCTTCGAACAGACCTGGAACGCCTGCCCCGCCACGGTTGTCGCGTTCTGGTTCCGGTCGTTCTGCCCCTGCCCCCTTCCCGGCGCGCCCGAAATCTTTTCTTGCGTCTGCACGGACCGCCCCTGCCCGAAGGAGAAGACTGATGGGACGGACGCTCGAAACCTTCACGCAGAAAATCGACCGGCTCCGGATCGAATGGGGACTTTTCCGTCGGGCACTGCGCCGGGAAGACCAACTCCTGCTCGACGCGCTTTTCGAGCACGCGCGCCGCCATGCCCAGGCCGGAGCCTATGCGTCACCGGCCGATCCCTTTCCGGCCATCCTGCTTTCCATGTTGATTGAAGAGCGAAAATCCCGTATCGCCCTGGAGGAGAAGGTTCGTGCGCTCGAACAGCGCCTTCCCTGATCTGAAAGGATGGCTTCTCGATGCACAGCCGATTTCGGGAGGGATGATGCTCTGGATCCTGACGGAAGACGAGCGGCGCCTTCCGGTCCTCTTTCCTTTTTCCCCCCGGTTCTGTCTCTCCGGAAGCCCGGATCGGCAGGAGGAGGCCGTGCGGATCCTCGAAAGGGCGGACGTCCGGTTCTCCCGGAAAACGGTGGAGAAGACGGAGTTCATGAGCGGCCTCCCCCGGGACGTCCTGGAGATCGCGATCGCCAATCCGCTGGTCTTTCCCGATGCCGTACGCCTTCTCGTCCGGCACTGCGATCATCTTTCCTTCTATAACTGCGACATTCCCCTGCCCCGGATGTTTTTCTATGAAACCGGCCTCTTTCCCCTGGCCTTTTGCGCCCTGGACCTGGACGCCGAAGGACAGGTGCAGGAAAGCGCCTGCCTGGACTCTCCCTGGGACATCGACTACCGTCTCCCGGATCTTCGGATCTTCACCCTCGCTCCGGAAGAAGGGGATGGAAATCCCCGCTACGGTCTTCCGTCGGCCCTGGCGATCGGCACTTCCGACGGCGTACGCGTTCTGGCGGGCGACGATCCGGTCCTCCTTCTGGAGACCCTGAACCGTCGCCTCCGCCAGGAGGACCCGGACCTCGTCCTGAGCGACTGGGGAGACGACTGGATTTTTCCGGGACTTTACGCCATATCGCGCCGGACGGGCATCCCCCTGGAACTGTCCCGCACGCCGGGAGAAAGAACGAGGTCGCAGAGGGCCCGGACCTGGTATTCCTACGGAAAGGTCCACTTCCGTCCGGGAGCCTGCCTGCTGTCCGGACGCTGGCATATCGACCGGACCAACAGCTTCATCCTGAAGGAAGCGGGGCTCGACGGCCTCTTCGAACAGGCCCGTCTCGCGCGCATCCCGATCCAGGAGATGGCCCGGACCTCCACCGGCACCGGCATCACGTCCCTGCAACTGGCACACGCTGTCCGCCGGAACATCCTCATTCCCTGGCGCAAGAGCGAGCCGGAATCCTTCGGAACGGCCCTGGATCTGCTCGAAACAGACAAGGGAGGGATGGTTTTCCTGCCTCCTCCGGGATTCCACGAATCGGTCGCCGAGCTCGACTTCGCCTCGATGTACCCCTCCCTCATGGTCCGGTTCAACATCTCTCCCGAAACCGTCGGGTGCTCCTGCTGTCCGGAGAACCGGGTGCCCGGCACACGGCACACGATCTGCACCCGACGCCCGGGATTTGTTCCGGAGGTCCTCGCCCCTCTTCTCGCCAAACGGCAGGCCTACAAGGAACGTCTGGAGGGGCACACGAACGACCGGGACAAGGATCATCCGGACAACCGGCGGCAAAAGGCCATCAAATGGCTTCTGGTCGTTTCCTTCGGCTACCTGGGGTACAAGAACGCCCGGTTCGGACGGATCGAAGCCCACGAATGCGTGACCGCCTACGGACGGGAAGTCCTCCTGACGGCGAAGGAGATGGCGGAAGAGCGGGGTTTCCGGGTGCTCCACGGCATCGTCGACTCCTTGTGGCTCCAGAAAAAAGACCTGACGCCGGAAGCATGTGCGGAGCTCGCGCGCGTCGTCGGAAAAGAAACCGGAATCGTGCTGAACCTGGAGGGCATCTATCGCTGGATCGGCTTTTTCCCGTCCGAAAAATCCCCTTCTCTTGCCGTTCCCAACCGGTTTCTCGGGGTTTTCCGGTCAGGAGAGGTCAAAATGCGCGGACTCGAAGCCCGCCGGAGCGACATGCCTTCCTTCATTCGGCGCGTGCAAAACAGGATGGTGGAGATCTTCGCGGATGCCCGGGACATGGAAGAGTACCGAAGACGGATTCCGAAGGCCCGGGAAGCGGTGGAAGAAGCGATGGACGCGCTGGCGGAAGGGCGGGTGCCTCTGGCCGAACTGGTCTTCCGGAAAACACTGTCCCGACCGCCAGCCGAATACACACGGGCCACCGTCACCGCCATCGTCGCCCGCGAACTCGCAGGCCGGGGGATCCCGCTCGAGGCCGGAGAACCGGTGCGCTACATCCTCACGAACGTCCGGGATCGGGATCCGGCCGGACGCGCCAGAGCCTGGCCCGTCGTCACGGCGGATGTGACATACGACCGGAAAAAATACCGGGAGATTCTCCTCCGGGCGGCAAAACCCCTCCTCGAGCCCCAGGACGGGCTCTCCCCCTAGGACCGGGAACGCTTGCGCGGCTTGGCAGGCCTCGGCTGGCTGTCGACGTAAGCCGCGACGTCCCAGGACTCCTGGTCGGTCAGCGTGTCTCCCTTGGAAAGCGGCATGTTCATCTTCACGAACCCCGCCAGCTTGGACACCTTGAACAGTCCGGCGCCCTTGTTGTAGGAGCGTTTTCCCCAGACCGGCGGAAAGACCTGTCCTCCGTGGGAAGTCCGGCCCTGACCGTGCATGCCGTGACAAAGGGCGCACCGGGCGACATAGACCTTCTTGCCCCGCAGGACGCTGGGAGAAGACGCGGGTTTCGGGAGAGACAGCATTCCCTGTCCCTTGAGCTTCACTCCCACGGGAGCGCCGCGGGACATCCAGAAACTGTAGGCGATCAGGGCCTTCATCGTCTCGCTCGTGACGGGAGGCGGCGTTCCGTTCATGGAAAACCGGAAACAGCCCTGGATCCGCTCGTCGAGCTTGTTCACCATATGGTTCTTCGAACGAAACCGGGGATACAGGACGTATGCCCCCCACAAGGGGGCCGCATAGGGTTTCCGGCCCCGGTCCAGATGGCAGCTTTCGCAGGTCAGATCATTGCCCACATAATGTCTGGCAAATCGCCCGGTCTGCGTAAAGATCCGCTCCCCCTTGCGCACCAGATCGCCAAACGGTCCCTTGGGAATTTCGGAATCGGAAGGCGGAGTGAAGATTTCCGAACCCTGCATCACTTCGAGAGGCCCTCCCCGGGCACCCACCGGGCTCAGGACCAGCACCGCCACCACCGCCAAAAGGACTCCGCGCGAAAATCGTCTGACCACCATCGTTTCTCCTCCTTTCCAAAAATGGCCTCCGGAACACCGGAAACCGGAACAGCCCGGCGCCTCAGGGCACGTCCCGGACCGGGGGCTTGAGGCTGGAAAAATATTCCGCCACCGCTTTTCGCTGGGCCATCGTCAGGCGCCTTGCGATACCCCGCATCAGCCCTTCGGGATCGTCCTGGCGTTTGAGGAAGGCATATGCCATCAGCTGGCGCAAAAGATACGTGCGGTTCTGACCGGCGATATAGGGAAACAGGGGTGGAACCCCATATCCGTTCGGACCGTGACACTGGACGCACGCCGGGATGTTTTTCTTCCAGAAACCCCGGGTCGCAATGTGTTTTCCCTCCGCAACAAGGGCGGGGTCGGAAGGCCCGACATCCGGAAGCTTCGGGGACTTCGCCCGGGAATAATAAAGCGCGACGGCACGAATGTCCCGGGGGGAGAGGTTCTGAACCACACCGGCCATCACCGGACCATAGCGTTTTCCCTCCTTGACCTCGCGGATTTCCCGGGCGATGTACTGTCGGGGTTGTCCGGAGATCCGGGGAGCGCCGATCGAAGGCATCCCGCCTCCATCAAGACGATGGCATTCCATGCAGGCCGTTCCGCCCGGTTTTCCGTTGCCGGCCTTTGCCACATGCCGTCCCCAGTCCATCAGGGACGCCGCACCCGACGGCCCCGGAATGGCGATGATCCCCGCGGCCAGGAAGAGAGCAGAAAAAGTGGTTTTCAAGATGGACCTCCGTTCGCATAGGGGCAGACGTTTTCCTGCCCGGTGAGAGGTTCATGCAACGAATATCCTCATCTTACTCCAATCAAACGTTCTGTCGAATCAGGAATCTTCATCCCCCGCATAAAGAAATCCATATCCCGAACTTCTCTTTTTAAAGCGGATCATGTTCCGACGGAACGGACGACTCTGGTCTCCGGGAACGTCCGGAGACCAGGAGGAACTTCGACCGCAACCGATCAGGCCCCGCTCTCCCGAATGGCCGCCGGAAAAGATCAGGGGCGTTCCGGACCTTGTCGAGGACACCAAGATCGATCCGCCAGGGTTTTATCGGAAGGCACACCGGTCAAAGTCGAACCGGAGCAACCCTGTTTTGCCGACAGGAAAACTTTTTTCCCGGACCGGGAGAACAGAAATCCCGGAGACTCACTCTTCTTCCCCTTCCGCAATACAACCGTGCCGAAGCAAGTTTTCCGTGATCACGCGGGACGTCATGAACGAAAGAAGATATTCGGGCCCTCCGGTCTGGCTCCCCCAACCGGAAAAACCCAGCCCTCCGAAAGGCTGTCGGCCGACACGGGAGCCAGTGATACCCCGGTTGACATACAAATTTCCCACGCGAAACGCCTGTTCCGCTTCGTCGATATGCGACGGCGATCTGGAGAACACACCTCCGGTCAGCCGATAGTCACAATCGACCGCAAGCGCGATCCCTTCCCGGAAATCGGTCGCTTTCATGACCGACAGCACCGGGCCGAAGATCTCCTCTCTCGCCAGAACATGATGAGGGCGGATGTTTCCGAAAATCGCCGGCCCCACATAATACCCTCCGGACTCGAATGCCCCCTTCGGAAGACGACGCTCCAGCAAAAGTTCCCCTTCTTCCCGGCCTTTTTCGATGTACCCCCGGACACGGTCTCGAGCTCTGGCGCTGATAACCGGCCCGATCCGGCTTTCGGGATTTTCGGGTGGACCGATCTTCAATGCTTCGGTCCCCCGGACAAGACGCTCGACCAGACGATCGTGGATCCGTCCTACCGCGATGACCCGCGAACAGGCCGAGCATTTCTGGCCCTGATAAGAAAAGGCCGATGAAAGAATCGCCGGAACCGCCAGATCCAGATCCGCATCGTCGTCCACGACAATCGCATTCTTCCCTCCCATCTCGCAGACCACATGCTTCAGGTTCTTTTGCCCCGGCAACGGTTGCCCGATCAGACCGAGAAGAGACAGTCCGACCGACTTCGAACCGGTAAATGCGATCATGTCGACATCCGGATGGGCGGCGAGATCGCGTCCCAGGGTCTCCCCCTTCCCGGGCAGATAGTGGATCGCTCCGGGCGGAACACCGGCTTCCAGCAGGGCATCGACCAGCAGAGATCCGATCACCGGAGCTTCTAGCGACGGCTTCAGGAGAACGACGTTTCCGGTCACGAGAGCCGCCGCCGTCATCCCGGCAGGAATCGCCAGCGGAAAATTCCAGGGAGGAAGAACGAGAACTACGCCACGCCCTTCATGGCACAACCGGTTTTTTTCACCGCGAATTCCGGGAAGAGCCGTCTCTCCGTAACGCTCGGCCGATCGGGCGTAATAGGTGCAGAAATCGATGGCCTCGCATACGTCGGCATCGGCTTCCGGCCAGCTTTTACCGACTTCGAAAACTTCCCGGGCGGAAAGTTCGAGCCTCCGCCTCCGGAGAACATCCGCGGCTCGCAGCAGGATGGATGTCCTGACCGGGAGAGGAGTCCTTTGCCATGTCTCACGGAACCGGCATGCCTCCTCCAGTGCCTGCCGAACGTCTTCTCCCCCGGCAAGACGCACATCACCGATTGACCGTCCAGGAGCGGACGGGTCGACCGAAAGAACGGTTTCTCCTCCTCCTTCCGTCTCCTGTCCGGAAATCCGGGGCCCGAAATCTCGCCCAAGGGATTCTTTCACCCGGGACAGGGCCAAGCGGAAAAGGGCCCGGTTCTCCCCCCGGGAAAAATCCAGCAGAGGCTCGTTCTCGAACGCCTCTTCGGGAAACGGTTTTCGGGAGGAAGGGCGACCTTTGGTGGCTCTATCCGGGAAAATCGGAGGCGGTGGAGCCAGCAGGGTATCGGGATCCTCTCCGGACAGGAACTGGCGTCTCAGAAAAGAGGTGTTGGCCGTATTCTCGAGAAGACGGCGGATGAGATAGGCCATGCCGGAAAGAATGTCGCCGGCCGGAAGGTAGACCCGAACAGGCAATCCCATGTCTCTTAAGGCATCCTGGAGTGGTTCCGACATCCCGTACAGGAGATGGAATTCTCCGCTCGTCCGTCCGTTCCGTTTCAGGGCCGAAACGGCACAGGACACGGTCCGCAGGTTGTGGGTGGCAAAACAGGGGATCACCGTATCGTCGGCGTTCACAAGTTTGTCCACGAGCCTTTCATAATGGGCGTCGGTCTCTCCCTGTCGGGCAAATACCGGAACGGGCCAGTTATTCTGCTCCGCCACAGCCATTTCCTGATCCCAGTAGGCACCCTTGACCAGACGGACGGGAAACCGCCGTCCCCGCTTCCTCCCCCATGCGATCAACTCTTCCAGATCCCGGGAAGTTTCCGGGAGGTAGGCCTGAAGAGCGATCCCCACCGATTCCGAACGGAGAGGCGAATCCGACTGAATCCGGCGAAACAGGGCCAGGACAATTTCTTTTCGGTCCCGCTGTTCCATGTCGAGAACAAGACCACCTCCCACCCTCGCCAGCCGCTGAAGGACGGGAGCAAGGCGATCTCCGATGACACCGGCCGCTCCCTCCGGATCGAGCGGGTTCATGTCCGGATTCAGGGAAGAAGGCTTCAGGGAAAGATGGAGCGGGTTGGAGGGCGGATGGAGGTCGAAGCGATCCAGAAGGGTCCGATAGCGGTCGCGGGTTCGGTCCGCTTCCCGATCGGAAACGGCTTCTTCTCCCACGAGATCGACGGAGGAGAATAGCCCTCTCCGCTCCAGTGCGCAAACGACGTCGACAATGTCGTCTTCCGGGACAATCAGTCTTCGACCGATCCTTTCGGCCATCCCCGGTACGAACCGGGCACCGATCCCGGCCCATCCGGAAAGTCCTCCGGGAAGATCGGAGGGAAGATATTCTTCGATATGACGGCGGATTTCGGCCGGCCCGGAAAGAGCCGGCAAAACATCGATGAGGAAAAACAGGGAGGTCTGAAATCCTGGATCGGCTTGCGCCCGCTTCAGAAGACCTCCTTCCCATCCTGAAAACAGCGCAGGCGAGCGTCCCGACATCCGCCGGTATAACTCCTGCCCGATTTCCCGGATGGAACGCTCTTCTCTCGAGGGCATATTCCGAATATACACCCCCCCACCGCGATACCGAAGGAGGATTTCCGTTTTCCGAAAGTCGACGGTTTCGGGTTCAAAAAATCATGCGAATGACCACAGCCGTGCGAAGGTCAGGGCCGGGCAGGAGGAGAGTTCCTCCGGGCCACCGGAGAGAACAGGAGAATGTTTTCCAAAACTCTTCCGGACCTCATCCGATGGAGGACAGACTTGTCCGGTATCGGATGGTCGAAAATCCCGGATTCCGGCAATCTCTTCCATCACAGGAAGATGGCCTCTTGAGCATTTTTCAGTGCCAATCCTTGCATTGATCCGTGGACCACGCACCCGGGCAATCCAGGGATTTCAGCGACAAGAATCCGGTCACCCGGATCCCCTGACTTCCCCCGCAAAACCGTCCCACATCTTTCGTGCTCCCCTCGACGAAGAGACCGTTCAGGAGAAACCTGCCGGTCGGTTTTTCGTCCTTTGCTGAAAGCTCCTGTCGGTTTTTTTAACACGAACTGAACGTCTTCTTTACACTCTCATCACACCTCCCGATTGTCCGCTTCTTTTCCTTGCCACCACGGGGAGAAAAAGAGTTCTCCCGTCCCAAGGCCTTGGAACACAATTTGCAATTCCTTCGGGTTTAACGCAAGCGTTTCCGGTATCGAACGCGGTCCCGGAATCCGGGAACCTTTTCGCCGGCCAGAGGACAACGCCTTTCGGCCCTTTCCGCCCGTCGGCTCTTCCGACAGATGGCCGGAGAACAAGAACGCAATGACCAGGTCCCAATATCTCCGCCCTCAGGCGGAGAAGACCCGGAGGGCCTCTTTTGATGAAACGGACCGCCCGATCAGCCAGAATCGTCTTCCTCGGCACGAGCGCCTTCCTGCTCTTTTTTCTGGCGACGATTCCTTCCCCCGACTGGCAGACCCAGCTCTGGCTCGGGATTTTCCTTTTTCTTGCCGGACTACTTCTGAAAACCTTTCTGGACGGAAAACGATGGGTCATTCTGTCCCTGATCGCCCTCTCGTTCTTTTCCACGCTCCGGTATGCGTGGTGGCGAACGACCGGAACGCTGGGACTGGGAGATCCCAAAGTGCACGGATACGAGTTTCCCTTCATTTTTCTCCTCTTCGGAGCGGAGCTCTATTCCTGGATCATTCTTGCTCTCGGATATCTCCAGACCGCCTTTCCGAGAGGACGGAAAGCCGATCCCCTGCCTCCCGAACCTCAAACGTGGCCGACCGTCGACATCCTGATCCCGACATACAATGAACCCCTGTCCGTGGTCCGGACCACCGTTCTGGCGGCTCTCAACATCGACTGGCCTCCGGACAGGAAAAAAATCTTTCTTCTCGACGACGGAAACCGGGAAGAGTTCCGTGCGTTCGCGGCGCAATCGGGAGTCATCTATATCGCCCGGCCCGAACATCGTCACGCCAAGGCCGGAAACATCAATTTCGCCCTTGCGCGCTCCGAAGGGAAGTACGTCGCCCTGTTCGACTGCGATCACATCCCGACACGTTCATTCCTCCAGACGACAGTCGGCATTCTCGAAAGGTCCCCGCGCACCGCCTTCGTCCAGACGCCCCACCACTTCTATTCGGCCGATCCTTACGAACGGAACCTGAACGTCTTCAAGAAACTGCCCAACGAAGGCGAGCTGTTCTACGGAGTCATCCAGGACGGCAACGACCTCTGGAACGCATCGACGTTCTGCGGGTCCTGCACGGTCCTCCGGAGAAAGGCCCTGAACGAAATCCAGGGGTTCGCGGTCGACACTGTCACTGAAGACGCCCATACGTCGATCCGTTTGCACCGGAGAGGATGGGAGTCGGCCTATCTGAACCTTCCCCAGGCGGCCGGTCTCGCGACACCGTCCCTGTCCGCCCACATCCGTCAGCGCATCCGCTGGG
>JAKAYA010000034.1 GCA_021826965.1 Nitrospirota bacterium
CTCCCCTTGGTTCTTCCAGAAAAAACTTGAGGTTGAGTCGATCCCATTCGTCCAGATCCTTGAATCGAGCATCAGAAAGAATTTTTTCTACCGTTTCAGGGGGAAAGCCCTCATTATTTGTGGTGTCTTCAAAGACGGCTTCCATGGTGGTCAGCTTCCGAAGGACTTCCTCCCGATTGATCTCCTTGGGTCTTTCTTCAAAAAGTTCTTGCAATCCGAAGCGATGTATCTGTTTTTCTGACCATTCCTCAAAGGTCGGAAGTGGGGCCCGGCGGCCTGACTGGGCATTCGCTTCATGGACGAGCATTATTTCTTCCTCGTGGGCTCCCCTTGGTTCTTCCAGAAAAAACTTGAGGTTGAGTCGATCCCATTCGTCCAGATCCTTGAATCGAGCATCAGAAAGAATTTTTTCTACCGTTTCAGGGGGAAAGCCCTCATTATTTGTGGTGTCATCAAAGATGGCTTCCATGCTGGTCAGGTTCGGAAGGATTTCCTCCCGGTCGATTTCCTTGGCCGCCTCTTTTTCAAGCCCCCTCAGGGCATCAATCGTTTCGCGAGTGACGCCGTGGGTCAAGGCCCGGGCATCCCAATCGGCCTGGAGGATCTCCGCGGGGATATTTCCCTTGTCGAAACGATTGTCCAGATTGGCGATTTCCGACGCCTTCCCTCCGGAAAGTCCCAACTTTTCGAGGGCTTCAAGAATCTGCTCACGCCGTTGCGATGTCTCTTTTTCAAGCTCTTTCGGAATCCCGACAATTCGAAAATAATCCCCGTCGGCTTCGATCTGGAAGCCCATCTCCTTGATTTCTTTTGCAAGCTCCGCCCTATAGATGGCTCCCAAGGCCATTTTCCATTCGTATAGCTGCTTTCCGTTCAACGCTCCCCACGTTCCATCCTCACGGAGGGCCATATTTTGAAGCATCAAATGGATGTGAAGCTGTGGATCCGGGATGGACTGGGCGTCAACGGGCCGTGAGGAACCATGCAGGAAGGCGGCGGCCAGGAGCTTGGCGTTCACCTGCTCGATGGTGCCTTTTGAGCTTGACCCCTGCCGCGCGAGGGGGAAGTTCTGCTCGATGAATTCCAAGACCTTTTCGACGGCCCGAGTTTGGGCGTCTTCGACACCTTTCCTCACGTCCTCGTTTCCCACGGCCCAGACGATACTGACGGACTTGGGGGCGGAAAAGGTCAAATCCCAAGCATAGCGGCGATCTTCACCGGCGCCCTGGAGCAGTCCTTGACCGCTCCGGGGATCCTGCCCCATCAGGGTCCGGATATGGTCTTCACGATTGACGGCTCCCTTTAGTCCCAAAGCCTCCGCCGCGGACCCCATCCAGACTGAGGGGGTCTTATCGTTCCCTTGGGAGTAGTAGTCTTCGATGGCTCCGGGGGCTTTGGATTTGTCCTTGGATTCGTCCGGGTACTTGGCAACTCCGGCCACATCCTTGGCCGAGGTTCCTTTTTTGCAGCTAATGCTTAGCATTTACTCCCTCTCTTCTTCGTCTTCCCGCTCCGGCTCCGGGGCGGGGGAAGGTTTGGCGATCTGAACCCGCCCGACGGTTCCGGAGGCCCCGGTTGAATCCAGCATGGCGGCCAGGAGTTTCAGGCTGTCGATTGCGATATCGCCGGTGAAATCTTCTCCGGAGAGGCTTGCGGTCAGCATCTTTTCCCCGATTTTTTCCGCCTCTTTCTCGTCCTCTTTTTCGTTTTCTGGGTCGGTTTTCTGTTGTTTTGGCTGTTGTTGTTGGGGGATTTCGACGTGTTCAAGGCGTGGGGTGGCGTTAGTGCTAACGCCCTCCTGTTTCCGCTCCGCGTCTTCCTTTCGAGCATCCGGGCCGCCTCCGGAGGGGGGAGAGGGCGGGACTGGGAGAGGAGCACTTGCACCCGAGGAATCTGGTCCCTCTTTAGCTGGGGATCCCGATAGGGAATCGGTCACAAAGGCCAGGTTGCTGGCGATCACCTGGCCGGAATCATCCACGACCACCCGGGGAGGAAGAACGACGGGATCCTTTTCCTTGGGGTCATGGATAGGCCGGGGGAGCATGGGCCAATCAAGGATCACGCGATCGAATCCGGAAATCTGCAAGAGGGCTGTGACGATTTTCTTTTTAGGCTTTGGCCTGAGGAGCATTTCAAAACCGTGCTCCTCGAGGAGTCGTTTTTCCTGCGGTGGACTCCAGCCATCGCTTGTTCCGGAGGAAGGGGGAAGCGTGCCGGTGGTGCGCTGGCGATGATAAATCTGCACTGTGTGGGTTCCGACGCTCTCACTCGCCCACTTTTTGGCGCTCTGTCCAACATCCTGACCCCATATTTTTGTGAGTGTATTGTTTTCCCAAGTCATCCGGTCCTCTTTTCCCTGGTTTTTTTCTATCTGTTCCGCGTTTTGGAGCCCCAATAACATTCGAACACCTTTTGAACGGCTTGTTTCAAGGAATGTCGTGATTTGCGGGTTACGCCCAAGTTGTGGAACTTCATCGAGAATGAACCAGATGCGGCGCTTGTCCGGATCAGCGTCCCCGAGACCATTGATCTTCAGGGCCGCCACATTGATGAACGCTGAAATGAAAGTCCTGGACCAGATTTCCGAATCTCCGGCCCGTTTGAGGATCACAGGTGGGCAAGTTTTCACTTCATCACTTAGGAATCCCTTTTTATCCTGATCGAGCCAGAATTTTTTAGCCCCGACTTTACATATCTCAGCGTCCAGACGGCATATATCAATCAGAGGGCTTAGCTGGCCCCCTTGGGTGAAAAGAACTGAGCTTGTCGCTTTGCTCGTCGCGTCCCGGACAATCTGCCATGCCTCAGGGAAATATGTCCGGACAAACGTCTGGAGGTTCCTCATGTTCTCCTGGGGGTCATCTACCCCCACAAGCAAGTCATCCAACAGTCCTTTTCCGAGGTCTGAAAAGGTCCACTTCCCGGGCTTGTGTGCTTGTAATTTGTGGATCTCAGCGCGAAGGAGAGCTCTTGCCGCGTTATCCCACACGGGATCTGAAGCTTTTGGGTTTGGAATGATGAAACATTCCGCAAAGGCCTGGGCCAGGGCTTCCGTCGTAATATCCATGCCTATAAACCAACTCCAGGAGCGACGATCCCAGGGGGCGAGAATGATGCGGTTTTGGAGTTTTTGCGTGAAATCGGATTTTACGTCGTAACCTAAAATCTTGTCTTTTCGATTAATGATCTGGTCGAGGATGTATTGAATTTCGGTTGTTTTTCCTGATCCCGTCGAGCCGATCATCAAGAAATGCTGGATTTCAAGCCTCATTGAAATTTGAACGTTGGGATGGATAAAGATCCCGTCTACGTCAAAATTCTCAGCAATCTGCTCCTGGAGGGCCTTCGCCCCGGCCTTTCCCTCGAGTATCCTCGGCCCGGAAAGGTGTTTGATCGGGTTGGTCATGTTTTGGTGGTACTTCCAGGCGGCTCGCCCGCCGATCGCCGTGCCTATGAACGCTCCAACCGAGACATAGGGGATCAACGATCCCACCCCGGACAGGTCCGCCCATGGCTTCAGTCCCAACCAGGCGTTAGCGAAATCCACGTGGGGGAGTAGATTCAGGAGAAAAGAAAGGCCGGAATATTGAAAAAAAGCTTCAGTTGCTATCCCAATCGTGCTTTTTAGCCACAAAACCGGTCCGGCGGTGACTGGATTCACGAAGTTGACAGCAACGCCGATGGCAAGCCCGACCAGGGTGCAACCCAGCATCCAGAACAAAAAGATCAGGATATTTGAGAGGTGATCCGGATCCGGTGTGTCCTTGTGCAGCATGGGGTTAGTCATGGGGGGATATCCTTTCTTTCTCTGGGAGGATCTTCTCTCTAGGAACGAGGTCCTCCCTTTCTTGCATGGCTTTGGGTCCCTTACCATCAGTAAGAAAGGGCTGGTAAGAACGGGTTTCTTGACCGACTATTTCTCCGGTTTTGACTCCAAAAAAGAAGACGAGCAGCACACCGAAACTGATCGAAATTGCCATCCCGCGTGTCGATTCGAAAAAATCCCTTGCGCGGTCGAAAAAGTCAGGGTTGGCCACCTTCCAGACTTTATCCGTGTGGCGGCTCACAAAATCCTCGTCAAGGTCCAATGGATATTCTTCTTTCTTCCCACCAGTGTTCACGATTGTTTTTCTGACTCTGGAAAAACCTTCCATCATTGCCCCCTTTGTTGTTGAACTGTTTGTTGCCCGACGTTCTCCCCCAGGAAAAAAAGGGCCAATCCGCCGGACACGGTTAAACCAAGAGCGATCGCCAAGGTTATAATCGCTACTTTCATCCTCCCGGAGCCCTTGTCGATCTTTGACTCAAGCGAAGAAAGAGCTTCCCCGAGCTTGAGAGGCAATACCGTCCCGAGAGTTTTGACAAGTTCCGCTTTTTGCGCCGCGGTCGTCTTTTCAATTTCCAGCCTGGCCGCCGCCTGGTTCTTCTCTATTTCCGCCGTGGCCGCCCGGATTACTTGAGCGGACGCCTCTTTCACCTGGCGGGTGATGACCTCAGATTCAGCCCTCATTGAGGCCGGCATTTGCTCAAAAAGTTTCTGATAGTAGTCGAGACCGAGAATAATCAGCCAAAAGCTATCCTCGGGTTTGATGTGAAGGGCCGCCGCAATCACCAGGAGCCTCTTCTCAAGATCGGGGGGAATTTCCTTCCCCCCGTGAAGTTCTTTGTAGGTTTCGGCAATATCACTCATCCTCTGCGCCCCCCTCCCCGTTGATCACGCTGTCAAACATTCCATGCGTCAACCGTCGCCATCGCCCGAGTTCGATCCGATTCCCAAGCGTCAGTTCTCCCGCCGCGCGGTCGATCGGGATCCGCTCGGAATACAGCTCCTTCGCAACCCGGTCGGCCAGGGCCGGAAAATTGAGCGTCAGTCCTCCCGCCGCTTCTATTTCCTTCCTGATTTCGGATCGGTCATAATCGTCAAACTTGTGGATGGGCCCGAAGTAGAGATTCCTCACGACATGAATCCTGGCCGCCGCCACCCCTTGGCGAAATTCCTTCAGGAGTTCGATAGAATCCCGTTGAGTATTGATAACCCATAGGGCAATCAGGTCCCTCCCGAGTTCAACGATCGCCTCATCCAGCATGACCCCGTTTTCTTCAACATCCGTTCTGGCTGCGGAATTGATAACTACCGGGCCATCATGAGCAGTGCACAGGTCTATCAGGCGGATCCACCCGTCCGTTCCATCCAGGTCTACCATTTCTGTCTTCACCGTCTCACGGTATGCCTTCGCCACATCCGGGTTTGCTGTGTCGGTCTCAACCAGCAAGGGATCCTTCTCCCCGAGGTAATCCAGAAGAGCCATGCTGACTGCACTTTTTCCCACTCCACCCTTACTTCCTCCAACCCAATGGATCGCATTCATCTGTGTTCCTCCTTTTTAAATCGATGTGTCAGGTTTCAAAACGAAGGCCCCGGTTTCATGGGCCGGTCCGGCAAGAGCTTTTTCCCTTGCCCTCTCTCTGCTCCTCAGCTCTATGCTCTCCCGCAGAGCTGCCCGGC
This sequence comes from Nitrospirota bacterium, assembly GCA_021826965.1. Classification (GTDB taxonomy): domain Bacteria; phylum Nitrospirota; class Leptospirillia; order Leptospirillales; family Leptospirillaceae; genus Leptospirillum_A. The sequence continues at coordinate 5,507 of JAKAYA010000034.1, forward strand.
GGGCCTCTGCGTCTTCACTAATTTTTCTGTTTTCAGTTTTCTGTTCCTGCTTGATCATTTGAGCAGCCTGGACCTCCGAACTCGTTGGAACCGGGGATCCTTTCTTTTCCCGGCGCTTGCGCTCCCTCCAAAAGGCCAGCGAAAATCCATCTTCTTTTCCCAGAAAACCAAGCGTTTCAACGATCTCAGTCCAGCTTGCCCCAATTTTTCGAGCTTCGGAAATCAAGTCGAATTCTCTTTTCACGATCTCAGATATCCCGCCATGAAATGCGCTTTTTTTCCTGTCGATCAAGGATATAAGTCCATTCCTGACCTCATCGGATTTCACGATCTTTCCGGCGGACATCAATTTCTTTCACCTCCTTTCCGCTTGGTTTCAGACTCTTTCAGGCGATTTCAGCCCACCACCGGGTGAGTCGGGTGTGGCTAATACATGGCTTTATTCTCTTGTTCTTGGTTGGTAGGATGTAAGGCGGATAAGTGTGACAATGGACTAAAGAAATGACTGCGCCTCCCAGACGGAAAGAATCCGTCCGGGACCCTGGCGCTGACCGAAATGAAAGGAGAGAGATCCCTGATGTCCTACGAAGAATTGTTTAACAAACATGGATTTACCTGGGACAAGAAAACTGGTTTAGCCACATCCGGAAAGGATGCAATAAAGCCTGTCCTAGCTTTAATAGGTATTGAATTAAAGAACGGATCTGAAAAGGAAATAATAGCTGCACTTCATTTAATTTCTGAACACGGGTGGAAAAAACTTTATTGCTCAGGAGATAAAGATTTCCTATCCAGAGTCATGTCCAGAGTAATCGAAAATCATTCCAAGGATTATTCTTTTCTTGAACAAGTAACAGCGAAATTCCGCAAAGATAAGGCTCGTGGATTTTCTGATTCAGATGATTGGTCTCCAACTCCAAGACCGAAACACGAACAACGTCATGGCCAGGATCATGATGAGGACCATGGCCATTCAGGCCCATAGATATAATATATGTAAAAGATCCCCCCGGCGGCTTGTTCGAGCGCCGCCGGGGGGCGTGAGGGAAAAGAGGAGGGCCATGAGGGAGGAGAGTTCAACCCGTCCTGATGGTTTTTCAGCCAGATCCGGACGTGCGGATCACTTTTTCTACAAACCGGGATTCGCATTGCTCGAAAACGTAATTCCAGACTGGAATCTCATCCGGTGGCCCATGTCACTTTCTTCTCCGCATATTCTTCCTTTTTCGTTCGATCAAAAGGGTTGACCAAAGGAAGACCCGGATAACTGTCTCCTGACGGACAGGAACATCTGAATGTATACGCAACTTTGCCATGGCCAACCAGTTCTCGGTCCACAGAGCAAAGCCCACCTGTGCATCTGGGACAGGACTGAACCTGAAGAGCCGTTTTTTCTGTGGCCTTTTTCTCTACTCCTGTTGCCCCCTTGAACTCTCCTATCCGCGGAAAAGTCTTCTGAACCGGAGAATCAAGAAAAAACCTTGCGGCCCGGCGGATCTCCTCAGATGAATATTCCCGCAACTCGCTCGTCCACAGTTCCGCCAGTTCCTCGTTGAAGTGTTTTTCAAATGCGATCAGAAGGGGTTTGAGTTCGCGAAGAATTTCAAGTTTATTAGCCATTACTCGCTCCCTTCTCCCTCTCCTCAGCCTCATACTTGGCAATCAGGTCATCAATATTCGATCCCCTGCTTGTTCCACTAGCCGATGCCCATCCTTCCCGTAACGCCATGACGATGAATCCGGGCATATTTGAACGATTCTTTTCACTGGCGAGATCGATCACTTCCCTTATTCTTGGAACAGAATGAGCTTTGGCTAAAGCCCTCGCTACTCCATGATTGATTCCAACCGTTTTGAGTAGTGTGTATCCTTCTTCTTTTCCTTCGCCGAAACCTTCAACATCAACACCTGCTGTTGTTGTTTTTTCTTTTTGGTTTATATCTTCATGGTTACTTCTTGTTTGTTTATCCCCCCCTTTTGCATCCATGCAATTTGCATCCCTGCTAAAGGGGGGGATGCAAGTTGATCCTTCCAAAAATTCAAACTCGTGTTGCCACCTGAAAACAGGACGCCCTTGATTTTTTTCTTTTTCTGAAGGGACGCGGAACTTCCTCGAGTTCCACCACCCAACTTTTTCTAGTTCTCTCCTGGCTGAAACCCATATTTTGTCACTGATCCCAAGCATTTTTTGGAGGGCTTCGATTCTGATTTCGAATCCGTCTGCCCGACCAACTAACCATGCCGCCAAAGCTCGAGCCTGTAAACTCAATCGTTTGTCCTCGAGCAGGGTGTTCGGAACGATCCCGAACGGTAGCTGTAGTCTATTTCTGACTTTAAGGGTGGTCATCACACCACCCCCTTCCGGGCAGCGATCCAGGCTTCTAATTCAGCCTCATCACAAGCCCAGTGTGCGGATGAGCCTTCCCCAGTCCTAAAAATAGGAAGAGAGCCAATCTGGCGTCGCTGGATCCTTTTTCTCAAGCTGGCGTATTGAAGATTCAAGCGTGTTGCAACCTGGTCGAGGGTCAAAAGTCGCTGTTGGGGGGTCATTTGGCACCCCCTCTCTGTCTGGCTAGTTCCTCTTCCTTTGTGGGGCGGCCAGGGCGTCGTTTTGGTGGAGGAGAAAATTCTACTGGCTGAGTTATCCCAGCCTGCTCCTCTAACCAGCGCCGAACAACTTGAGGGTGCCACCTTAAAACTCTCGAACCCGGAAGTTTTATCCTGGGAGGGAGTTCTCCAGGATTTTGGCTGGATCTAACATAAATTGATTTTCTGCTGGTTTTTAAAATTTTTGCCAGATCAGAAACGTCTAGGAGGGATAGCTCTTCATTCATCATGATGACCGGCTCCTGCCGGTCGGAGAGGATTCCAGGCACAAAAAAACCCTGGCAAAATCCGCGTCCGACTCTAAATAAAGTCAAATGCGGAGCTTGTCAGGGTCCCTGTAGGGCATGCTTGATTTTTAAGCATGCGTTCAGGCCGTCGGTTTGTCTCCCAGATTTCTCTGATGGCCGCTCCTGACCAACCAGCCGAATCCGGGTCTTGCCTCTGCACAAAATGAAGACAGGTACCTTAATCTTGCGCGAGGCGGGCACTCTACCCTTTTGACTAGGTAATCCCTAGGATTCCCAAGTCTCAACCGGTTTGAGTTCGGTCCGGCTCCCTTTTCTCCTCGTCAACTCAGAGTCGTGAAGCTCAGAGTCGTGATAACGCGAGTGCTCGTTATCTCCCCAGTCTCCTGTCAAGACCTTTTTTTGTTTTGGCCGGGGTAGACCGTCACAAATGCAAAATACCATAGGTAGAAAACAGGGTCAAGAGGTTATCCTTGTTGCCATAATCGTTGAAACAGATGTCTCAAAGGTTGCCTTTTTAAGCTATTTTATTTGCCATAACTGTGCCATAGTAAGAGATAGATAAAGATGGAAAAAAAGGGAATCCGTCATCTTATTTAATGGCTTAAAACATAGCATTAAACGAAAACATGAAGGCGTACAAATGGATTTTAACTGGCTGTTAACCACCGTGTCGGGGGTTCGAATCCCTCCCGGGGAGCCAGTTTCAGAGCCAATCTAGAAGACAATAAACAATCCAAAAAATTAAATTTGTCACTCTCTTCTCACTCCGGAGAAAAAATCGCAGGATCTCCAGACGATTATCCGGTCAAAAGATGGAGTGACAGATGGCGACATCCCACAAGCGTTCCGGTTCTTGGCAAGCCCTCGTCCGAAAGAAAGGCTTCGGGCAGATCGGACGGACCTTCGACACGAAGGCCGAGACCTGGGCCAAAATTGATGGATTTCACGTAAGCTGCCCCCTCTGATTTCACGCATTCTGACCCCCTCCAGTTTCAAATCATTGACCCCAAAAAGGGATCTTGAAACCGGCCGGAAAAGTCCGTTTTCTGGGAGAGGTGTTTTACGGACCTTTTTCAGAAAGGGGACCGGCATGGCCGGAAAACGGAAAGGAGTGCGCATGATTCGAGGAATCCAGCGGTTGAAGGGTCTTGGAATGGGGAAGAAGGCGGTTGCCCGAGCGCTTCAGATCTCCCGAACACGGTGAAGCGGTATTGGGTTGGGGAAGCGGAGGAACGGGAGAGCCCTCGGCCGGAGTACCAGGCGCCATGGAGCGGAATGGTCGATTGGAAAGACGTCCAGAAGGCGGTGGAGAAGGGGCAGGCGCTGGCCCACTACCGGGAGGCATGCCAGGAGAGTTTGCCCGAAGGGGACTCCCGGAAAGGGGTTCCCTATGTGAGCTTCTGGCGGGAATACAGGCGGAAAAACGGACAAACTTTTTTCCTCTTGACAATCAGCATGCGTCCTCCTTGATGGGTAACCTCATTTTCCGGATTCTTCACTCTCATTTTCCGAAATCGACATTCTGGACCGCTGGACCCGGACGGCCACCCATCGCGAGACCAGCGGACCGATCAGGACAACCAGCAACATGCGAGAGAGTTGAAGCGCCATGACGAAGCCGACCTTGACGTTCGCGGATGTGGCGATGATTGCAACCGCATCCACTCCCCCAGGACTCGTTGCCAGATAGGCCGTCAACGGATCGACTCCAAGAAATCGGTTCAGCAAATAACCCAGAAACCCGCAAAAAACGATCACGACAAAGATGGAAAGGACTGCCCGGGGAATCATCCGGGCGGCATAAAGCAGGACATCCCTGCGGAAGCGCAGTCCGACCGTCCAGCCGATACACATATAGGCACTGGCCAACAACCATCCTGGAAGCATGATCGAGGCAAGCCCTCCGGCCTGCAGGATCGATCCGGCAAACAGAGGGATCAGAAGCATCCCTCCCGATATTCGTAAAAAATACCCGATAAAAGTCCCGACAAGAATGATTGTCATCGTTTCGCCGAACGGCAGTGGGAGAACCTCCGGAAACCAGTGAAAGACTCTTCCGGCAATCGGGTGATGAATATTGAAATGAGCGACAAACGATGCGAAGAACCCCACCATCACCACGCGAAGATACTGGATGAAAGCGACAAGCCGGACATCCGCGCCACAGGATTCGGCCATGATGATCATGCTTGAAGCGGCTCCGGGCAAAAGCCCCCAGACAGCGGTCGTTCCCGGGAAAGCCCCCGAGTGGCTCAAAAACCATCCCATAGCACAGTTGAAAACGATGATCGACAATACAATAGAAACGAACAGAACCCCTCTTGACCAGAAAGCATGCATCACTGCCGGCGTCAGCGACTGAGCCACCATGCAACCGACAACACCTTGAGCAAAACCGAACGGGATACGATGCACATGGATGTCAGAACGCAAAACACCCAGAGCGATCGCGGCGGCCATCGGGCCCAGCATTAGCGCTCCAGGAAGACTCAACTCGAGAAACAGGAACGACATCAGGATCGAAAGGATGATCAAGAGTCCCCACTGCAGGAAATGGCGGAGACTGACATTATTCAAGGGCGGAATCCGGAAGTTTTAAGGTTTCTCGATCAGGAAAAAGTCACATCAACGGATTGCACGACACTCCCGATCCGTGGAAAGATCTTTTCAAAGGCGAACCGATGCATGTCGGCGGACATCGAACTTGTCGCATCTTCGACAAACACGAGCGAATATCCCAGCTCCCAGGCCTGTCGGGCGGTGGATTCCACACCAATATTTGTCGCAACGCCGCCAAGAACGATCGAATGGATTCCTCGACGGCGAAGTTGCAAATCGAGTTCCGTCCCGTAAAATGCGCCCCACTGGCGTTTTGTGATAAAGAGGTCTCCGGGGCCGGCCAATCCTTCGACGATTTCGCTGAAATCGGAAGGATACCCGCCAGGAGGCATCACGTTCGGCTGATCAACAGGTTGACGGAGAACATCCTTGAAATCTTTTGAAAAACCAACGTTCACGAGTACAACAGAAGCGCCGGCTTTTCGGAATCGTTCTGCCAGCATCCCTCCGTTCTGAATGACACGTTCTCCGGAATGGGGTTCGAGAGGACGTCCGACAATGCCTTTTTGAAGATCGACCAGAACGAGGGCCGTCGATTGCGGAGCAAAAGCGATCATGACATTTATCCTTTCATGTGAGCTGTGATAGGGATTTCTGTCCCATCACAAACTTCACCCAGACAGAAAACGAGCCAGAAGCGATCAAAGGACAGGATTATTTGAGCATGGGCTCAAACAACGAGTCAAGAACCATCCGGGATCGCAATGCCCGGACGCCAAAGAGGACAAATGGCATACGGCGTGTGGCCGTCATCCTGAAAGCCGGAGAAGAAGTGATCGCCGAAAAAGGGTACGAGTCCGCGACGATGGCGGAAATCGCCGCCCGTTCCGACACCCGCATCGGCTCTCTCTACCGCTTTTTTCCCGGAAAGGAGGCTCTCGCCAACGCCCTGATCGACCGCTACCGGGAAAATATCGACCTGGCTTTCGATGCAATCGATGCGGAAGTGGTTTCCCTTTCTGTCCAGTCTCTGGCCGATCGTCTTCTCGGAACTCTTCTTCGCCTTCATCCTAAAGGAGCTGCGACATTCCGGCTGATGGAAGCCAGACCGGAGTGGTCGATAAAACGAGAAGAGCTCCGTTCTGTCGCGCTCCGGAGAATTGCGCAAACATTGCGTATTCATTCTCCCCGACTGGAAGAAAGCCTGGCGCAGGACGTGTCCACCGTTCTTCTTCTTAACATGAAATCCATGAAGGCATTCGCGATCATGTCAGACAGGGAAAGGGCTTCCGGAGCCCTGCGGGAGCTTCACCGCATGAACCGTCTCTATTTGGAAAATATCCTTACACCACTTCATCCTGACGAGAACTGACCCTCATCGGGCATCCGTAGAGTCTTGTCGCTCCACACTCCCACCAACACAGCAGGTTTCCACTCCGGAGACTTTCACGAAAAACCCGTGATATGCTTCAGCGTCCTGTCCGAAGCAACCCAAGTCCATTCCAAAAATGAGGGAGATGAGACCGGATTGGACTATTGGCCCGATCGAGAAACCCGGGACGAGCACCAAACACGAAACATTCCTGTGAAAGAGGGAATTTTTCGGACATGACCCCCATCTCAATCACCGTCTGGCTCCTTTTTTTCGTCGTACTCGTTTCTTCCCTTGGCGCAAAATGGCGCATCCCTCAACCGGCTCTTCTGGTCCTGGCCGGATTCATTCTGAGCTTTTCGTCTCCCTTCCACGATTTCCATCTGGATTCCCGGACATTTTTTGCGCTTTTCGTCCCGCCTCTCCTTTTTGCCGATGCGTGGCTCATCCCCAAAAGAGAACTCCGCAAGAACCTCTATAGCGTCCTCCTTCTTGGCTTTGGACTCGTCTTCGCCACCGTTGCCGCAACCGGATTTTTCGTCCACTGGCTGATTCCGGCGGTTCCGTTAGCATCCGCATTCGTTCTCGGCGCTGTTCTGTCCCCCACAGACACGGTGGCGCTGAATGCTCTCATTGGCCGCCTGTCGCTCCCCCAACGCCTGGTCTACGTTCTGGCAGGGGAGAGCCTGATCAACGACGCCTCCGGCCTTGTCTCCTTCAAATTCGCAATGGCCGCCATTCTCCAGGGGAATTTCACCTGGTCGGCCGCCTTTCGGGATCTTGCGTGGGTTTCGATCGGAGGGCTTCTGACAGGCTTCCTCATCGCCTACAACATCCATTGGTTCCGGCAACTTCTCACACATCGGGGGGTCGAAGATCCGAGTGTCCAGACATCCCTCTCCCTCATGACACCCTATTTTGCCTATATGGCGGCGAACAGCTTCGGGGCATCCGGCATTCTCTCCGTCGTGGCCGCCGGGCTGTATGCCGGGGTCAGCGACGTCCGGGATCTCTCCGGCCCACTCAGACTCCATGCGGCCAGTGTCTGGAACATGTTGACGTTTGTCCTGGAGGGCTTTGTCTTTCTGCTTCTGGGTCTCCAGCTCAGACACGTTTTCGCGGCAATTTCTGCAATCCCGATCCCCCGTCTGATCGAATACAGTTTTCTTCTGACCGCTGTCACGATCCTGATCCGGATGATCTGGGTCTTTCCTTTTTCACGGATATCCTGGTTGCTGAACCGGATCCACACAAAAAACCTGACGCCTCCGACGTGGAACAGCGTTTTTCTCGCCGGCTGGATCGGCGTCCGGGGAGCCATCACGCTGGCAGCCGCCCTTTCAATCCCCCTCGAGGTCCAGGGAAAACCCTTTCCGGGAAGAGACCTGATCGTCTTCCTGTCCGGAAGCGTCATCCTTCTTTCCATGTCGACAGTCATCCTGACACTGGAACCTCTGGCCCGATGGCTCAAGGTCAAAGACCCCGGAGAAGCCGCGGAAGAAGAACAGATGGCCCGTCTGGAAGCCAACAGGAAAGCGTTGTCCTTCCTGACCGAACGGACGACAGACAAGACTCTCTCCGAACAAGAAAGGGCGCTTCTGAACCGGATCGCATCCGAATACACTCTCCGGATCCAGGAACTGCAAGAACGGCGGGAAGGAACCGACAACATCCGAAAAACACTGGAGGAAGAAAACGGTCTTCGACTGGAAGCCATTCACGAAGAAAAGCGGACAATCCACCAGCTGAGGACGGAACACCGGATCGACGACCAGACTCTCCGACGCATCCTGCGGGATCTCGACCTGGTGGAAGCGGGTCTCCGGAAGTACCGGGAGGACTGAACGTTATCCCGCTGGATCTCCGCTTTTTCTGAGAAAAGAGAGAAACCATACATCCCGCCATCCCCCACTTTCTCCTCCCCACCTGCCGGCGTGCTGCCCTTTCATGCAAAAAGGCCGAAGGATATGATATAAAGTCTTTCAGACATCCGTTCACCCCGTCCCCAAAAACCGGTAAAGAGGAGGAACCCTCCGGATGGCAAAAAAAATCGGAATCAGGTCATTTTTTCCTCAATGGATCCTCTCCTCTCTGGCTCTGACCTTTCTGGCTTTTTCCGCCTGTTCTTCTTTTTCCCAACCTCCCGGTGGATACGGGGAACCCCACCTGATGGCCCAGTCGCACGGAAAGAGACCCGAATGGATCGACCAGCCCGGGAAATACCAGCAGGATCATCCGGACGCCCGGTATTTTTCGGGGACTGCCAACAGGGAGCCGGACCAGGAAGGCGGCAGGACCGACTCCTACGCCAGCGCCCTCCAGAGCATTGCCGAAAGCGTGGCAAACAACGTCGGCTCCCGATACATGGCCAAACGGATGACGGTTCTGGGGTCTTCTCCGGACGGTGGAGACATGCGGACAAAGCGCCGGATCACGAACCTCATCCGCCAATCTGCCGAAGCGCGCCTCAGCGGAGTGCGCGTGGTTCGGTACTGGTGGAGAAAATACTGGATTCAGCCGTCCAGAGATGCCAACACCCGAACCTACTTTGACTACTATGTCCTTGTCAGCCTCTCCAACGATCAATATCACCGACTGATTCGTCATGCTATCCGGGATGCCCGGAATGCCGCCGGCGATTCCCGGACCCGAAAGGCCCTGGATCTCCTGACCAATCCATAATGTGAAACTTTTTTCCGGAAAGGACAGCCGGATGAGGCGCGGTTTCTATTTGTTCCGGTCATTAACGGTTGCGGCATTTTTGTTCCTTGCCTTCAGTCGACAGGGCCAGGCATCCGAAAACTGGTGGGAGACCGGTCATCTCTCCGATTACCCTTCCAAGCGCTATATGACGGCGCTCGGATACGGACAGTCTGCCCGCTCCGCCCGGAGCGATGCCGTGCGGGCATTGTCCCAGCAGCTCAGCGCCCAAATCGGTTCTTCCTACACCCAGAACAGGGAAACATCCGGGATGACCACGCACCGTTCCGTCAAGGATGTCATCCGGATCCGGACCAAGACGCGGCTGGTCCATATTCTTTTCCCCCGGACCCGATGGGTCGGGAACCAGAACAGCTTCGTCGCACTGGCCGCTCTCGACATTCCGGAAGAAACCCGTTATCTCAAGGGACGGGTCCGGAATATCGAGCGGAACATCCGGTCCCTCCGGTCTTCCTATGAGAACGCCTCCGATCCCCTGCGCCGCATCCGGCTACTCTCGGAAATCGTCCGGAACAAGGAAAAGGCGGCCCTCTATGACCGGGAACAGGCCATTCTGTCGGGCGGATCCCCCTCGAGCCGCTTTGACGTGGGGCGCGACATCACCCGTCTGGAAAATCGTCTGGCCAAAGATGCCACTTTCCAGGTCGTCGTCGTGAACCGTTGTGGTGTGCCCGACGATCTGACCCGCACCGTTTCCCACCATATCACCCAGGCCCTGACGCGGGAAGGACTCGTCGGAGGACCGACCGGAAAGATCCGCATTTCCGGAGAGATCTCCTCCCGGCCAATGGGTCGGCATTTTTCCCGTCGTTACCTTTATTACGGATATCATTATCATTTTACGGTCCGGGGCCCCGGAGGGCAGACTTGGGGAGAAATTGCACGGGACGGAAAAGCTGCCGGTCTCACGAAGGATCAGGCACGGATGATGCTCACCCGAAGAGTTTCCCGGGAAGGCGTCCGTCCCCTGGTTCAAGGGATTGTCAGCCGGCTCTTCTATAAAAAAGGATCCCGGCGGTTCGTCGCCCTTCCCCGGGAATCCGCCTCTTCGTCAAAACGGCACGAAAAAGTCGTTCCGAAAACCGGGTGCACATCCTCCCCCCTGGGCCAGGCCCGGACGATTTCACATCGTCAACCCGGAAGACATCCGTCTGGCAGAGATTTGAGGACATAGGGAACGGAAGCCTTCTTCCGTCCTTCAACGGGATATCCGGAAGGCATGACAAACGTTCCTTCCGGACATCCCGCAACACGAACCGATACTGAGGAGATCGTATGAAACCGTTCATGAAAATCCTGATTCCGGCGGTGGGCCTGGCCGTCATGGGAACTCTCGCCGACTGCAGCTCGCTTTCCAGCCTTCCCCAGGGCCCGGAAGGCTACAAGGTGGTTGCGGGCTCCCGTTCCTCGGCCCCCTCCTGGATCAACTCGATCGGAGAGTACACCCACAAGAAAGACGAGAAAAAAGACAACAGGGGCGCTGTCTGGTTCACCGCCAGTTCCCCTCTCGAAAACACGCTCCAGGGCGCCAAGCACGACGCCTACGTCCGGGCGATGCGAAAAGCGTCGGAGAGAATCGCCGACCAGACCTGGAACATTGTCGGAAACGCGGTGTCCCGCCGTCTGAAGCAGAACCTTCAGATCATGCACCGCCTGCGGGATGTCACGAAGACCCGGCTCCGGGCCGAGTCGCAGGGCTGGCTGGTGGGCGGAGAAGAATACATGTACTACTGGATCGAATACCAGCCGAAGCACAAGGAAATGGCCACCCGGGGGAACCAGTCCCTCTACCGGGCCTGGGCCCTCGTCCGCTTCAATCACAACAACTGGGAATGTTCCCGACGGAACTCCCTCAAGCTGCTTCCCATGGTTCAGTCGGATCTGGGGGGAAAGTTCGGATTCAAGAAGTTTGAGCAGAAACGGTACCTTGGCGTTTTGAGAGACATCACGGACAAGAACATCCAGCTGATTCCCGATCAGGTCTGTACCGGCGGCTGATTTCTTTTCCCCCTGTCCGGGAACCGGTGATTCCGGACAGGGGTCTGCTTTTGTTTCTTCGAGAACTGTTCGCGTCGATTATTCCGGGTTCTCTTTGACAACATTCCAGGCCAAATGCACAATAAAATCATGAGAAAATGGCAGAATCTCCCTTTCGGGGAGAAAGGGCAGGATCTTTTCGGGCATATCCCAATGCCCGGGACAGAATCTTTCGTCTTGACGATCCGATGACCGCGTTTTCCCCGACGGCCGGAGACTGGCTTTTCGCCATCAAGACATGCGCCGCTGCCCTCCTGTCCCTTTTTGTCGCTTTCCGATGGGATCTTCCCCAGCCCTACTGGGCTCTTTTGACCGTTCTGATCGTCGCCCAGCCCTACACCGGCATGGTCCGTTCGAAAGCCCTCTACCGCTTTGTGGGCACCTTTGTCGGTGCCAGCATGGCCGTCTTTCTGGTCCCCCTCCTGGTGAACATGCCCCAGTTCCTGACCTTGAGCCTGGCCGGCTGGATCGCCCTGTGCCTTTACTTCTCCCTGATCGACGGAACACCCCGGAGCTACGCCTTTATTCTCGCGGGATACACGATCGCCCTGATCGGCTTTCCCAGCGTCTCCGCCCCCCAGAACATCTTTTCCACCGCCGTCGCCCGGGTCGAAGAAGTCTCTCTCGGCATTCTGTCGACGTTCGTCATCAATGAACTGTTTTTTCCGCGATCGGCCGTCCCCTTGTACGACGCACGCATCCGGCGCTGGATGGAACAGTTCCAGGAGGCGACCATCCAGATCCTGAACACCCCTCCCGGTTCCGGCATTCTGGAGAAGACCCGGCACCGTCTTTCCATCGACCTGGCAGGCCTCGATCCCCTCTCCGTCTTTGCGGCCTACGACACGGGCCGTTCCGACCATATCGAGGGCATGAACCGGTTGCGGGAACGCATCCGGGAGCTTCTTCCCCTGCTGACGGAAATCGTCCGCCATCTGGAAGTCCTCGACAGGGACTATCCGGAAAACGCCCGGACACTGCACCCCCTTCTCCAGGACACCCGCAACTGGCTCGAGCAATCCTTCCTCCATTCCCCTCTCCGCCTTCCCGCCGTACTGGAAGGCGGAAACTGTTCGTCCCCGGAAAACCCGGACGCCGGAACCCGCCTTGTCCAGAGCCTGAAGACCCGTCTGAAGGCCTTGTGCCAGCTCTGGAAGGAATGCCGTGACCTTCGCCAAAACCTTCGTGGCAACGCCGCCATGCCGGAAACGGAAACTCCCCGGCGACCGACGTCCACCCATCGGGACCATTTGCTGGCCGGTCTTTCGGCCATTGCCGTCTTCATCACGGTGGTCCTGGTCGCCAATTTCTGGATCTTCACCGAATGGCCGGACGGAGCCGTCGCGACCATGATGGCCGCCGTCGTCGGATCCTTTTTCGCCGCCATGGACGATCCGGTTCCGGCGATCGTGCGATTTCTGTCTTTTCTCTCGACCGGGTCGGTGCTGGGTATCCTGACCCTGTTCATTCTTTTGCCGATGGCGCACAACTTCCTGGACTTGTCCCTGGTCCTCTCCCTGATCCTGATCCCGGCCGGACTGTTCCTGGGACGGCCGGAGTACACCATACCGGTCCTGTCTTTCAGTATCGGATTCGCCGGGGTTCTGGCCTTGTCTCCGACTTACTCCGGTCACTTCGCCCGTTCCGTCAACACCGCCATCGCGCAAAATGTGGGGATCTTCCTGATGGCGATCATGACCCGCCTGTTCCGTTCGGTCGGAGCGGACTGGAGCGTCCGCCGGCTCTACCGATCCGACCTTTCGGACCTGGCCCTTCTCGCCCGACCTGCCACTCCTGTCGAATCCGGAACAGGCAACGAGAGCGGACAGGCCGCCCTGGCCCGCATCTTCGACCGGACGCCCCAGCTCGCAATCCGGCTGCAGGCTCTGACACCGGAAGATCGCCGCGTTTTTTCCCAAAGTTTTTTGCATCCTTCCATCGGACGCATCCTTCTGGACGTCTCGAAGCTCCAACCGGCCCTGGCAGTGGGGGACCGGGAACATCTCGCGCGCTTTCTGGAAAACCTTTCGGAGATTTTCCGGCAGAAACCCCTTCCGGGCCAGATGTCCTTTGCCCCCCTGCGTTCCGGGATCCGGTCTCTCGAAGCCGCCCTGTCTCCGGAAAACGACAGGACTCTCCATCGGAATATCCTCCAGAGGCTCGCCGCTCTGGAAACATTCATCCCGCCGGATGAGAAAGAAACCGTCGTCCGGAAGACGCCCGAAGGAAACGCCGGATGAAAGAGATCGACGTCTTCGGCATCTTCCTCTCCCCTTTCCTGGCATGGGCTCTCATCGCTTTCGTCCTTCTCTGGGGGATCCGGTTCGGTCTGCTCCGCCTGGGATTCTACCGGTATGTCTGGCATCGCTCCCTCTTCGACATCTCCCTGTACTTCATTCTCCTGACATTGCTTGTCTTGTATGAAAGGTCGATCCCCAAATGAAGCTTGTGCTCTCCCCCGCAACGATCCGGAAAACGGTCACCGCTGTCGTGGTTCTTCTGGCCATCGGCGCGGGATATCTCCTCTGGCACATCGACCGGACATCGCCCTGGACGAGAGACGGACGCGTCCGGGCCGACTGGGTCGCCGTTGCACCGGACGTCGAGGGACTCGTCCGCGACGTGGACGTCCGGGACAATCAGGTCGTTCACCGGGGAGATATTCTCTTCCGGATCGACCCCAGACGCTTCCGGATCGCGCTCTCTTCCGCCCGGGCGACGGTTCTCGCCCGCTACGCCGCCATGGTGGAAGCCGGACACGACGCCCGTCGCTACGAACGGCTCCTGAAGTCCGGGAACGCCTCTTCCGAAAAAGCGGAGGCCTTCCGGGCGCGCGCGCTGGAAGATTCGGCCCTTTATCAGAAAGCCCTTTCGGATCTGGCCCGGGCCCAGCTCGATCTCGACCGCTCCGTCGTCCGGGCCAAAGTGGACGGCACGATCACCAATCTCCACCTGAAACCGGGGGATTACGTCCGAAGGGGGCAAGGCGTCTTTGCCCTGGTCGACAGCGCTTCCTGCTACGTGGACGGGTATTTTGAAGAAACGAAACTTCCGGCCATTCGGCCGGGAGACCGGATGGAAATCCGGCTCATGGGAGTCGCCTCCCCGCTCTGGGGAAGGGTCGACACGATCAGCCGGGCCATCTACGACCAGGAACGCACGGATCTGCCCGGCACGGTTCCGAAGGTCAACCCGACGTTCAGCTGGGTTCGTCTCGCCCAGCGCATTCCCGTCCGGATCCGGCTGGAGTCCGTCCCGCCCGGCGTTCTGCTCGTCGCCGGCCAGACGGCCACCGTCATCGACCGGACCCATCATCG
>JAKAYA010000079.1 GCA_021826965.1 Nitrospirota bacterium
AGGGATATTACGCAAAGATTAAGAGAAGAGGAGTACGTCTATGGATATGGACCGTATCAAAATTGTTCAAGCATTGAGCTTATTGGGCGAAGTTTATACCTCCGGTGTGGAAAACGAATTCAAACAATCTGATATTAAAAATGACTGGCGAGATGCATTGAAATTTTTCCTGAAGCATTATGCTTTCGAACGGCAGGGAGCGCCCAAAGCTTATCCAGATTCTGCTGTAAAAGCCTTTGATACGTTCGATAAGGCAGATCGTCCCGGAAAAGACCTAGTAGAGAAGGTGTGGAAAGAGTTTTGTAAACTGATTTCGGCGAAAAATCCTTACAGAAACCCGCTCTTCACAAAAGAAGACCCCCAATCTATCGACATCCTCTCTTTCTGTGACCAAATGGATAAGTACGGGTATAACATTTTTCAATTTGCATTGGATGGGATTAAAAAGGATTTGCTTCAAACTCATAACTCCCTTGTTAAGATAAGGGGGATTGGACCAAAAATCGCATCTTACTTCTTGAGGGATGTCGCATTTCTTGGCAATATTTCCGTTAATGAATTAACAAAACAGGATCGGTGGCTTCTGCAACCTGTAGACCTGTGAATGGTAATTTAAAAGTGACCCACTTGGAGGGCAAACGGTAAGCGAAAAGTGTCCCACCCGGACAACGCCTCTGGTAAGGTGGGTTGCCAAAAGCAACCCAGGAGAACCGGAGGCCGAAAGGATGATCAAGGTGCAGGACGTCGAATTTATCCGCAAGAAATTTCATCAGGATGGCTGGAAGATCCGGGAAATCGCCCGGAAGCTGGGGATTCACCGCAAGACCGTGCGCCGGGCCCTGCGCACGGAAGGGGTTCCCCAATATCGCCTTTCCCGGGACCGGAGTCGTCCGGTGCTGGGGCCTTACGAGGGAGTCATCCAGACATGGTTGCGGGAGGACGAGGGGAAGCCCCGGAAACAGCGGCACACGGCGAAGCGCATCCATGACCGTCTGGTGGAGGAACACGGCTATGCCGGAAGCGAGAGTTCCGTCCGGAAGCTCGTCGCCCGGCTCCGTCCCCGTCTGGAGGACGTGTTCGTTCCGCTGTCGGCGGAACCGGGCGCGATGGCGCAGGTGGATTGGGGAACGGCCACGGTGGTTCTGGGCGGGGAGGAGCGCACGGTCCACCTGTTCGTCCTGCGTCTGCGGGCCAGCGGCGTGGTGTTTGCCCGGGCCTATCTCCGGGAAAGTCTGGAATGCTTTCTGGACGGACACCGGGAAGCGTTCGAATGGCTGGAAGGGGTGCCGGGACAGTGCGTCTACGATAACCTGAAGACGGCGGTTCTCCGGATTCTCGCCGGTCCGGATCGGATGGAGACGGCGATGATGAGCGCCCTCCGGTCTCACTACCTGTTCGACAGCGCATATTGCCGCCCCCGGAAAGGGAACGAGAAAGGGTCGGTGGAAAACGGGGTGGGGTACGTCCGCCGCAATGCCCTGGTGCCGGTCCCCGACTGCCGGGATCTTGCGGAACTGAACGAGCGGCTGCTGGCGTGGTGTGCCCGGGACCGCGCCCGAAGAACGCTCTGGGGCCCGGAGAAGGCGGCGCTGGCGCCCTTGCCGCCGACGCCGTTCGCCAGCTGTCTCCCCCGGATGGTGACGGTGTCGTCCCAGCTGCTCGTCTCGATCGAGACGAACCGGTACTCGGTGCCCCTGAGCCATCGGGGCCAGAAGGTGCTCGCCCGCGTGTATCCGGATCGGGTCGAGATCGCCGACCGGGAGCGGGTGCTGGCCACCCATGCCCGTCTGGAAGGGAAGAACGGTCTACAGGCGGACATCCGGCATTATCTGCCGGTCCTGGCGCACAAGCCGCGGGCCGTCACCCAGGCCGCCGCCCTGCACCCGTTGCCGGCGGTGTTCCGGGAGGTCCGGGACCATCTGGTCCGCACCCGGAGACGGGAGGGCTGGAGGGAGATGGTGTCCATCCTGCTGCTCCTGCTCGAGTATCCGCAGGAGGAGATCGAACACGCTCTGGTCCGGGCGCGGGAAGCCTCTCTCGTCCGGGCCGACACGATCCGGCAGTTCCTGCTGCTGAACCGTGCCCCGCCCGCCCCGCCTCCGGCCCGGGTGCCGTCCGCTCTCCAGGGGGTGCGGGTGCCGTTCGACACCCCGGCCCATTTTGACGCGCTTCTGGTCCCGGGAGCCGGACGATGAGGGGGCATCCGGAACTGTTGGAGGAAGCCCTGACCCGGCTCCGGATGCCAGGGCTCCGGCGGGCGCTTCCGGAGCGCACCCGGATGGCGGCGGAGCAGGGGTTGTCCTATGAAGCCTTTCTGCTGGACTGTCTGCAAGACGAGATCGTCAACCGGCAGGACAACGATCTGAAGAGACGCCTCAAAGAGGCCCGTTTCCCCGTGGTCAAAAGCTTTGACCAGTTCGACTTCACGGCACAACCGGGACTTCCCCGGGAAAAGCTGCTGTCCCTCGGCAACGGAGACTGGTGGAAGCGACGGGAAAATGTGCTGCTGGTCGGACAGGTGGGAACGGGCAAGAGCCACATCGCCACGGCGCTGGGGGTCGAGGCGATCCGCAACGGGGCCCGGGTCCGGTTCACGACCGCTCCCGCCCTGATCCAGGACCTCCTTCTGGCGGAAAAGGAGCATCGTGTCGGCCGGTTCCTCAAAACCGGGAACCGCTATGACCTGGTCATCGTCGATGAACTGGGATATGTCTCCCTCGGCCCCGGAGGGGCGCTTCTGTTCCAGTTCTGCTCGGAGCGGTACGAACGGGGAAGCCTCCTGTTCACGTCCAATCTCGACTTTTCCCGGTGGTCGGAAGTTTTCGGGGACCCCTCCCTGACCACTGCGCTCCTGGATCGTCTGACCCATCACGCCCACGTGGTGGTGTTCCAGGGAGAATCTTATCGATTCAGGGAACGAAAGACGGAGACCGGAAGGAAGAAGACCTGAACGACTCTTTTTTTGAACTTCGGGTGGGACACTTTTCGCTTACCGAGGTGGGACACTTTTTCATTGACATTTACAAGACCTCTGGATCAGACGAACCGTATCTATTCTTGACAGCTCGAACGAACAAGAAAATCTGAGGAAAATTGCAGAAAGGCTCATAAAGATGGCGAGCGACGCCCAATGTTGCGCCCTTTCCTTGAATGCAGGGGCTTGGTACTTCGGTGCGGAGATCGCGACTACAGATCGAAGATTGAAGGATTGTCTGAAAGATGTGGGTGAACTTAAAAAGAAAATGGAAGAATTCTTGGATTTACGGCAAAGGGAAACAAAGAAGCTCTCCGAGGTATTCGATAAAATCAATAATATATAGGTACGATCGAGAAATTTTTCGGCTATTGGTGGTTTTCTCTTTCAGGTATTTCTTTCCCATATCGGTAATTCCCGAGTGGACAGGAGATGAACGTTTCCGCGAACGACGGCGTTGATCCGTTGCATGTCGTTGTCCTCGAAAACGATCAGAACCGGATCCTGTGGATCGATGAAACGGTCGATGTTGGCAAAAAACTCGGCGATCGCCGCCTCTCCCAACCCTCGTCCTGGAGATTTGCCTTTCTTGCGGACCTGATCCGCCATCTCTCCAACGAATGTCTGCGCTACGTGAACCCGATCAGAGTGATGAGTTACAAATTCGGAGATTGATTGCGCCCCTGGCCTGGAAAGATCCTGGGTACACTCCTGAAAAACTTCGTCCACAATGTAAATGGGGATACCGAGATCAAGCAATAGACCGAGACGATTCCCGAGTGCCAGGCTGATCAGTGGGCCACTATCAGGAATGACCAGAACGACGTTTCTTTTGGGCATACTTCCCGCCTTTCCAGACGGAAACAAATTCTTCGGCCATCACATCCTCGTAATTCTCAAAATTCATATGGACTCCCGGGAAGGTGATGGGTAGAATGCGAAGGTCCTTATAAGATCAAAACCAATCGAAATGGAATGCTCCTGATTCTGGTCCCGAAGGAACCATAAGTCTTTGTAATTTTAGAAATAAACAAATTTTCCATTACCTTATTGGCACCATATCGGGAACAATGTGTAAAGAACCCATCACATCTACATATTTATAGACTCCTTTAAAGTAGACCATCCTCAAAGGAACCAAGCCCAGACCATTTGTTTTTAATTTTTCTTTCCCAGTATCAAGAAAGGCTAACCAGTTAGGTTCAAACACTTTGACCAGAGCTGAGTTTCTTGAAATCATTTGAAGTAATCCTACAAGGCCGATTTTCAGATTCATGCAATAGCCTTTAAGTTGGTATGGATTTCCGACCAGAGTAAAAGGATTAGAGTCGATGCCTTTTGGACATTTATTTTTAAAATGTTTTGCTTCGGATAGTGAAATTCTAGCATTTTTCCATGCCTTTGCTACACTTGGAAGGAATCCTGAATCCTTCCAGGCTTTGGCATTAGAGGCTGAAAATCCGGCTTTCCTCCATGATTTAGCTATAGAGATGGAGAATCCAAAACCCTTCCAAGCTTTGGCATTAGAAGCTGAAAATCCGGCTTTCCTCCACGGTTGAGCTTCATGGATAGAAAATCCTGAATCCTTCCAGATTGCATCAGAAGCTGAAAATCCGGCTTTCCTCCAGAATTTAGCTTTAGAGATGGAGAATCCGAAACCCTTCCAGACTTTGGCATTAGAAGCTGAAAATCCGGCTTTCCTCCAGAATTTAGCTTTAGAGATGGAGAACCCGAAACCCTTCCAGACTTTGGCATTAGAAGCTGAAAATCCGGCTTTCCTCCATGATTGAGCTTCATGGATGGAAAATCCTGAATCCTTCCAATGAGAAGCTTCTAAAGGGGAAAAATTATCGTTTCTCCATAAAAGGGCTTCACTAGAAGAAAATCCTACCTTTTTCCAATCAGCTGCTTCTCTTGGGGTAAAGTTTTTTTCTCTCCAATCGATAGTCCCATACGGTCCGAATCCTGCGTTATTCCATTCTTCCATTTCAGATATTGATAACCCTTCGGATCGCATCTTTTGTGCTCCGAGAGGAAATATGTCACGACTCTTTAACTCTTGACCTTCTTTTTCTGTAAACCCTAATTGCGTATATTCAGTCGCGCAGCCATTAAAGAGAACTAAAAGAA
>JAKAYA010000006.1 GCA_021826965.1 Nitrospirota bacterium
TGGACCACTACCTGGGCTGGCGTCGCATGATCGAGACATTTGGAGAGCATCTCAACTCCGCTCTGTGGTTGACTGTATCAGCTGGTCGCTATGAGCTACAACATGAAACGGCAACATAGCCATTTAAAATGACTATCTCCTCAACCTTTCGACAGGTTCTTTTGTCCGCAATCTTTTAAGAGTGTCGATTTCTTCAGCGATATCTTCTGCCTTCAAATGAGTATACCTTGCCAAGATCTGATAGGTTTTGTGACCGGTAATCTCCTTCACCTTTTCGGCGCTGAGCCCCAATTCAAAAAGCCTTGATGTCGCCTCATGCCGGAGGTCATGAAAGGTAAGATCAGCGATCCCGGCTCTCTTGCATGCGTGAATGAACGCCCAGGTAATGGAATGAGGATCCGTATAACCAAAGACTCTTCCATCGATTCGACGAGGAATAGCTGAAAGGATCCCTACTGCTTCTGACGATAAAGAAACGACCCGTCTTTCCCCATTCTTTGTGTTCGGAAGAATGATTGTTTTCTTTTTAAAGTTTACATCGTCCCAGGTCATACCAGCGAGTTCTCCCCTCCTCATAGCCGTTTCGAGAGCGAACCGAACGACATGAGGAAGATCACCTCCATATTCCTCGCAGGCTTCCAGGAGAATTTCTTCCTCTCCGGGCTTCAGACGACGATCTCGGGAAACGCCACGACCGGAGGGGAGACGGATGGACTGGACGGGATTTCCAAGACCGGCCATGCCCCATTCTTTGCTGGCCACTGTGAAGAGATGGGAGAGAATGACGAGCTCCCTCCGGACTGTGGCCGGAGAAACGGTTTCCAATCGCTCGTCTCGATATTCGGCGATATCTTTTCCTTGAATCGTTCCAAGGAAACGCTTCCCAAGCCTATGTGCTTTGAGGTTCTCTATACGGCGGGTTTCCTGATAGACCCCTTTTTTGTTTTCGGTGACTTCTTTCAGGTAGCGATCCAGGGCTTCGGCCAGTGATGTATTGTCGGCTTCCTTATCTTGAGACGAAGACGCCACGGACCATTTCGGATTCCGTGGTCGCAGCCCAAGCCTCGGCCTCCGATTTTATGTTGAAGGTCTTTGTCTGTGAGGGGTAACCCTTTCTCCGGATCCGGACCTGCCATTGGCAGGGACCCCGTTTTCGGATGTCGGCCATCTTTTGCTCCTCAGGTCGTGAAATTCTTCTGACTCATTGGAGAAAAATTGGAGCAAAAAATCAAATATTAGGGAGAGGAATTTGCAGGAAGTGGCTTAAAATATGGTGAGCCGCCTGGGCTTCGATCCCAGCACACTCGCCTTAAAAGGGCGATGCTCTACCGAATGAGCTAGCGGCTCGAGAAGTATTGTCGGAAAAAAGTGGGCGGGTTGTCAAACCTCGGAGGGCGAGGAGGCCAGAGCCTTCAAGAGGGCAAGGGTGACGGAAAGAACCACGGGGCCGATGAAAAGACCGATCAGGCCGAAGGCTTCGAGTCCCCCCATGACTCCCAGAAGGATCGCGAGAAAAGGGATATCGGACGAACGGCCGATAAACATCGGTTTGATCAAATGTTCGATGATGCCTCCGCCCAGAAGATTCCAGAGGCCGAACAGGAGGGTGGCAATCCAGTGGTGCATGACCGCCAGGTACAACAGGGCAGGCACCCAGACCACCACCGCGCCGACGGGAAAAAGGGCGGCCAGGAAAGCCATGGTCGTCAGCAGGAGGACGTTCGGGAGTCCCGCGGCCCAGAACCCAATGGCCGACAGGATGGCCTGGAAGAGGGCGGTGAAGAAGACACCGTAGAGGACGCCCCGCGTGGTGGCCGGGATCACTTTCAGCGGAATCTCCATCCGGTTTCCGGCCCACTGGGTGAAGAGGCCCGACAGGGTGTTCCAGATGGTTTCTCCGTGAAGGGTGAAGGCAAAAAACGCCAGGAGGAAAATGATGAATTTCAGGAACCACTTTCCGAGATTCGTGGCGAGCGAGAGAACCTGATCGCCGAACGCGAGAATATGGGTCTGGAGCTTGGCCGTAGCGACATCGAGGCCGATCGGATGGGTCTTGAGGCCCGTCAGGAGTTCGACGATCCGGGGGCCGATCAGGGGAAGCCGCGCGATCCAGTCGGGAACCTGCGAGTGCGGGTCCTGCAGAAAATTGCGGATGCCATTGACCGCGAGTACGAGTTCGTGGGAAAGGGGGACGCCCAGGGACAGGAGCGGCGCCAGAACGAATCCCAGAAACAGGAAAGTGGTCAACAGGGCTGTCCAGAAGGGACGTCCGGTTTTTCGCAGCAGGAACGTATGGATGGGTGTGAGGGCGAAAGACAGGATCGCCGCCCACAGAAGCGCGGAAAGATACGGGGCAAGGATCAGGTAGAGGAGTCCGAAAAGACAGAGAAAAAGGGCCATGGCGATGAACGGCCGTCCGGTGCTGTGACCGGACGGCAGAGACTCCGGAGGGCGTTCATCCGGGATCATGACGCAAGAGCTCCGGTTCGGAACGGATCGGAAAGTTCCAGGAGATCGGACGGGATTACGGTCATGCGCCGGTATGCGTGAAGAGCCAGGGGGCTTCCGCTTTGCGCCGGCCTTCATATTCGGCGATGCGATCCTTGTGCGAGAGCGTGAGAGCGATGTCGTCGAGTCCTTCGAGGAGACATTTTTTGCGGAAGGGATCGATATCGAAGGTCCATCGGGTTTGATCCGGAAGCGTGACGGTCTGGGAAGGGAGGTCGACCGCGATCCGGTAGCCGCTTTGTTCGGGGATCTCGCGGAACAGCCGGTCGATCTGTTCTTCGGAGAGCCGGACGGGCAGGATACCGTTCTTGAAGCAGTTGTTGTAGAAAATGTCGGCGAAGCTGGGAGCCAGAATCGAACGGATGCCGAAGTCCAGAAGGGCCCAGGGGGCGTGTTCCCGGGAACTTCCCGATCCGAAGTTCTGCCGGGCGACCAGGATCCGGGTGTTCCGGTAGCGTTCCCGGTTCAGGACGAATTCCGGATTGGGCGTCTTCCCGTCCGCAAGGTAGCGCCAGTCGTAAAAGAGGCTGACGCCGAGGCCGGTCCGCTTGATGGTTTTCAGAAACTGTTTGGGAATGATGGCGTCCGTGTCGATGTTGGCGCGGTCGATCGGTGCCGCGACGGCGTCGAGGGTCTTGAACGGTTCCATTCGGATCGGTCTCCTTTAAAAGTTTTTTGAGTTCAGGACCAGGAGCGGATGTCCACGAATCGCCCCGCGATCGCGGCGGCCGCGGCCATCGCCGGACTCACCAGATGCGTCCGCCCCCCTTTTCCCTGGCGTCCTTCGAAATTGCGGTTCGATGTCGACGCGCACCGTTCCCCCGGAGACAGTTGGTCCGGATTCATCCCGAGACACATCGAGCATCCCGGTTCCCGCCACTCGAAGCCCGCTTCGACAAAGACCCGGTCGAGCCCTTCCATTTCGGCCTGCACCCGGACAAGTCCCGATCCCGGAACGACCATCGCGCTGACGTGGGAGGCCACTTTTCGTCCGCGAATGGCGGAAGCGGCCTGTCGCAGGTCTTCGATCCGGCCGTTGGTGCAGGAGCCGATGAAGACCCGGTCGATCTTGAGGGATTCCAGGGGTGTTCCCGGCGAAATCCCCATGTATTCGAGGGCGTTTTTGATGTTTGTGCGGGTCACTTCGTCCGGGGCCTGGGACGGATCCGGGACCCGTCCGGTCACGGGAAGAACCATTCCCGGGTTGGTGCCCCAGGTCACCTGGGGGGCCAGAGACGTCAGGTCGAAGTCGAGCGTGCGGTCGTACTGCGCGTCGGGGTCCGAAGCCAGCGATTTCCAGGCTTCGACGGCCCTGTTCCACATCTCGCCCTTCGGGGACATGGGGCGGTTCCGGAGGTATTCGAAAGTGACTTCGTCCGGTGCGATCATCCCTGCGCGGGCTCCGGCTTCGATGGCCATGTTGCAGACGGTCATCCGTCCTTCCATGCTGAGTTTCCGGATGGCCGGCCCGGAAAATTCCAGAACGTAACCGGTTCCTCCATCGGTTCCGATCCGGCCGATCAGCGCCAGAACCAGATCTTTGGCGGTGGTCCCGGCGGGGAATTCTCCCGCAATCCGGATCAGGAACGTTTTGGGTTTGCGCTGGAGCAGGGTCTGGGTCGCCAGAACGTGCTCGACTTCGCTGGTTCCGATGCCGAAGGCCAGGGTCCCGAACGCGCCGTGGGTCGACGTATGGCTGTCTCCGCAGACCATGGTCATGCCCGGGAGGGTGAACCCCTGCTCCGGAGCGATGACGTGGACGATCCCCTGGCGGATGTCGTTCATCGAAAAGATCGGAACGTGAAAGGACCGGGCGTTCTCTTCGAGCGTTTCGATCTGCAGGGCGCTGACCGGATCCTGGATGCCCCGGGAACGGTCGGTGGTGGGAACGTTGTGGTCCGGCACCGCAAGCGTCGCGTCGGGACGCCGGACCGGGCGCCCGCCCAACCGGAGACCCTCGAACGCCTGCGGGCTCGTGACTTCGTGCACCAGCTGGCGATCAATATACAAAAGGGTCGCCCCTTCGGTTTCGGTGACGACATGATCGTCCCAGACCTTTTCGAACAGTGTCCTTCCCATGCTCCTCCCTCGCAAACTCAGCCGAATGCTTTGTCCTGAACGAATACTCTGTCCAGAATATGGATACGGATCTTGTTACGGATTCCGGATTTTTCCCGAGGGTTTTTCTTGGATTTTTCTCCGGGAATGTTTATCCTAACACAGGGTGCCCCGGTTGTGACATGGGTTTTGCGGGGGGGGAGAAAAGCCGGAATCCGGGGAGGCATCAGTCGGCTATGGAACGGTGGCTTGTGACTGGCGGGGCCGGTTTTATCGGTTCCAATTTTGTTCTGGCCGCGCGCCGGGAAAAACGCGCGGAAATCCTGAATCTTGACCGACTCACCTATGCGGGGAATCCGGCCAATCTGGAGGGGCTGAAATCCGACTCTTCCTATCGGCTTCTCCAGGGAGACATCGCCGATCGGGAGCTGGTCCGGAAGGCCTTGTCCGATTTTTCCCCGACCGCCGTGTTCCATTTCGCGGCGGAGAGCCATGTGGACCGTTCGATCGAAGGACCGGCGATCTTCCTTCGCACCAACGTCGAAGGGACCTTCGTTCTTCTCGAGGAATCCCGACGCTATCGGGATTCCCTGCCGCCGGACCGGAAGAGCCGGTTCCGGTTCGTCCACGTTTCGACCGACGAAGTCTTCGGCTCCCTTTCGGCGACCGATCCCCCGTTCAGCGAACGGACGCCTTATGCCCCCAATTCGCCTTACGCCGCTTCGAAAGCCGCCAGCGACCATTTTGTCCGCGCGTGGTTCCACACTTACGGGCTGCCGGTTGTGACGACAAACTGCTCGAACAATTACGGTCCCTTCCAGTTCCCCGAAAAACTGGTTCCCACCGTGATCCTGTCCGCTCTTAAAGGAAAGGACGTTCCCGTCTACGGCGACGGGATGAACGTCCGGGACTGGCTCTACGTCGAAGACCACTGCGACGCCCTCTTCCGGGTCCACGAGCGGGGCATTCCGGGAGAGACCTACAACATCGGCGGCGGGAACGAGCGGACAAATATCGAAATGGTTTCGTCCCTTCTCGCCCTTCTCGACAGAAAGAAGCCCCGGCCGGACGGTTCGTCGCATCGGGAGCGAATCCGGTTCGTCGCCGACCGTCCCGGACACGACCGCCGATACGCGATCGACGGTTCCCGTCTCCGCCGGGAACTTTCCTGGACCCCGTCCCATGCGTTCGACCGGGCGATCGAAAAGACGGTCGACTGGTATCTCCACAACGTTGCCTGGTGGACGGCCCTCGAATCGCGCCACGAGGCGGGGACCCGTCAGGGGCTGATTCCGGGAGAGGAAGCCGGAACGGGAGGGGGCCCTTGAGAGGGATCGTTCTCGCGGGAGGGAGCGGTACCCGTCTCCATCCCCTGACCCATGTCGTCAGCAAACAGCTGATGCCCGTCTACGACAAGCCGATGATCTACTATCCGCTCTCCACCCTGATGCTGGCCGGCATCCGCGATATTCTGGTCATTTCCACGCCGCAGGACCTGCCGCTGTTCCAGAAACTCCTGAAGGACGGGAGCCAGATCGGGCTTTCCATCTCCTATGCCGGACAACCTTTTCCCGGTGGGCTTGCACAGGCGTTTCTGATCGGTTCGGCCTTCGTCCGGGAGGAACCGGTGGCCCTCATCCTGGGAGACAACATTTTCTTCGGCCACGGTCTTCTGGAAAGCCTGCGACGGGGAACGAACCTCAAGAAGGGAGCGCTGATTTTCGGGTATCCGGTCCGGGACCCCGAACGCTACGGCGTTCTCGAGTTCGACAGCGGAGGGCGGGTTCTGGGAATCGAGGAAAAACCGGTTCGGCCCCGTTCCCGCTACGCGGTCCCGGGCATCTATTTTTACGACGGGACCGTTTCCCGTCGGGCGGAAGCCCTTCGTCCGTCGCTTCGGGGAGAGCTCGAGATCACCGATCTGAACCGGTCCTATATGTCGGAGGGGCTTCTGGAGGTGGAGAAGATCGGACGGGGGATCGCCTGGCTGGACACCGGGACCCACGAATCGCTCCTTCAGGCGTCGAACTTCATCGAAACCATCGAGAACCGGCAGGGCCTCAAGGTGGCCTGTCTCGAGGAGGTCGCCTTCCGCATGGGCTACATCACCGCCGAAACCGTCGAGAGGATCGGAAAATCCATGGAGAAGAACGGGTACGGGCAATATCTGCTGGGCGTCGCACGGGAGGCGCGCGAAGAAGCGGCTCCGGGAGGTGCGCGTTGAAGGTCTTCGAGACGCCGATCGCAGGACTTCTCCGGATCCGTCCCGAGGTCCACGGGGACGACAGGGGTTTCTTCCTGGAAAGTTTTCACGCGAAGAAATTCGCGGCCCTGGGGATTCCTCATCTTTTCGTCCAGGACAACCACTCCCGTTCCGCCCGGGGCGTCCTCCGGGGTCTGCATTTCCAGAAACGCCATCCTCAGGGAAAGCTCGTGCGGGTGCTTTCCGGCTCCCTGTTCGACGTGGCCGTGGACGTGCGGTCCGGATCGCCGACGTTCGGCCGATGGTTCGGCATGACCCTGTCTGCGAACGAACCCGAGTTTCTGTATCTGCCGGAAGGGATGGCGCACGGATTTCTGGCCCTGGAAGACCGGACGGAGCTTTTTTACAAGTGCACCGATTTTTACGACGCCGCGGACGAAGGGGGCGTCCGGTGGGACGACCCCGCCATCGGGATCGCCTGGCCGGCCGCCCCGGCGGTCCTGTCACCGAAGGACGCCGCCTATCCGCTTCTTTCCGAGATTTCTCCGGAGGATCTGCCGCGGTTGTGAACGAAGGATCACCTTAGAGGCGAGAAACGCGTTTCGTCCAGCAGCAGGATCGAGAGAAGGGAGACCAGCGCCGCCACCGACAGGAGATCCCCGGCGGCCGTCCGGTCGTGGAAGTGGTGGGACAGCCAGGTGACGACAAGCGGTGTTGTACCGCCGAACAGGGCCAGATTTACGTTGTAGGTGACGGAAAGGGCCGAACAGCGGACGTTCGCCGGAAAGATTTCCGTGAGGATGCTGGGCAGCGGGCCGATGTACAGGGCGAGCAGGACGAGGAAGACCGTTTCTCCCGTCAGAAGGGCTCCCGATGTGCCTCCGTCAAATTTCCGGTAGAGGAACGGGGAAAGCAGGAAAAATCCCGCCGCGGAGATCAGGGTCACGGGTTTTCGCCCGAACCGGTCCGACAGGTGTCCCGAAAGCGGGACGAGGAACAGGAGCGCGAGAAGTCCCAGAACCTGGACGGTCAGGGCCCGTTCGAGTGTGCTGCCGGGAAGACTCGCGAGAAACGCCGGCTGATAGATGACGATCGTGTAGAACGCGATCGAATTGGTGACCAGAAATCCGAATCCTTTGGCCATTTCCCGTCCGTGTCCGCGAAATGCCGCGATCAGAGGGGATCCATCCCGTTCTTCCGGCCGGAAAGCGGGCGATTCGGGAAGATGCCGACGCAGGAAAAGACCGGCTCCCGTCAGGACGATTCCCGCCAGGAAGGGGATGCGCCAGCCCCCGGCCGCGAGCCGGTCGGGGCCCAGGGCCAGGGAGACGGAGAGCGCCGACAGCGTTCCCAGAAGGATGCCGGCGACTACTCCCACCAGCGCCCAGGAGCCGTGGTATCCTCTTTTATGAAAGGGTGCTGTTTCCACAAGAAACGACATGACGAGGGAGAACTCCCCTCCGATGGCCAGCCCCTGCAGGATGCGGAGGATCACCAGAAGGGCGGGCGACAGGAGCCCGGCCTCCTGATAGGTTGGCAGAAGTCCGACCAGCGCGGTGGGGACGGACATCAGAAGAATCGAGAAGATCAGCGCGCGTTTTCTTCCCCGGGTGTCTCCGGCGTGACCGAAGAGTACCCCGCCGATGGGCCGGCTGACATATCCCGCGGCGAAGGCCCCGAAGGTTTCCAGGAGGGCCAGGTAACCGTTTCCCGGCGGAAAGAATATCCGGGCGAACAGGGTGGCGAAACTCCCGTAAAGGGCGAAATCGTACCACTCCAGCACGTTGCCGACGATGTTGGCGGCGAGAACCCCGCCGGGGGAAAGAGTCTTTTTCAGAGGAGCGGGTTCGGTCATGTCTTTCCTGCCAGCGGCGGACGGATGTCCTTGGGTGAGGTCCTCTTGTTCCAGCGGGATGAGGAAATGCCTTTTCCTGATTCTTGCAGAAGTCGGCCGCCAGGGAAAGGGCAAGGCCCCGGTCGGGGACTTTCGGAGAGGAAGGTCCGGATGAAGTTCCGATGGATTCTCTTCGTGACGGCGATGAGCTTTTTCCTTCCGTCCGTCTGTCCGTCCGTTTCCGGGGCGACGGAGCGTTCGGATGCGATCCGTCTCGCGAAAAAAGCCGAAAACGGGGACGCTGCCGCCCGGGGGACCCTTGCCGGAATGGCCCGTGCCGGCGATGTCTGGGCGGAAATCGTTTACGGGGACCTGATTGCCCGAGGGAAGGGGACGAAGCCCGATCCTGCCCGCGCACTCGTCTGGTACAGGAAGGCGGCCGAAGCCGGAAATCCGGTGGCCGAAACCAACATGGGGGCGGCGTATTATTTCGGTCAGGGTGTTTCCGACGATTATGTCGAAGCGGCAGGCTGGTTCCGGAAAGCCGCCCGGCAGAGGTTTCCGGCCGCCGAAAACTGGATGGGCTCGCTTCGCGCCGCGGGCCTGGGCGTCCGGCGGGATCCCTCCCGGGCTTTTTTCTGGTATGAAAAGGCGGCCCGCCACGGTGAACCAGGGGGCATGACGAACCTCGGGGAAGCCTACATGGAAGGGGTCGGGACGCCGCGCCTTCCGGAAAAAGGCGTCTTCTGGCTCCGGAAAGCCGCCCGTCTCGGCGACGCGGAAGCGGAGGCCATGCTGGGATCGGCCTACAAATACGGGCAGGGGGTTCCCCGGAGTTTCTCCCGGGCGGTCGACTGGTTCCGGAAAGGTGCGCGCGGAGGGGATGCCATGGCCGCTTACGGGCTCGGGATCTGTTATGCCCGGGGACAAGGCGTTTCCTCCGACCCCGTGCGGGGATACGCCTGGCTGACTGTCGCGCAGGCCATGTCCCGGACCGGTTCTCCGACGGCCGGCATCATCGCCCGGGAACGGGGATACCTGAAACGTCGCATGACTCCCGAGGACCTGTCCAGGGCGGAAGGTCTCGCGGGCGATCTGCTCCGGCGCTTTTCCCTAAAAAGCGAGCGTCTTGCCGGATGAATCCTTGTTGGGCGAAAGGTATCCGGAAATGGTCGTACAAGATCAGAAAAGCGGAGCAGGAGGCTGAGAGATGGATGACGCGGCGGCTCTGAACCGGAATGCCGGAACCGGCCCTCCTTCCTTCGACGACATCGGGGAGTTCGCCCGAAGAGTCTTCGACACCTGCGAGGCCGGCGTCGGCGTCGTCGACGCGGCGTCCGGACGGTATGTGTTCGCCAATACCCGGTGGTGCGAGATGCTGGGGTACGACCGGGAGGAACTGATTCGCCTGTCGGTCCGGGATGTGACCCATCCGGACGACTGGGAGGCGACGAAGTCCTGTGTGAAGGAAGCCAGTGAAGGTTCCCGGGAAAAGTACTTCATCGAAAAACGCTTCGTCCGAAAGGACGGAAGCGTTTTCTGGGGATTCCTTCTCGTCCGGGTCTTCCGCGATCCGGTGACCGGCGACCGGCTTCTGAACGGAATCGTGCTGGACTTCGACGAGAAAAAGCGGATCGAGTTCCAGCTTCTGAACGAACGGAACATCACCCGCGCCCTGTCGGAGATCAACGCGCTCATTTTGAAGCGACCGTCTCCGGAGGAGCTCTACCGGGAATCCTGCCGGATCGCGGTGGAGTTCGGAGGGTTCATGGCCTCCTGGGTGGCGGTTGTCGACCCTGACACGCTCGACACCCACAAGTCGGGTCTTTACATCAAGGATCCCCGTGTCCAGGAAGGAATCGACCGGGTCATCATTTCGGTGGATCCGGAAAAACCCAACGGTCGCGGATCGGTGGGGCAAGCCTATCGAACCGGAAAACCCGTTGTCCTGAACGATTACCTGGAAAATCCTTCCACGCTCCCCTGGCAAAAGGAGGCGCGGATGTTCGGGGTCGCCTCCGCCGCGGCTTTTCCCATCCGCAAAGGCCAGGACATTGTCGCCCTTCTCGTCATCCTGTCGAACCGGGCCAATTTTTTCGAAACGGAAAGCGTCGGGTTGCTGTCCCGGATCGCCGAGGCCATGTCCTACGCGCTCGACGATTTCGAACGGGGGCAGGATCTGTTTTTGACCTCTCTCGTCGTCGACGCCGTTCCGGAAGGGATCTTCATCACCGACACCCGGGGCCGGATCACCCGGGTGAACGAGGCGTTCTGCCGATTGTCCGGATTTTCCTTCGCGGATCTTCTGGGCCAGGAAGCCGACATGTTGACGGAGGGTCTCGAGAAGGGGGTTCTCTGCTCCTCGATCCGGGAGTCCGTCGAGCAGCGCGGTACCGTCGAGGGGATTTTCGAGCTCGTTCGAAAGGACAGATCGCCTTACATGGTCGAAGCCACCATCACGCTGGTGGAAGAGCCGGGGCGAGAAAGCCGCCACGTCGTCCTGCTTCTGAAGGACGTGACGGCCAAAATGGAGCGGGAAAAACAGATCTGGCGTCTCGCCAATATCGACGACCTGACGGGGCTCCTGAACCGCACCGCCCTGATCGAACGACTGGCAACGGAAATGGAGAAGTCCCGCCGGAAAGAGGAGGCACTGGCCCTCTTCTTTCTGGACTTCGACGATTTCAAGGGGATCAACGACACGCTGGGACACAGTGCCGGCGATTGGTTTCTCCGGGTGATCGGCAATCGTCTGTCGAGTTCCTTCCGGCCCACGGACATCGTGGCCCGTCTGGGCGGAGACGAATTCGTCGTGGTGGTCGCGCTGGAATCGGACGAACACATCCTGGCCTTCGCCCAGAAAATCCTGGACATTCTGGGGGCTCCCGTTTCCATCCAGTCCCAGACCGTCCAGACGTCGGTTTCCGTCGGCATCGCGACCTTTCCCCGGGACGCCTCTTCCGTCGAGGACCTTCTCCGGAAAGCGGACATCGCCATGTACCAGGCCAAGGGGAAGGGCAAGAACACCTGGCAGTTCTTTAACCTCGCGATGGAAGAACGGATCCGTGTGCGGTTCGAGCAGGAACAGATGCTCAAGACCGGACTGCAGGAAGGGGCCTTCTTCCTGCACTTCCAGCCCCAGGTCGACGTGTTCCGCAACCGCCTGGTCGGCGTCGAGGCTCTGGCGCGATGGCCCGGTCCTGTGGGCGGGACCATCGGGCCTTCGACCTTCATCCCTCTGGCGGAAGAGACAGGGACGATCCTCGCGTTCGGCGAGTGGGTCCTCCAGGAGGCCTTCCGGGTCATTCAGGTCTGGTCCGAGGCCGGTCGGCCCCGCATCCGGATGGGGGTCAACGTCTCGTCCCGGCAGTTCTGGAGCCCGACCTTCTGGACCTTTCTCCGGGAGATTCTCTCCCGCCATTCGGAGTTGACCCGCTGGCTCACGTTCGAGCTGACGGAAACCGTTCTCATGCGCGATCCGGACATGGCCGGCGAACAGCTGGCCTGGCTCAAGGATCTGGGAATCCGGATCGCGATCGACGATTTCGGGACGGGATATTCCTCCCTGACGTATCTGTCCCGGTTTCCCGTGGACGAGATCAAGGTTTCCCAGGATTTCGTCATCCGGATGGCGAAGAGTCCCCGGGACCTGAAGCTCGTCAAGACCATCATCCAGATGGGGAAGAGCCTTCGTCTGAACCTGGTGGGGGAAGGAGCGGAAACGGAAGAAGAGGTCCGCATGCTCGAAGCCCTCGGCTGCCATGTCATCCAGGGGTTCGCCCTCTCCCGCCCCTTGCCCATGGAGGAGGTTGAAGTTTACTGGGACCGGTTTCGGGAAGGGGTCTGAGTGTTCCCCGCCGAAGATGACAAGGACGAATCGTGGATCTGATCCTCTGGCGGCATGCGGATGCCGAAGACGGCGGGCCAGGACATCCGGACAACGAACGGAAACTGACTCCGAAAGGCCGTGCGGGAGCCCGTGAGGTCGCGGCCTGGCTCTCCCTCCGCCTGCCGGACCGGTTCATCGTGCTGTCGAGTCCCGCCGTCCGGGCGCGCGAAACGGCCATGTTCCTCCGGCCGGAACCCGTGATCGAACCCTCCCTGTCGACCGGAACCTCACCGGGGGCGTTTCTGTCCGCCACCGGATGGCCGGACCGGAAAGGGACGGTCGTGGCGGTGGGGCATCAGCCGACGCTGGGAGAGGTCGCGGCCCTGATCCTGACCGGCGAGCGGTTTCCCTGGACGATCAAAAAAGGGGCGGTCTGGTGGTTCAGGATCCATCCGGAAAAAGGGGAGGGGCCCGTTCTCCGGGCCGTCGTTTCCCCGGAAACGGTGTCTTCCCTCCCCTGAAGACGTTTTTCTGCCTTATTTGTCCATGACTCCATCCCCATACTTCGCGTCGTCTTCTGGCAGGCCTGTTCCGGATCGCCGGGCATCCGTTCAGCAGAGCGGCGGATGCGGCTTTCTTTTCACGGGCGGATTTTCGAGAACGTCGAGGGAACGGTCGAGGTGTTCGAGAAGGTCGTCGAGCATCTGCCGGCTGACGTTTTCCCGGACGACGACCCGCAGGAGGGTGGTGTTCTCCGCGTCCGGAGGCAGGGTGTAGGCCGGAACGATCCAGCCGTACTTCCGGAGCTCGGACGCGATTTCGCTCTCCCGTCCGGCGTGGGGTCCGCGAAGGCGAAAGGCCACGATGGGCAGTGCCGGTTTCTCGTCCACCGGCTCGAACATCCGGTGGACGGAAAGTTTTTTCGCCAGGTGGCGGGCGTTGGCCCGGGCGTTTTCCATCACCGAGCGATAGCCTTTCTTCCCCAGGCGGAGGAAGTTGTAATACTGGGCGATCACGAACGCGGCGTTCGAAGAAAAGTTCAGGGTGTAGGTTTCTTCCTCGGCGCCGAGGTAGTCGACCCGGAACACCAGATCGTCCGGAAGATCGGACCGGTCGCGGAACACGAGCCAGCCCACGCCAGGGTAGACCAGCCCGAACTTGTGCCCCGACACATTGATCGATCGCACTCTGGACAACCGGAAGTCCCAGCGTCTTTCGGGTTCCAGGAAGGGGAGGATCAGACCCCCGCTGGCCCCGTCGATGTGGATCGGAATGTCCCACCCCTTCTCCCGCTTCAGTTTCTCGACGGCTTCGTTCAGTTCTTCCACCGGATCGATCTGGCCGGTGAACGTCGTCCCCACGACCGCTCCCACGGCGATGGTGTTTTCGTCGATCCGCCGGACGGCTTCGTCCACGCTCAGGGTGAAACGACCGGGAGAAAGAGGCACCGTGCGCATTTCGACATCGAAATACCGGGCGAACTTGTCCCAGACCACGTGAACATCTCCTCCGACCACCAGGTTGGGACGGTCGGCCGGCTTTCCGGCACTGCGCCTCCGGATCTGCCAGGATTTCTTGTGAGCCAGAAGACCGAGCAGGATCGCCTCCGACGATCCGACCGTCGAGGTGCCGGCGATGTCGGCTTCCGGTGGCGCGTGAAAGAGATCGGCCAGCATATGGACCACCCGGTGCTGGATTTCCCCGGTCCGGGGATATTCGTTCTGGTCGACCAGGTTTTTCCGGATGTTTTCCCGGACGAGACGTTCGGCTTCCGGTTCCATCCAGGTGGTGACGAACGAGGCGAGGTTCAGGGAGGGGTTTCCGTCGAGCTCCAGTTCGTCGTGAATGATCTGGTAGACGCTGGCAGGAGGAAGGCTTTCCTCTCCTATCCGGAACGTTTCCAGATCCTTCGTGAAGAACCGGTTGCCGTAAGTGGTGGAAAGCGAATCGTCTCGGGTCTGACGGTGACGTCGTCGGGTCAGCATGTTTCCTCCTGGGTTCGCACGGTGGCAGATGGCAGGGTGCGGGAAAGACGCCTCCGGCAGAAATCCGGCGGCCCGTCCCGGACGGGCGAAGCGTTCCCCCATTCACTCTAGCGGATTTTGTCTTCGACCGGTAGCCGTGTCAGAAGTTGGTCCGAAGGAGTTGCTGTTGATCCGGGCCGCCAAAAATGGCTATGGTAAGAAACCGGTCGCCAGTCCTCTCCCTCCAGGACAGCTCATCTTTCACGGAAAGGCTTGCCGTATGAAGGAACACGACAGGCACCACGATTTTCTCCCTCCGGCCCCGTTTGTCCCGGGTCCACGGGACCTGGGGCCCCTCGGCGCTTCGGCCGTCCCGGACGGCACCCTCTTTCGGGTCTGGGCGCCGTTGGCCGGATCGGTGGAGCTTCTGATCGACCGACCCGGCGAACTTCCCCGCCCGATGACTCCCGAAGGACAGGGGTATTATCGCCTGACCGCGTCCGACGCCCCTCCTGGCACGCTCTACCGCTTCCGGCTGGACGGCGAAAGACCGCTGCCCGACCCGGCTTCGCGCTTGCAGCTTCATGGAGTCCACGGACCTTCGGCCGTCTGGTTCCCCCCCGGCGCAGAAACAGTCCGGAAGGGATTTTCGTCCGTCCCTCCGTTTTCCGGCCACACTCTGGAAGACCTGATTTTCTACGAGATTCATACGGGAACCTATACGCCGGAAGGCACCTTTTCCGGCGTGGTCCGGCGACTCGACCACCTGGCGGACCTCGGCGTCACGGCCCTCGAGCTCATGCCCCTGTCCCAGTTTCCCGGAGAGCGCAACTGGGGATACGACGGGACCTTCCCGTACGCCGTCCAGTCGTCCTACGGAGGTCCGGACGGCCTTCTGGAACTCGTCCGGGCCTGCCACGCGCGGGGCCTGTCGGTGATTCTCGACGTCGTCTACAATCATCTGGGTCCCGAAGGCAACTACCTGGGCGCCTACGGTCCCTATTTCTCCCGGACGAGCCGGACCCCCTGGGGCGACGCCATCAACTTCGACGAGGCCCAGAGCGACCACGTCCGGCATTTCTTCCTCGAAAATCTGCGGTATCTGGCCCGGACGTTCGACATCGACGGTTTCCGGTTCGATGCGGTCCACGCCATTCGCGACCAGTCCGCCCATCCGTTCCTTGCGGACGTCTCGGTCCTGGCCGGACGGATCGGCAAATCCCGGGGCAGACCCCTCCATCTGGTGGCGGAATCGAACCTGAACGACCGCCGTCATGTCCTTTCCCCGGAACGGGAAGGCATGGGCTTCGAAGCCCAATGGTCCGACGATTTCCATCATGCCCTGCGCGTTTCGTTCACCGGAGAGCGGGATGGATATTATGCCGACTTTTCCGGCGGGAAGGATCTGGCCCGCGCACTGGAAAGGGGATTCGTCTACCAGGGGCAGTTCGCTCCGTCCTTCGGACATCGCCGCGGGTCCTCCGGGGGAGATCTTCCGGGATCCGCGTTCGTCGTGTTCGCCCAGAACCACGACCAGGTGGGAAACCGCCGGGAAGGAGACCGTCTTTCCCGATCTCTTCCCGATGAAGCCCTGATGTGTGTGGCGGCCCTGGTTCTCCTGGCGCCGTCCCTTCCGCTTTTGTTCATGGGAGAAGAATATGGGGAAAGGCGCCCGTTCCAGTATTTCTCGAGCCACGGCGATCCGGATCTTGTCCGGGCCGTCCGGGAAGGCCGGAAACGGGAATTCGCTTCCTTCGGCTGGACCGGGGAGGTTCCGGATCCCCAGGATCCGCAGACCTTCGAGGCATCCCGTCTGGTCACGGATCCCTCCGGATTTTCGTCCGGAAGCCGGGAAGGCCGTATCCTGGCGTTTTACAAAAAACTCGTCCTTCTGCGGAAATCCCGCCCCGCCTTCCGGCTTCCCGACCGGATGGACGCCGCCGGGCACCGGGTGGCGGGACCCCGTTACGGCGTTCTCGCCCAACGGCGGGAGGGACAGGACGGATCCCGTCTTCTGGTGCTCTGGAATCTGACGGATCGGGAGCGTCCCGTTCCGCCGGTCTGGCTTCGCCGCGATCTCGGATGGGAAGGAGAAGGCCGCCTGCTCCTCGATTCCCGGGAAGGCGACTCCGGGCGTCCCCACTTCCTGTTGCCCTACCAGGTGCGGGTTCTGGAAGGGGAGGACATCCGGTGACGACGCAAGCGAAGCCGGGGGATTCGCGGCCCCTTGCAACCTACCGGATGGGGTTTCACCGGGGATTTCGTCTGTCCCAGGCCCTTCGTCTCGTTCCTTATCTCGAAAAGCTCGGCATAACGACCGTCTACGCCTCTCCCCTTTTCTCGGCCCGTTCGGGAAGCGTCCACGGCTACGACGTCACCGATCCCACCCGTCTGAACCCCGATGTCGGCACCCGGTCGGATCTCGAACGTCTGGGCCAGGCGCTCGCCCGCCGCGGCATGGGGATGGTTCTGGATATCGTCCCCAACCACATGGCCGCGCATTTCGAGAACCCCTGGTGGCGGGATCTTCTGGAAAACGGGGAGTCTTCCCGCTCCGCCCTGTTTTTCGACGTGGACTGGGACCCCCCCCAGCGCGCCCTCGAACACCGGATCAGCCTTCCCATCCTTGGGGCCTCCTACCAGAAGGTCCTGGAAAACCGGGAGCTCGAGCTGACCTTCGGCCGGCGGGGCTTCGCCGTGCGCTACTGGGAGACCCTTCTGCCGGTCGATCCCGGAACGCTCGCGCCCGTTCTCCGCGAGATCGACGGGTTCCTCGCGGAGGACTCCCGGGAGGGAGCCGGCACGGCCCGGGAAGCCCTGGGAGGCATTTTCGCAGACATCGGACGCATGTCTTCCCGAGATCCGGGAAAGTTCCTCCGTCGCCTCCGGAGCCGGTCGGGAGACAGAATTCGCCAGGGTCTCCGGAGCCTGTGGCGCACCAGTCTCCCGTTCCGGGACGCTCTCGAGCGGTCCCTCTCCGAATTCAACGGCATCCGGGGCATTCCCTCTTCTTTCGACCGCCTGGACTCCCTCCTGGACGAACAGGTCTACTGGCTGTCCCACTGGAAAACCGTCACCCGGACGCTGAACTACCGGCGGTTCTTCGACGTGGCGGATCTGGCGGGCGTCCGGATGGAAGACGAGCGGGTCTTCGAAGCCTTTCACAGGACCCTGCTCGAATGGGTGGAGAAGGGGATCGTGACGGGGGTTCGGGTGGACCACGTCGACGGATTGCGGGACCCGGCGGCGTATCTGAGAAGACTCGTCCTCCGCCTGGGTCAGGCCCGTCCGGATCTTCCCGCGTCCGTCTGGGTGGAAAAGATCCTGTCGGACGGAGAATCCCTGCCTTCCGACTGGCCGGTCCTGGGAACGACGGGGTACGAATTCATGAACCGGGCGATGGCGGCCACCGGCGACCCGGAAGGGATCCGGTTCCTGCGGGAATGGTATGCCCGGAAGATCTCGCCCGGAGCCGATTTCGCCGAGATGGTGTATCATCTGAAAAAATACGTGGCGGAAACCCTGCTCGGAGGAGAACTCCGGCGGCTGACCCTGATGCTCGAGTCCCTCGCCCAGAACGGACGCACCGCCCGGGAACTGCCCTTCCGGGAGCTGCAGGCCGGGATTGTCGAAGTGTCCGCCTGTCTCTCCGTCTACCGGACCTACTTGCGGGAGGAGGGACCGTCGGGCCCGGACCAGGAGCGGATCCGGGAGGTCCTCTCGGAGGCGCGGAGGAGGCATCGGGGACGCCGGCAGGGGCTCTACCAGTTTTTCGAGCGGATCCTGTCGCTCGACATCCCTCCGGATGCCCCGGAAGGACGGAGCCGGCGCTGGAAGGACTTCGTCCATGGCTGGCAGCAGTTCACCGGGCCGGTCATGGCCAAGGGCGTCGAGGACACGGCCTTCTACCGGTACAGCCCGCTGATCTCGCTGAACGAGGTCGGCGGAGATCCCCGGACGGAAGAGCTGGGTCCGGAAGCGTTCCATGCCTTCAACCGTCGACGGCGGGAAAGCCATCCGCTGACTATGTCGGCCACGTCGACCCACGACACCAAGAGAAGCGAGGACGTCCGGGCCCGGATCCACCTTTTGTCGGAATACCGTGAGGACTGGACGGAGGTCGTCGCTCGCTGGATGCGCTGGAACCGGTCCCTTCGGGGATCCCAGGGAGCGGGACCGGTTCCGGATCCGTCCCTGGAGCTGTTTCTTTATCAGACGCTGGTGGGAGCCTGGCCGTTGTTTCTGGACGAAGAGGGTGTCTTCCTGGACCGGATGGAGCAGTATGCCGTCAAGGTCGCTCGGGAAGCCAAGCTCCATTCCAACTGGATTTCCCCGGACACGGCCTACGAAAAAGCCCTGTGCGGTTTCGTCCGGTCCATTTTCGGTCCGAAACGCCGGAGCCCCTTCCGGAAGGATTTCAAGACCTTCGTGGGGCATGTTGCCCGGGAAGGAGCGGCACAGAGCCTTTCGTGGCTCGTTCTCAAGACGATGTCTCCGGGAGTGCCGGATTTTTACCAGGGATCGGAGCTCTGGGATTACTCCCTTGTCGATCCCGACAACCGCCGGCCGGTCGATTATGCCCTGCGCGAAAAATCGCTTGCCGCGATCCACAAAGAGCGGGAGTCGGACCCCGCGGGACTTTTCCATCGTCTTCTGGAGCACTGGAAGGACGGACGGATCAAGATGTTCCTGGTCTGGACGCTCCTTGCGGTCCGACGCCGGAACCCCGGTCTGTTTTTCGAGGGCAGCTACCGCCCCCTGGATCCCGGATGGGAGCAGGAGGAGGGGATGACCGGATTTCTCCGGAGCCTGCCGGGACAGGATATTCTGGTCGTCGTTTCCGGACGGTACCGGAACACCCTCGGAGAAGGATCGCTGACGGTCCGGGAGAGCCGGTACGACGGGCGGCGTCTGCCTCTCCCGGACTCTGCCGGACGGGGAGAATGGCACCACCTCTTCACCGGAGGAATCGTTCCGACGTTGCCGGGGAACCCTTCCTTCCTTCGCCTGGAAGAGGCCATGAAACAGGCCCCCTTTACGGTTCTCTATCGGGAAGACGGCGCCAAAAGACAGGAGAGGTCATGAGCGAGCAGTCCCAAATCTGGATCCAGCAGGGGGTCCTCTACGAAATCTATCTCCGGAGTTTCGCCGATGCCACGAAAGACGGAGTGGGAGACTTCCGGGGTCTGGCGGAACGGATGCCGTACATTGCCCGTCTGGGGGTGAAGGCCGTCATCCTGAACTGCCCGTTCCAGTCCTTTTCCGGCAACATGCGCCATCCCCTCGTGGACTGGATGCGTCTCGATCCGGTGCTGGGGACGCTGTCCGATTTCCTGATGGTGCTGGAAAAAGCCCACTCCCTGGGAATCCGGGTCGTTCTTTCCTTGCCGGTGAACGCGACCAGCGACCAGCACGTCTGGTTCTCCGAATCGAAAAATCGCCAGTCCCGCTATCTGAGGAAGAGCTATTTCTGGTCCGAACGCCTGAAGCTTGCCCAGGCCCCGGACAAGGAGACCCCCGAGGTCGCGAACTGGTCCCAGGACGACGACACCGGGCAATATTACTGGTACCAGGACCACAAGGACGAGCCCGCGATCAACTACGCCGACCCGGAGATTCTGGAAGAGATCCGGCGCGTGTTCGAGCACTGGCTCACCCTCGACATCGACGGCTTCCGTCTGGCGGGATCCGGTCGTCTCCATCGCATGAAGAACGGGGAGATCGAGCTGGTCACCGATCCGTTCAGGGTTTTCCAGCCCATTCTGGATCCCCTGAAGAAAAGCTTTCCCGACCGGGTGTTCCTGTTCGAGGTGGGTTCCCCCAGCCGTACGGAACTCCGGAAGGATCCCCGTCAGTACTACCATCTGAGCGGGTTCTTTCCGTCGGTCATCAGCGCCATCCGCTCGGAAAACAAGGATCCCCTGGCCCAGATGGTCCGGGAAGGGGGCAAGGAGATCCATGCCCGCAAGGACTGCCCCATTCACTGGACACTGGACCTGCGGGAGAGGTCGGAAGAGACGTTCGAAAAGTTCGCCGAATCCGACGGAGACACATGCGTTTTTCCGCTGGCTCCGGAGGTTCCGTCGGAGCGCCCGGTCCTTTCCCGCGTGGCGCGTCTTATGGAAAACGGACGCCGCCGCATCCAGCTGGTGATGAGCCTCTTTCTCACCTCTCCCGGGATACCGGTGATCTATTACGGCGATGAAATCGGCATGGGGGATCACCCCCACCTGCCGGGACGCAACCCCGTGCGCACGCCGATGCAGTGGTCCGCGGACCGCAACGGGGGATTTTCGACGGCCGACCCCGAAGAGCTTTACAACCCGGTGATCGACGACCCCCTTTACAGCTATACGATGGTCAACGTCGAGAGCCAGGAGCGGTTCGCGGACTCCCATCTCTGGAACGTCCGTCAGATGATTGCGATCCGAAACCGCCAGACCGCCCTTTACGCGCACGGGCAGTTCGGTGTCATCGAAAGCGGCCACCCGTCGATCTACGCCTTTTTCCGACGGGCCGGAGGCGAGGTGTGCCTTCTGATCCACAACCTGTCGAAGACCTCGGTCTGCGGATATCTCGACCTTTCGGATTTCGCCGGTCTGGTCCCCCACGAACTGTTCGGGGACACGGTGTTTCCCCGGATTCCCCTCCATCCGTATCTCGTGACCATGACACCATACTCGTTCATCTGGTTTCGTCTTCTTCCTCCGCCGAAGCCGCGGGGCAGCCGTAAAACGGAGGGTCGGACATGAGCGGCATCAAACCTGAGCCGGGATGGTACAAGGATGCCATCATCTACGAAGTGCACGTGAAATCGTTTCTTGATTCGAACAGGGACGGGTGGGGAGACTTCCCCGGCCTGACGGCCAAACTCGACTATCTGCAGAAGCTCGGAATCACCACCCTCTGGCTTTTGCCGTTTACCGACTCCCCCCTGAAAGACGACGGGTATGACATCCGGGACTACTACAAGGTATACCCGTCCTACGGCACGATGGAAGAGTTCCAGGTCTTCCTTTCGGAAGCCCACAAACGGGGCCTCCGGGTCATCACCGAACTGGTGATGAACCATACGTCCAACACGCATCCGTGGTTCGTTTCGGCATCGTCGTCCCGCTCTTCACCGTTTCGGGACTACTATGTCTGGAGCGATACCCCCGACCGGTACAAGGGGACCCGGATCATTTTCAGCGACACGGAAAAGTCCAACTGGACCTGGGAGCCGAAGACGCGCCAGTATTACTGGCACCGGTTTTTCCATTCCCAGCCGGATCTGAACTTCGACAACCCCAAGGTTCAGGACGAACTCCTGACCGTGGTGAAGTTCTGGTTCTCCCTGGGAGTGGACGGCCTGCGCTGCGACGCGGTTCCGTACCTGTTCGAACGGGAAGGGACCAACTGCGAGAACCTTCCGGAAACACATACCTTCATCAAGAGGCTCCGGGCCGAGATCGACCGGGAGTTTCCGGACCGGATGCTCCTGGCGGAAGCCAACCAGTGGCCGCAGGACGTGCTGCCCTATTTCGGGGAAGGGGACGGGGACGAATTTCACATGG
The DNA here is from genome assembly GCA_021826965.1 of Nitrospirota bacterium. GTDB lineage: Bacteria > Nitrospirota > Leptospirillia > Leptospirillales > Leptospirillaceae > Leptospirillum_A. Next base: position 21,953 of record JAKAYA010000006.1, read on the forward strand.
CCTACCATTTTCCCTTGATGCCGCGGCTTTTCATCGCCATCGCGCAAGGGGACCGGAAGCCCATCACCGACATTCTCCAGCAGACCCCTGCGATTCCGGCCAACTGCCAGTGGGCGATCTTCCTCCGGAACCACGACGAACTGACGCTGGAGATGGTGACCGACCAGGAACGGGACTACCTCTGGACGACCTATGCCGAAGATCCCCGGATGCGCCTGAATCTCGGCATCCGCCGGCGGCTGGCCCCCCTCATGGGCAACGACCGTCGCAAGATCGACCTGATGCACAGCCTCCTCCTGACGTTGCCGGGTACGCCGATCCTGTATTACGGCGACGAGATCGGCATGGGGGACAATGTTCACCTGGGAGACCGGAACGGCGTCCGCACGCCCATGCAGTGGTCATTCGACCGGAACGGGGGATTCTCGACGGCCGATCCGTCGGACCTCTACGCCCCGCCGATCCAGAACCCGGTCTACGGCTACCAGGTTGTGAACGTGGAAACCCAGATCCGCTATCCCACCAGTCCCCTGAACGTGCTCCGCCAGATGATCGAGGTCCGGCAGTCGAGCCACGTTTTCGGACGGGGGGCCATGACCGTCCTCCACCCGAAGAACCGTCATGTTTTCGCCTGTCTGCGGGAGATGGGAGACGAGGTGGTGATGGTCATCAACAACCTGTCGGACCGCACCGAATCCGTCCTTCTCGATTTGTCCCGCTTTCGGGGATATACGCCGGTCGAACTCTTCAGCCAGACCCCCTTTCCGGTTCTCGAACGGGCCCACTTCCATTTCACGGTGAGTCCTTACGGGTATTTCTGGCTGGCTCTGCGGCCTCCGGCTTTCTCCGTCCGTCGCCGGAAAAGGACCGGTCGATAGCGAACAGGCCGTTCGGGGAACGAACGGCCGCATTTCGTGCATGGGGATGTCGCAAGGAATGCCCACAGTCCGAAAGGAGGGGAGGGATCTGTTTCTCCTTGATCGCTGCTTATTGTCCGGGATACTGGTAACGGCGGGTCACATACCGGAGGTTGTTCCAGAAGCCGTGTTCGACGAGAGCTCCCCCTTTGGCGAGAAAGCCTTTTTCGGACAGCCAGTGGTGGACCCGTGCGAGGTTGTAGCAGGGAACCCGCGGGTAGAGATGGTGTTCGAGGTGATAGTTGTTGAAGTAATAGAAGGCGGAGAGGAGAGGAGAGGTGCGTGTCCGGGAGGTGGTGAAGAGACTTCGGCCCGTTCCCGCATGTTCAAGGTAGGGGCGAAGACCGGTCAGGAGGGTGATGAGGAGGAGCGGCAAGCCGACGGACAGGAGTCCCGGAACCGGATGGAGGTCAACAAGGGTTCCGAAAAGAAGGAGCCAGAAGGCGGACACCAAAAGATTCGCCCGCGCGTACCACCGGATTTCCGAGGGACCCAGGGGGAATCCCCGCATGTCCTTGTCCCATTTTCCCGCGGCGGCCAGAAGTCCGTTTCCGAGATAGCGGACGTCGGCCATGAGACGGGCAAACAGGAAGCGGCTCAGCGCTGTCCGGAAACGGGCGAAGACTTGCCAGTCCGGGTCCTCCGGCTGGTTGGTGAACCGGTGGTGATGCCAGTGTGACAGGGCGAATCCGAATCCGTTGTGGCCTACGATCAGGGAAGAGAAGAGGAGACCTGTCGCGACGTTGGCCTTCTTGCTCTTGAACAGGTTGAAGTGAAAGGATTCGTGACCGATCCATCCGAACAGGTGAAGGCCCTGCTGGGCCACCAGTGCCAGCAGAAAGATGGCGGGGGCCTTGATGCCCCATCCCAACGACCCGTCTGAGGCGAGACGATAGATCCCCGCCGCCGGCAGGAGCCAGAGGGCTGTGGCGTAAAGGAGGAAAAAGACGGCCTTGCCGGTGGACCGTTCGAAAAACTCCCGGGGAATCTTCGGCAATGGAGTGCGACCGGAGGACACTTCTTCCGGAACAGAAACAGAAGTGATCGATTCCTCGATTACGGGAATGGGAGTCTGAAAATCCATCCTTAATGTCTCCGGTTGTGTTTTTTAATTTCAATAATAAATATTGATCTTAAATTATTGATTTTTTCCACATACGGATTTTACCACAGGGTCGGGGAAAAGCAAACCTCCGTTTCGTCCTGCGGAAAGCGGGAGAGAGGCTTGTCGAAGAGCCGGAAGAGAGACTATCCCTTCCGGTCGGGAACCGGTTGCCTGAACATTGTCCAGAAGCGTTGCCGGACTGTCTTGTTGGACTTGCTTTCGTAAAGGGCCTGGTCGGCCAGTCGGAGGAGCATGTCGGGATTCTTGCTCCACTCCCGGGGAAAGAGGCAAACGCCCGCGCTCAGCTGGACCATGACCGATGCACCGTTTGCAAGCCGGATGGGCTGGCGGATGGCGATGCCGATTTTTTCGAGGATCGCCGCCAGGGCGTCTTCGTCCCGGATTCCTTCGAGGAGGAGGACGAACTCGTCACCTCCGAGGCGCGCCAGAAAGTCGGACTGCCGGAGGCAATCCTTCAGCCGGGAGGTCGTTTCGAGAAGAACCTGGTCTCCCGCTTCGTGCCCATGCGCGTCGTTGATCGGCTTGAATCCGTCGAGATCGAGCATGCAGACCGCCAGGGGGATCTGGTAACGCTCGGCCCTCTCGATGGCGCCTTCGAGGCTGTCTTCCAGGAGCCTCCGATTCGGAAGATGGGTCAGGGCGTCGTGAAAAGCGAGAATTTCCACTTCGTTCTTGATCTTTTCCAGTTCCTGTCGTTCCTGGTGGCGGTTCAGGGCCAGCCCCAGGGCGATGGCAAGCTCTTCCAGCGTGTTGATCAGTTCGGGGCTGAAATGCTGAAGCTCCCCGCTTTCGATCACGAGGACGGCGACAGGTTTGCCGCTTTTTTCCAGTTTGACCGGAAAGGCCATGACGCTTCGTACCTGTCCGTACATGGGGCGGATGTCCTCGACCTCCCGTGTCAGGTCCGACCGGCCGGGGTCCATCGGACCTTCTCTTTGTCCGGTCTGGAAAACGTTCCGGGCCACGACAGTCGGGCAGATCGCTCCGACGGGGGACGAACGTAATCCGTCGCCGTTCTTTTCCCCGTCTGTCGGGGGCGCATCCACATCCCGGGCGGCTTCGATCAGGAACAGATCGTTTTGGACATCCTGAACGATGATGGTGGCCCCGAGGGCTTCCGTCTGCAAGACGATGTTGTCCACGAGCTTCTGGTACATTTCCCGGGGATTGTCCAGATGAAGAAGATCCCGTTGGCTCTGGAGAATGACGGTCTGATACTGAAGCAACCGCCGCAACACCCCCACTTCATCGTCTCTGCCTGACTGCATGTCTGCACATCTCCGAACCTGGGCAGTCTCGAGAGTCCGTCTCTTCCTGCCAACATTGTATCCTGCGAAATGGCCGTTCCTTTGATCCTTTCCCGAATCCGGGAAGGATTTTCCCGGTCAAGGGTCCGCTTCCGATTCTTCAGGACGTCGCGTTTTGTCGAAGCTCGTCAACACCCATTTCCCTGACGGGATTTTCGGAAGGACCCAGAATGAAATTACACTCATCAATTTTTGATTTCAAATCGAAGACAGGAGGCTCTCTCCGGTACAGATCCGCAAGCGAGTCAAGACGGGCAAGAGTGCCGGAAGGAAAGCGGACGCGGGGATCGTTACCGGTTCCCTTCCTCGAGGATGTCCGATCGTCGATCGGGCGGGTGTCCGTCCAGGACGGTGCGGTTTCGTCCGGAGTGTTTTGCAAGGTAGAGCGCTCTGTCGGCTCGTGTGTACAGAGCATTCCAGGAGGAATCCTGCGGTTTCGGAAGGGCGCAGCCGATGCTCACCGTCAGGGGTCTGTCCGGGATGTCGGGCAGCGAAGCGGAACAGAACGCCCGGTTGATCCGTTCCCCAAGCCTCTGCAGATCTTTGGGCTCCAGCTTCCCTCCGCACAGGATTGCGAACTCTTCCCCTCCGACCCGGAAAACCCGGTCGACATCGGGGCGGCAGTTCCCTTTCAGGAGGGATGCGACATGCTGCAAAACCCGGTCTCCGGCATCGTGGCCGAACGTGTCGTTGATGCTCTTGAACCGGTCGACATCGATCAGGAGAAGTCCGAGAGTAGGTTGTCCGTCTTCCATGGACCCGAACGCGTCTTTCATGCAACGGGAGAAGTGGCGGCGGTTGTAGAGACGTGTCAGGGGATCGGTGATCGATTCGAGGAGGAGCTTCCGGTTGGTTTTTTTCAGTCGGAGTTCTGTCTTTTCCCTCTCCCGTTCCGCTCGGGTCCGGTTCAGCTCCGACTGGACTTTCAGAGACAGAAGTTCGACGAGTTCGACGACATGGTGTCGGTGGGAAAGTCCGGCCCACGGGGTTTCAAAAAAAATGGCGATATGTCCGATCTGGTTTTGGGCGTCGTCGAAGAGGGGGACTCCAAGGAACGACTCGAAGCGGGTTCCTCGCGCGCTTTCGAAAAGGCGGTAAACTTCCTGGTTCACCCGGACCGTGGAGCCGGTTCGAAGGGACGACCAGTCCTTCGTCTTTTCTTCGCCGGCGTAGACGAGTTCGCAGGGGGTGCCCGGAACCCGGAACGACCAGCCGCTTTTTTCTTCGTTTCCCCGGAGGGATGCGATCACTTCGACTTCCTCGTCGTCGTCGGGATTCCGGGAGGCGATGAAAACGAAATCGGCTTTGAAATGGTGGACAAGGGTCCGGATCGTCGCGCGGAAGAAAGCCTCCCCCGTCAGACCGGACGTCTCCCGGATCATCTGTTTCAGAACGGTATGGGGATCGAACGGAATCGGACCGTCCGGTTCGACCGGACGGGGGGTGTGATGCCTGGAGAGGACCGGTGGCGAAAAGCCCGAGTGCAGACGGTCTTCCAGCGGACCTCCGGAGGATACGGGCGGAGAGATCAGACCGCCCTGGGCGTAGTCGCAACCGTATTCTCCGAGTCGCGCGAAGGCATCTTCCGACTCGACGCCTTCCGCGACGACCGACATGCCGAGGTTGTGGGCGAGTCCGATCAGGGAGCGAACGAGGGCGGCGTCCCGGGTATCGGTCGTCAACCGGGCGATGAAGGACTCGTTGAGCCGGATTCCATTGACAGGGGAGTGCGCAAGAGACCAAAGGGAGGTCTTTTCGATCCCGAAATCGCCGATCGTCAGGGAAACACCCATCCGGGAAAGGGACTCAAGATGGGATGCCTGTCGACGGGATTCGCTTGAGAGCGCGCGTTCCGGAATTTCGAGGGCCAGACGGTCCGGGCGGGTGCGGGTTTTTCGGAGAATGTCCCGGATCATCTCCGGAAGTTCCGGATGGTTCAGGATGCGGGAGGACAGCCGGACGCTCACGGATCCGCTGCCATCGGGAAAGAGTTCCGGCCGGCACGTCCGAAGGGCTTCGTGAAGGATCCGGTGCGTCAGAGGCGTGATCAGGCTGGATTGTTCGGCGGCCGGCAGGAACCTGTCATGCGTCAACAGTCCGAGAGAGGGATGGTTCCATGCCGCAAAGACTTCGACCCCGGAGATTTTCCCTTTTTGCAGGTCGATCCGGGGTTGGTAGACCAGGGAAATCTCTTCGTTCTCGAGCGCGCGTTCGAGGTCGGCCAGAAGCGCAGTCTCCACGATGCCGGTGGAGTCCGGAACAAAAAGAGCGTCCGATCCGGTCTCCTTTGAGCGGTGAAGGCCGACGCGCGCACTTTGAAAAAGCCGGTCGGCCGTGTCGCCATCTTCCGGAAAAATCGCCACGGCGGTCGAGGCCTTCAAATGCCGGACGGTATGCCCCGCTTCAAAGGGACGCTCGAAACAGGAACGAAGTGTCCCGGTGAAGCGATCGACGTCTTCCCGGTTGACGGGTAGCCAAAGGCCGAACTCGTTCTCGCCCGTCCGGCCAACCAGTTCTCTTCCGGACAGAACGGAGGCGATCCGTTTTTCCGCTTCCGCCAGGATCCGGTCTCCGGCATCTTTTCCCAGATTCTCGTTCGCGCCCCGGAAAGAGTCGAGTTCGAGGAGAACAAGCGCTGCGCCTGTTTCAGGGTTCCCTTTTTTGAGGTCCTTTCGGAGATTGCGGAGGAAAAGGGAGAGATCGGAGAAACCGGTCGGGGGATCCGGTCCCGATTTCGGGACGCTTTCGCCGGCCGCTTCCGATCTGTCGGCCCGGGTCTTTCGGGAAGCTGGCCCGTGCCGGGATTCTTTTTTCGGGGGGACTTTCACAATCCTTCGGTCTCTCCCGGCTTGATCTTGCCGCGGCGTATTTTCGGTGAATTCCTTATTCCTCCCTCGATTCGCTGTTTAATCGAGGGGATTCTTCGAGGATTTCATAAAAACAAATAATAGATCTATGGCCCGTTCACATTCTTGAAATTTATCATGAGACACTTTGCTGTCGAGGTCAAACTTTTGCTCGGGACGTGGCCGGGATCGAACGTGAAAGGGGGTTCGCAAGGGTCCGGATGATCAGGACGGTTCCGGCATTGTCAACATTTCTGACACATGTTGTGATTTTCGACACAATTTTGATCGGAGGTGGGGCGGAGAAAGGCGGATTGTTCGGGAAAGGTGTCCTTGCAAGGTCTTTGCTAGGCCGGTCAGAGGGTTTTTCGGATTCTGGAGGGATTTCGCGCGGAACGGGGTCCGGGAAGAGCCCGGTGGTCGGGACTGGGGAATCGGGAATGATCCTGCGTCAAAAGGGGGAAGGGCCATGAAGAGGATCCGGCTTATGATTTTCGGGATCGTTCTGGGATCGGTTCTGATGAATGGCTCATTGGCCTGGGCCCTGATTCCGGTGGTTCCGTTCACCCCGGAAGAATATCTCGATGTCGTCACGGGGCCGGACAATTGTGGCTTGTCGTGCCAGACGAACACGTCCTTGCTTGTTCCAAATGCCAGCACGAATCTGTCGGTCACATCTTCCGCGCCTTCCGGCTCCGCTTCGATCGACCTGACGGCGGCGGGGTTGCCGGATCTGTCTGTCTTTGCAGGAAACACGGCCGGGACATCGACGAACGCGACCGCCAGTTATATCAACACGATCCGTTTCGTCTATACCGGAGCGGGTCCGGCTCCCGCCACGCTTACATCTGCCATCGGATGGACAGTCGCTGCCACGATCCTGTCGCCGCCCGGCATGCCTTCCGGTGAAGTCGGGGGAGCGGCCAGCATCGCCATCAGTCTTTCTTCCTGTTCTTGTCCGGCCCGGTATGCGTCGGTCCAAATCGGCCAGACCGGATCCTACGCCCTCTCCAACCCGTTCACGATCCCCGACGGAGGATCGATCGCCTACGAAGCCGGACTTTCGGCGTATGTCTATGGTTCTTCGACCCTGACCGGTTCGTCCTCTCTGGATCCGGCCCTGTCCATCACTCTTCCTCCGGGGTGGACGGGGTATCCGGGAAGCGGTGGCATCCTTGGGGAACCGGCCGTGGCGGCGACGCCGGAGCCGTCTTCCCTGCTCCTTCTGCTTCCGTTTTTCGGGGGGTGGGCGATGTGGACCTTGTCCGGCGGGTTCAGGCGATGGGGTTGGTGACGCAGATCTGGTTCTTGCCCTGGTTCTTGGCCTGATAGAGCGCGCTGTCGGCCAGTTCGAGCAGATCGTCCATCTTCTGGGCTCCATGCATGTCGGTGCCGGTCAGGCCGAAGCTTGCGGTGATCGTGAGCGAACCGGTTCCCACGAGGACCGGCATGCAAGCGATGTAGCTCCGGATCCGCTCGGCGACGAAACGGGCCTGCGCGATTTCGAGTGCCGGCATCACGATGATGAATTCATCTCCGCCGAACCGGCTGAAGAGATCGACTTTCCGGACCAGGGTCCGGACGCCGTGGGCGATCTTCCGCAGGACCTCGTCTCCCGCGTTGTGTCCGAACTTGTCGTTGACCGTCTTGAAGTCGTCCAGGTCGAAGATCAGAAGCGACAGGACCGGGTCCCGGAGGAAGCTCAGACGGTGCTGGAGTCCCCGGCGGTTCAGAACCCCGGTCAGCGGATCGATATTCGCTTCCCGTGTGACCTTCCGGTTGTGCTTCTGGAGGGTTCCCATCCGGTTTTCCATCGTCTGGACCAGGTTCTGGATATGGTTCATCTGGGACTGGAGCTTGGCCGCTTCCCTGGACAGATTGGCCAGAGTCGAGGCGATGCCTTCGGGACGCGTCTCCGCTCTTCCTCCGGTGTCGGACGGGTTTTTCCGGGACTCCGGAAGGTCTTCCGGTTCCGTCAGGCGGTGATTGAAGAGGGGCCTTTTCCGGCTTGTGGACGATTCGCGCGAAGGGTCGTGGGACAGGACGGTCGGGAGCGGAGGCTCCGGAAGAGGGGCCCTGGGAACCTTCCGGATTTCGTTCCGGGACAGCAGCATCCGCTCCAGAAGCGTCTCGATCTGTGGGTGGGTCTGAAGGGCAACCTGATCCGAGTCCAGGAGGTTCCGGATCGCGTTCAGGTCCCGGGCCAGATGGGGCTGATCCGAAGTTTCGGACAGGCACAGGGTCAGGTCCAGAAGCTTCCGGAAAAGGTCTTCCATGGACGGAAGGTCCTTTTCGTAGAAGAACCGGGTGAAGTTTTCCGGCGTCGGGGGCAGGGAGAGCTCGAGAAGCTTGAAGAGAGCGTTTTTGGCCCGGGTCTTGGGTTCTTCGACTGTCCTCATTTCGAAGGAATCCTCCGTCTGTCCGCGAAGTCGTCGTATCCAGTGTTCCGCCTGGTCCATGCGTCTAGACGGTCCGGCCGGACTTTTTCCCGAAAGGTCTCCCGATCAGGGCCCGGACGGAAGAGTCGTCCGGGCTGGCCTTTTCGGCAGGCTCCTTCCGGCCGGGAGACGGAAGGTCCGGGTAACCGGAGTCATTGTACCCGATGCGGCGAGCAGGGGGGAAGGGAAAATCGGGCCGACCGCCGGACGGAAGAAAAAAGCCGGTTCCCCTCATGCGGATGCGTCTTCTGCGGCATTCGGAGAAGACAGACGCATGAAGACCTGTCCGCTGCTGTGCTCCCAGTGCCACCGGGTGTTTTTCGCCAGGGACACGTACTGGATCCCCTTGGAGACCCGGAACAGGATCGGATCCAGCTCTTCGTTCGGATTGACTTCGGTCAGGCTCACCTGAAAATCCGCGCCGTCGATTTCGCCCCAGTCGCTGAAGGGTGTGGTTTCGACCGAATACAGGATCCGCTCCATCACGAGAATCGCGTGAGGCAGGTCGTTGGGCACCAGAATGACAAAGAGGCCCGGCTCGATGACGGCGATGAGGTCTTCGCTCTTTTCCCGCGTGGCCGTACGGAGAAGCTTTCCGAATTTGGCCCAGAAAATGCGCGCGTTGATGTCCTTTTTTCCTGTCAGGGAAGGGATGCCGTCCACCCGGACGATCCCGATCGTGCAGGGAAACTTCTGTCGGATTAGACGGGCCTGGGCCCGACGGAACTCTTCCGCGAAAAATCCGAGGTTGTAGAGCCCTGTCACTTCGTCGCGGACGGGATTCGGCGATTTCCCCGCAGATTCGCGGGTGTCTTTCAGGAGCGCTTCGATCTCTTCCTGTGAGAGGACGGAAAAGTTCATCGGATTTCCCTTTCTTCCGTCTTTTGGGCTCTGTGGGTGTCTGGCGGCATGTCCGGCCGTTCTCCTCCCGGATATTCGGGGTTGGTCCTCTTGTCTTGTCGTTATTTCGTTATTCCGGGCGCCCCCGGATTTCGGGATGTGATACCCGTCACTGGAGAAACAAAACAAGCAAATTTTATTCCAAAATGGTTCCCAGGGGAAGAGCCCGGATACCGCTTTCAGGCCGACCGGACGATGGTGCACCCGCGGTCGGGAGCGATTCCGGTGTAAAGGAAAGTTGACAGAAGGATCCTTATCGGAATGTTTTGCAGAGACAACCATCGAAAAAATTGTTTGTTTTTCCGGTTTTTTTCCGTTTCTTCCGGGGAAAGATAGCGACCGGACATGACTATGGCGACTTGTCTTTTTCCGGTCGAGCCGATAAGCTGAAAGACAAGTCCGGGAGATCGCCGGGGACGGCAGGAGCCATCTCCCTCTTCCCGTTCTCCTGCCTTTTCTGGTTTTTCCCCTTCGCGAACTCTCTCTGCTCCGATGTTTTCCGGGTAAGGTCCGTGCGGGCCCTCTTCCCGGAGAAACCCACCCGCCTTTCCCTAAGGAGGTTCTCCGATGCCCAGAAAACGCGCCGCGTCCTCTTCCCCTCCTCCCGATGCGGGTCCTCGTGGCCGGCAGAGGGTCGTCGTCGAACGTCTTTTCCCGGAGGTCGACCAAGGGGCCTGTCCTGTGCGCCGGATTCCCGGGGAGCCTGTGGAGGTTCTGGCCGACGTCATCGTCGACGGCCACGAGCCCCTGCGGGTTCAGCTGGATTTCCGCCCTCCCGGAGAATCGGACTGGCAGACCTTTCCGATGCATCCGGAAGGCAACGACCGGTGGAGAGGGGTACTGGTCTTCGACCGTCCGGGAACGGCGGGTTTCCGGGTCCGGTCCTGGGTGGACGAGATCGCTCACTGGCAGGAGGGGTTTTCGAAGAAAGTCGGCGCCCGCCTGATGGAAGACTATGCCCTGGAGCTTCTCGAAGGCGCGGAAATCGTCCGGCGGCATGCCGACCGGGCTCCCGACGAAGCGGTGCGCAAGGACCTTCTGGAGTGGGTCTCCCGGTGGGAGACCCGACCGGATTCTTCCGAAGCTGTCGAACTGGCGCTGGATCGGGGGATGGGCGCTCTGGCCGGTTCTTTCCCGGATCCCCGTTTCGTCACCGAATCCGCGGCGGAGCGCGCGGTCCACATCGAACGGGAGCGGGCTCTCCGGGGAGCCTGGTACGAATACTTTCCCCGAAGCGCGGGACCGGTTCCCGGTCGCCACGCCACGCTCCTGGAAGCGATGGATCGCCTTCCCCGGATCGCGGCGATGGGATTCGACGTCGTCTACCTTCCTCCGGTCCATCCGATCGGGGAATCCTTCCGGAAAGGTCCGAACAACACCCCGAATGCCGGGCCGGACGTTCCGGGATCGCCCTGGGCGATCGGCGCCCGGTCGGGGGGACACACGGCGATCGATCCCCGGCTGGGGACGCTGGAGGATTTCCGGACGTTCGTGAAAAAGGCCGGCGAGGCGGGTCTCGAAGTGGCGATGGATCTTGCTTTCCAGTGTTCCCCCGACCATCCCTATGTGACGGAGCATCCCGACTGGTTCCGGCACCGTCCCGACGGAAGCATCCATTACGCCGAGAACCCCCCCAAGAAATACCAGGACATCTACCCTTTCGATTTTTTGACGGACGACTGGGAGAATCTGTGGGCCGAGCTCCGGAATGTGGTTCTGTTCTGGGTCGGACAGGGGATCCGGATCTTCCGGGTCGACAATCCCCACACCAAGCCCTTCGCTTTCTGGGAATGGCTCATCCGGGAAGTCCGGAAATCCGAACCGGATGTCGTCTTCCTCGCGGAAGCCTTTACGCGCCCGAAGGTCATGTACCATCTCGCCCACGCGGGTTTTTCCCAGTCCTATACCTTCTTTACCTGGAAAAATACCCGGGCGGAGCTGGTCGACTACATGACCGAACTCACGACCGCTCCGGTCCGGGACTTCTTTCGTCCGAACCTCTGGCCCAACACGCCGGACATCCTTCACGCCTATCTCCAGACAGGCGGACGGCCGGCATTCCTGGTCCGCCTGATGCTCGCGGCGACTCTTTCGGCCAGCTACGGCATTTACGGTCCGGCCTACGAATGGTGCGAAAACACTCCCCTGAAGGAGGGGAGCGAAGAGTACCGGAATTCGGAGAAATACGAAATCCGGCACTGGGAGCCCGAACCGCCTCACGCCCTTTCGGGGGTCATCACCCGAATCAACCGCATCCGGCGCGAACATCCCGCACTCGGCTGGAACCACACGCTGGTCTTTCATCCGGTGGACAACGACCGGATCCTGGCCTTTTCCAAGACGGATCCGGCGTCCGGGGACTGGATCCTGGCGGTGGTCAACCTGGACCCGTTCAACGTCCAGACGGGATGGCTGTCGTTCGCTCCCGACGGACAGGGAGACCTCGCCGTGGAGGACCTGATGACCGGCAGCGTCTATCACTGGTCGTCCGGACGGCATTTTCTCCGTCTGGATCCCGTGGATCCGGGAGTCCTTCCGTTTCACATTCTCCGGAGGGTGTCGTGAAGCCGGGAGAGGAGGCTCTCCCCCTCCTCGACGCTCCGGGGGACTGGAGGAGCTTTCCCGAATGGGGACCGGCCTCGAACCTGCCCATGATTCTTGGAGGATATCTCCCCCGGTGTCGCTGGTTCGGAGACAAATCGAGACGGATCGCGGATGTCCGGATCGAGTCGGCCGTGCCGCTCGGGACGGAAGGGGATCCCGTATTTCTGTGTGTCGTTTCCGCAACGTTCTCCGAAGGTCCCGCCCGGCGTTATTTTCTTCCGTTGGGCCTGGGTTCCCCCGGCCAGTCCGGTCCGGCCGGTCCGGTGGCCCGATGGCCGGGTGCCGGAGACCGGGTTGTCGTCGATGCCCTGTTCTCTCCGGAAACCGCACAGGAGCTGCTGGGTCTCTTTTCGTCCGGGGAAGAGCGCCCTGCCGGTTTCCAGGTGGTTTCAACCCCCCTTTTGCCCGGCCTCCTGGCGTCCCCGCCGGAAGGGGTGCCACGGGCGTTCGGCGGAGAACAGAGCAACACGTCGCTCCTCTTCGGCCGTTCCCTGATCCTGAAATGCTACCGGAATCTCGAAACGGGAACGAACCCGGATCTGGAGGTGGGGGCGTTTTTGGCCGAAGCCGAAACGCCCGCCCCGATTCCCCCCACGGGCGGCGCGCTCGTGGGATTTACGCCGGAAGGCCGTTCCCTGACGGTGGCGCTCCTTCAGGGATTCGTCGACAACCGGGGGGACGCCTGGAGTTTTTTGATGGAACGTCTGAAGGAGATCCTTTCCGGATGTGCCCTGGATGAGGACTGTCCGGAGGCGGTCCGGGTCGACCGCTGGATCGAGCGGGCGGGGCAACGCACCGCCGAACTCCACCAGGCACTGGGACGGGACCCCGGTCATCCCGACTTCGCTCCCGTTCCCCTGTCGGATGAGGACGTCGAGGATCTGGTGCATGCAATCGATTCCCGGCATGAACGGGTGATGCGGATGCTGGCGAAAGTCCGTCCGTCGCTCGACGAAGTTCTGCAAAACCGGATCGACTGTTTTTCGGGAGTATCCGGCCGACTCGGAAAAACGCTTTTGGCCTGCCGCGGGGCGGTCCGCGGGGAATACGCGATCCGTTGCCACGGAGATCTGCATCTCGGGCAGATCCTGGTGACCCCTGGAGGTGATGCCGTTTTTCTCGACTTCGAGGGGGAGCCGGCTCTCCCGATCGAGGAACGGCGCAAGAAAACGTCTCCCCTGATCGACGTCGCCGGCATGCTTCGATCCTTCCATTATCTGACGGCTTCGTTACGGCCGGATGAGTCCGATCGCACCCGGGAAGACTGGCTCGATCGATGGCTTCACCGGCAGTCCCGGCGCTTCTGGAAATCGTATCTCAAGTCGATGGAGGGCGGGCCGGTCTGTCTCCTGGGGGAGGACGCTTCGACCCGCGCGCTTCTGAGCCTGTATCTCATCCGCAAATCCCTTTACGAAATCGAATACGAAATCAACAACCGGCCCTCCTGGATCGGCATCCCCCTGGCGGGCCTCGAAGCCATGCTCGACGGGGAAGGACCGGCGGGGGCAACCGACTCGCCTTGACGAGGGCCCGGTGCGCACTGAAGATAAAAGAAGAGACGAAAAAACCCTGGTCGACCGGAGGATCGGGCCGGATGCTGTCCGGGCTTTTCCGGGTCTGCCAGAAGCGCCGGGGACTTCTTTTCTTAACCCTTCAACAGTCTGTTCCAATTTTCGCATTCAGGAGGCTCGTTCATGATCGAAACAAAAGGATATGCCACGCACGGGGCCAGAGAGGCCCTGAAACCGTTTTCCTTCCAGCGCCGGGACGTCGGGGCGGACGACGTCCTGATCGATATCCTCTATTGCGGCATCTGTCATTCCGACATCCACCAGGCCCGGAACGAATGGGGCCAGTCGACCTACCCCATGGTGCCCGGGCACGAGATTGTCGGAAAGGTCGGCGCTGTGGGAGCCAACGTCCGGGGCTTCAGGGTCGGGGACCTGGCGGGCGTCGGCTGTTTTGTCGATTCCTGCGGCGTCTGCCCCTCCTGTCGGGAAGGCGAGGAGCAGTACTGCGACCAGTCTCCCGTCTGGACCTACAACGCGGTTGAAAAAGACGGAAAGACGCCGACGTTCGGCGGCTATTCGCAAAAAATCGTGGTGAAGGAAAAATACTGTCTCCGCGTTTCTCCGAATCTTCCGCCGTCGGCGGTCGCGCCTCTTCTGTGCGCCGGTATCACCACCTATTCCCCCCTGCGCCAGTTCGGGGTCAAGGCCGGAGACCGCGTCGGCGTCGTCGGACTCGGCGGGCTCGGTCATATGGGGGTCAAGCTGGCCGCGTCCATGGGTGCCCATGTGACGGTGTTTTCCACCTCCGACAAAAAAGCTTCGGATGCGAAGAGACTTGGCGCCGAATCCTTCGTCGTCACGCGCGATCCGAAGAACATGGAATCTCTCGCCAACAGCTACGATTTCATTCTGGACACCGTGTCGGCACCCCATGACATGAACGTCTATCTGAATCTCCTGCGCCGGGACGGGCAGCTCGTGTTCGTGGGTGTGCCGGAGAAGCCTATCGAGATCCAGCCGTTCGCAATGATCGGAAAGCGCCGCCGGATGGCGGCCTCCCTGATCGGAGGTATTCGGGAAACCCAGGAGATGCTGGATTATTGCGCATCGAAGGGGATCACCTCCGATGTCGAAGTCATCGGGGTCGACCGGATCGGCGAAGCCTACGACCGGACCGTCAAGGGCGATGTCCGTTACCGCTTCGTGATCGACATGAAGACACTCTGAAGGGTTTCTCCCGCCTTTCGACAGGTTCGTCAAAGCCCTCGCCGGAACTCATCCGGCGGGGGCGTCGTTTTTGGATGCCATGCGCAGAGGGAAGGTCCTTGTTTGGCGAAGGATTCCCGACGCGTTCGTTTTCTGAAACTGGTGGGAATTTTTTACGGAACTTTCTTTCCGCCCGATTGCGGAGCATGCGGAAGTATCCGGACATCCTTATTCCGCTTCAAGATTGTCGAGAAGTTTTTCGCCCTTTCGGGAAAGGGTTGTTGACCCGAGGACCTTTAAGTCCAACTGGGATTTGTCCGAAATACAGGCATCATGTGACCGAAAATCCCCAAGCTATGCATTTCTGAGTTTCCCTAAGGGAATCCAGTCCAAAAAATCAGAACGGAAAGAGGCAAACAGTATAGTCTCAAGGAGTCATTTTGCCTTAGTCTGTCCGGATAAAAGTGTCTTGTGTTTTTTTCAAAATCCGTTCCGGAATCCTCTCCAATCCTCTGTGAAATGGACGAGAGTCATGGTTTTTTACAACTTCTTTCTTCCATCGTATTCCTCGAAGTCGGTTAGAAGCAGTCATGACCCAGGAAATCCGGACATATTGTCATATTTCGGGATACAGATTTTGTGGCTCGTATGAAAATTGCTTGTTTGAACTTCATGCTTCATTTTGAAGTCGATAGCGAAGTGAAGCCTTTTCATTCCAAGGAAGGAGTCTTCTTCACACACCTCAAGGAGATTAGGGGGATACGATGACTGTCAGAAAAGTGATTCTGATCGCCCTGCTTCCGGTGGCTCTTCTCTTGGGCCACCGTGCGACTGCCCGGGCGACGATTGTGGATTTTACCTTTACGGGTTCCTATGAGACATACACCATCCCGACCACCGGGACCTACGACATCACCGCATGGGGTGCCCAAGGTGGACTCGGCGGTTTTCAAAATTTGGGCGGGGGCAAGGGGGCGGAAATCGGAGGAGCCTTTACGCTTACGGCGGGGGAGAATCTTCAGATCCTGACCGGCGAAGCCGGAGGACAAGACAATCCTTACTCCGGTGGAGGCGGGGGCGCCAGCTTTGTGGGGCTGGGGAGCTCTTATCAGAACGCAACAGCCCTGCTGGTCGCCGGCGGCGGTGGAGGCAGCTCCCTCACGGGTGGTGGCGAGGGCGTTCTCAGTCCTTCCGGGACAGGAGCCGGAGGTAGCGGCGGCAGCGGGTCTTACGGTGGTGGAGGCGGGGGCGGCTACACTGGAAATGGAGGCCCAGGAGGCACCTCCGGAGGACTCGGAGGTCAGAGCTTTATCGGGGGAGGAAGCGGAGGAGAGGGGGATCTGACCAATATCGGAGGAATCGGCGGCGGAGGGGGTGGAACCTACTACGGCGGGGGGGGTGGAGGCGGCTATACCGGTGGAAACGGGGGAAATAGCCTTGGTGGAATTGGCGGTAGCGGAGGAAGTTCCTTTATCGACTTGGCTCTTGGATCCCAAACAGTCGGTGTTGCCGGGGAAAACAGCGGCAATGGCCTGATCACCCTCTCCTTTGCCTCCGCTCCGCCGGTTCTTTCGGGGACGCCGGAGCCGTCGACAGGAATCTTGTTTGGGACGGGGGCGGGTCTTCTGGGACTCAGAGCCCTCAGAAGGCGCAAGGTTCGAATAACCGGGGCATAACGACCGGCAACGGAAGACGTTCACAGAGAACGGGACCCCCGCATGGGGTCCCGTTTTTTCTTGTCAGGATTCTCCCCGTCCTGGAGCGTCTTGAACTGTGAAGGAAAGCCTCGGCCATTGAACTGCCCGCCCCGAAATCCTAGACTCGAAGAGCGGGCTTAGGTCGGTGACGCCTATCACAAATCGCGCCGAAAAAGCCGAAAAGAAGAGGGAGCATGTTTCAAAAGGAGGTCGCGCATGCGTCTGATGAGCCGTCACTGGGCCTATCGGAACTACCACCCCGAGACTCTCTCCGAGTATATTGCCCTGGACCAGTTTCTTCTGGCGATCGAGCGCAATTTCCTGCTCCATGTCGCGACCGGGCTCAATATGACCGTGGTGGGTCTGGCGATGTTCCGTTTTTTCAGCCGGCATTCCAATGATCTTTATGCGGGGATCGGATTGGTCGCTTTTGGAGTTGCCGGCCTGATCGCCGGCAAGGGATTCTATGATTATCGTCGAATGCGTTTGGTCTTCGGCGTCCTGGAGCGGGATCTCGACCGGAAAGCCCGGGCGGGAGAAATTCCGGTTTCCTAGGCGCTTTCCTTGTCGCCGGACGGGCGCTGGTCTACAATGGGCATTGTCCATCAATATTCCTTGTTGTGTTTGATGGAGTTTTTGACAGGGCTTCCGGAAAATAAAGTGTCTGTCCGTCGGATAGCGGTCGGATCCCTCCCTGGAAAATCTTTTTTCGAGGCTTCCGGGGCATCGAGGAGCGTCCCATGGACCGCCTGAATCTGGACCGCCTGAACTCCTTCAAGCCGCCTTCTCCCCGAATCTGGACGGCCCTGGCGATGGCCGTCCTCCCGATCCTGTTTCTCCTGGGATTGTCTTTTTTCCTTCTTCTGGAAAAGCGTCCGCGGATCCAGGCCGACATCGCCGGTCTTTCCAGGGTCGAATACGACGGAGATTCGATCGAGCGGAGCCTGATTGCCCTCGCCTTCTTCCCCCGCGGACGACAGCTCCCGCTCCGGGAACTCCGGCGCGTCACCGGATACCTGACCCAGGTCCGGGCGGACGCTCTCGACATCCTGTCCCGTGAGGACCTTCTTCCCTTCGACGAGAAACAGACGGTCCGGGCACTTCCGGGTTTTTCCCTCGGGGCCCCGGAGCTTCCTCCGGAAGACGTCCTGTCCGTGGCCCTTGCGAAGATGTCCTTTTTCGAAAAAGACGTGGACACCCGGGAACTCCGTCTGACCCGTTCTCTCGAAGAGGTCGACCGGAGCCTCGAACGGACGGGGTCTTTTGTGGCGGCGGGATTCCTCCTTCTGGCGGGATTCCTGTTCGCCGGCGCCCGGGAAATGCGTCGCTCCTTTTCTCATCTGGCCCTCTATGAAGCCCTCCAGCGTTCCGACAGCGCAATCGCGTTTCTCGATCCGGTGTCCGGCCATTTTCTCTTCGCGAACGAAGGGTTTCTGCGGCTCGCCCGAAGGGGTCCGGAAGATCTCGCCACTCTCGATCCGGCTTCCCTGTTTCCGGACCTCCGGGGAATGTTTCCGGGCTATGGAGAGAAGAACGCGTTGCCTCCGGAAGGTCTCGAAACCGGACTCGCGAGAAAAGACGGACAGCGTCTTCCGGTCGAGATGCGCATCGAGCGATCGACATTCCAGGGACGAGAAGTCCTGCTTCTCATGGTCTCGGACCTCTCCCGCAAAAAGACCCTGGAAGAGAAAAACCGGGAGATCCTCCGGCATCTCGAAACGATCGTCCAGAGCCTGGGGGACGGCCTTCTCGAATTCGATGTCGAAGGCCGGATCCTCTCCTCCAATCCGATGGCCCGGACTTTGTTGGGGTTTTCGGAGGAGGAACTCGCCAGGGAAAATTCCCTGCATGCCCTCGCGGGCGGGGACAGGGACGTCGTGGCGCACATCCGGATGCTTCTCCGGCAGGTGTGTTCGAAGGCGATCGTCCTGGAAGAGCACAGTCTGATCCTTCGGCGGCGGGACCGGTCGTCGATCGATGTGCAGGGCGTGTTTTCTCCGGAGACGGCTCCCGGGCCGGAAAGACCGTCCCGAGTGCTTTTCGCCTTCCGCGACGCCGGACCCCGGAAGGCGATGGAAGCGGACCTTCGGGCCAGCGAGACCCTGAACCGGGGAATCGTTGAAAATTCTCCGGACGGCATTTTCATTCTCGATCCCGACCGCCTGGTTCTCCTGGAAGGAAACGTCCGCCTGGCGGAGATGATCGGTCTTCCGCAGGCGTCTTCCCTGAAGGGGTTGCCCCTGTTGTCTTTTGCGACCCGGTCGGAAAAGGAAATTCGCCAGAATCTCGAACGGATCCGCCTTCCGGGAGGGTGGGAGATCCTCGAAACCGCCTTCCGGCGTCCGGATGGACGGACGGTTCCGGTGTCGATCAACGCGGTCGGAATTCCCTTCAAGGGGAAGGACGCCGTTCTGGTAACCGTCCGGGACATTACCTTCCGCCGTCAGGTCGAGCAGTCGCATCTCCTGTTTCTGGAACTCGACCGGCTCATCCTCGAGGGAACGCCTCCCCACCGCCTGTACCAGAAGATCGCCGACCGGCTGGTCGCGATCTTTCCTTTTGTCCACGTCGCCCTGTTCCGCCGGGGTCCGGGAGGGGTGCCCGTCCTGGAAGCGGTGTCTTCCCGCGATCCGGTGATGCAGATGGAAATCGTGCGGGAAGGGAAGTCGTTCGGGGGGATGACCGTCCCGGGATTTCAGGAAGACCGGTTTTGCGAAGTCGGAGACCTGTCCCCGCCCTGGAGCACCTGGCGGGAGGAAGGCCGCTTCGAGACGCTCGCCTGCCTCCCGTTTCAGTTCTCGGCCGACAGCCCGACGGGATTGATGGAGATTTCCCTGGAAAAAGGGGAAACGATCAGCGACGCCCTGCATGCGCTCCTGGGGGATATCGCCGGTCGACTTGCCTTCTTTGCGCGCCACCGGGACGAGCTGGCCCGCATCCGGCTTCTGGAGAAGGCGTTCGAAGTGACGCCGGCTCCGGCCTTCCTTGCGGATGCCGAAGGACGGATCGAGTGGGCGAATCCGGCGTATTTTGCGCTTGTCGGGGAAAAAGCCGACCGCGTTTTTCAAACGGTTCATCCCTATCTGGAAAAGCGCGAAAAAAATCGGGCGAACGCCGATATGTGGAGCCGGCTCCGGAAAGGGCAGTCCACAAGCGGGGAGTTCCTGCACCGGCGAAGGTCGGGCCCCGAGTTTCTGGCGGAGATCCGGGTTTCGCCGATCCTGGACGAGGACAAGAATCTGGTGAATCTGGTCGCCATCGAGACGGATATCACCCGAGAACGCCGGAAAGAAAAGGAGCTGCGCCTCCTGGCGTTCCACGATCCCCTGACGGGACTTCCGAACCGGGCTGCCCTCGAACGCGAATTCGAGGGGTACCTGGCGGTGGCCCGCCGTTATCGCCGGACACTCGTCCTTCTGTTTTTCGATCTCGACGGGTTCAAGGAGGTCAACGATGCCCTGGGGCACGAAGCGGGAGATCAGTTGCTCGCGGAACTGGCCGCACGACTGGAATCGGTTCTTCGCGGAGGCGACCGGCTGTTCCGGTTGGGAGGCGACGAATTTCTGGTCATTCTGAACAACGCCGGGACACGGTCGGAAATCGAACAGTTTGCGCAGAGACTTTTGGAGGTGATCCACCAGCCGTTCGAACTTGCGGACCAGGAAGTCGGAATCGGGGCGAGCATCGGTATCGCCCTTTATCCGGAAGATGCGGCGAGCCAGCAGGATCTGTTGCGGATGGCCGACATGGCCATGTACCGCGCCAAGAACCGGGGAAAGAACCGGATCGAGTTCACCAACGGGGAAGAGAGGCGAAACGACTTTTCTCCGCCGGAAAAGAAGGACGGATGATGCGGGGGTATTTGGGTTTACGGATGGATTTTGAACCGACTTTCAGCACTTCTCCAGGAAGTCTGGATTCTTTTTCAGGCCGGGGACCTTTTTTTCAAAAAAGCCGGTTTTTTGAGGCCTACCCGACCCCGTAGATTTTCCGCACCTCCGGCGAGAAGAACGAGACGATCTTCCTCTGGACGTCCTTCATCCAGACCTCTCCCCCCGGGTCTCCCCGGGACGGCTTCCAGTGGATGTTGTCCATGAGCTGAAAGATCCACCGCATCGTCGGGCGGCTGGTGGGCTTTTTCTTCTGGTCCGGCAGGGACTCCCGGAGTTTTTTGAGGGTCTCCCGCAGTTCCTCTTCCGCCAGGGCATAGATCAGGAGCGCGATCGCCATGACCATCGTCAACGCCATGATCCGTTTCTCGCTCTTCCGGAAGAAGGCGTCTGCAAAAAACAGCGGATCCTTCAAAAAACGGAACCCCAGCTCGATCGAGGTTCCCTGGGCCTTGTAGAGGTCCAGGAGGTCCCGGCCGGACAGGCGGGTGTCGTCGAGGGCGTTGGTCGCCACGACAAAGAACCCTTTCCGGTCCAGCGTCTTCGCCTCCCGGTCCCGGGCCGACTGGGAGAACACGACCACCCACCGTTGCCGGACTCCCCTGAAGGTGCTGCCCAGTTCGCACCACCGGTATCCCGGCCGTTCGGGGTCGGAGACGAACGACTCCGCCGGGATCTCGTCCAGAAGCTTTTTGAGGAGACCGACCGTCTCCGGGACCCGGGTGACCCACTGGACCTTTTCGGAAAGCTCCCCGATCGTCTTTTTCGTATACAGGGCGCTGTCGGCCACGAAGCACCGGAGACCGTCCGACTCCTCGACCTGCTTCAGAAAGGCGTCGATGGTCCGGGAGAAACTCGTCTTGTCCACCGTGTTTCCGTCCAGAGCCTCGATCCAGACCGGAATCCGGCTCTTGTGCAAAGTGATCATGTTCAGCACGAACGGCTTGAGGTCCGGCCGGTGGTCCTTGGAGTCCCCGTGCGTGATCCGGACGACGTCCGGATCTCCGTCCTCTTCCGCCTCGTCCTCCCGCTTCCGGCATACCGTCCGGACAGCGTGAAGGAGGTGGAGTCGAGATGGAAAAACGTCCCGCCCCGGCGGGACAGCCCGACCGCCGCACTGGCCAGATGCAGGAAAAGGCGGGACAGCCCGGCCTCGTGCAGATCGTCCAGGGCCCGTCCCAACACGAACTCGTTCAGGTCCGCCGCCCGGAGGCCGGTCCGGATCAGGAGACCCACCGGCTTGCCCTCGAAATAGGCGGGCGTCAGGTACAGGGGGCGGCTCACAAACCCCAGCCCGTTCAACACCAGGACCAACACCGCCTCTCCCACGGAGACCCGCCGCGGGGGAGCCGGGGGAATCAGGCGGTCGAGGATCTCGACCAGCCGGACCCGGCGGGCCGCGCCCGCCACCAGGCCCAGGTGGTCCATGCGCCGGATCTGTGACAAGGATTTGCTGGTTCCCACAGGACCTCCCGATGAAGGATCAACCGAGAGGCATTCAATCGAATCCTTGCAAGGAAAATCAAGCACTTTTTTCAGGGATCAGGATTTTTCATAAACAAAAATCACTTGGAAAATCCTCCCGATTCTCGTTCATGCACTGCTGGATGTGGGTTTTCACGCCGCATTCCCTAATTTTCTACGCTACCAAGAAATTCCTTCGCTATCCAAACTTTTCAGTTGTTCCTGACATCGATCTTGCCAGAGAAAATAAGCTGAAATTCATCCTTGGACCGTTCCGGGGGTGTGTTCGGTGAACTCTTCCCTTCGTCTTCCAGCAACTCCAGATGACAATCCAAAAGTTCACGCGAAAAAAGAGAAGATTTTTTCGTTTTCGATTCGAGCAATTCTGTCGCCCGCAGGCGGATCTCTCTTTTTGTCCGGTCAGTCATCGATGTGTAGGCCATATATCGAAAGAGTGTGTGGCAGAAGGAATAATAAAGGGTTCCTCCGCTTTCCGAGACCTGCAGAAACTGCGTTCGGATAAGACCTTCTATCCGGGAATCGAAATCGCGCTGTTCTTCTTCCGAACAGAACAGGAACAGGAGATCCCGAGAGAATGTCTTCCCGAGCATGGCTGCTTTCCCTAGCAGAAACCTGCCTGTTCCTGCCATCTGCAGCCTGTGGTTCAGATAATCCTCGAGGGGTTGGGGGACGCTGATCGGATGGGGAGATCCTTTTTTATGATGCCGGACAAGTTCTTCGATGAAGAGAGGAATTCCGTCGGAGTCCATTCCGATTTTTTCCCGGTTGGCAGGGGGGATTTCCCTCTGCGGGTCCATTTTCTTGATCAGTCTTTGAGTTTCGTGGAAAGCAAGGGGTTCTAGGCGAATGTGTTCAACGCTGGCGAATTCCTGATTCCGGTTAAAAGAGACTTCCCGGCTGGTGAACAGCAGGAGAAACGGAGCTGGTGGTGGAGAGGATCCGATTTCTCTCAGAATCCGGACCGTATCGGGATCGGCCCAGTGAATGTTTTCGACGGCCACAATGAGAGGTATTTTATTTGTCCGGCGAAGCAAAAATCTTGTCAGAAGATCGTTGGCATCCTGATGGAGTTTCTCCTGTGGAATAGGATTTTTGTCTCTTCCGTCTATCAAGGTGATTCCCATCAGTTGGGAGAGGACCTTTCCCATGCGATTCCTGGAGGGAAATCTGATGCCGATGGTATCGAATATTCTGTCCAATGACGCTTGGTATAAATGGGTTTCCACGCCAAAAGAGTCTCTGATTTCATCCAGAATCGATGAAAAGGGAGACGCTTGGCTTTCCGGACGACAGAAAATCTTTCGGATGAGAACCGGGCTGGTCCGTGCTTTCTTGAGAAAATGGTAAAGAAGACGGGATTTTCCGATACCTTTTTCCCCCCTGATCCCGAAGATCGCGCATTGGCATTGGAGCACTTTCTCCCATACGCCCATCAGCCTTTCCAGCTCATCCTTCCTCCCGATCAACGGAGTTCCGGAATCGGCTCCCAAAAGACTGAAATGTTGCCGGGTTCCGATTGTTGAGATGACCCGGTGGACTGTAGAGGGATCTTTTTCCCTCTTCAGTGGAAATGCAACCATGGGTTGAGTCTCGACATGTCCTTTCGCGCGCTCGACAATAGGGCCGGTTGCAAGAATTTCGAAGGGTGCCGCCCGCTCAGAAAGGCTGATTGCAGCCCGGATCACCCCTTCCGAGAAACTGGCGGATGTGTTGCCACTCTGAACAAGGATGCGTTCGCCATGCAGACCCATACAAACAGAAACACCGTGTGTGTGTGCTTCGATCGCTTGCATTTCTTTTTTGATCTGGATGGCACAGTAGAAAACCTGAAGGGACATGTATTCCTGGATGATCTGATGTCCAAAAGAGCCGACAATGAGGGTTCCGTTGTTTTGGAGTGTTGTTCCACCGTAGTACCGGATCCACTTCTTGCACAGACCGATTATCTTGTGCGCCCACTGGAACTGCTCTTCGGGGTCCTGCAAGGTCAGAAAAGACAGTGAAACGGCCAGAAAAGCCATGGGTCGCCATTCCGAGGGATCGGCATTTTTCAATCCTTGAAGGGGCGACTGTGTTTTCTGAAAGTTGTTTGCACGCTCGTAGATGGAACGGATCCGCTCTTCCGGTTCCGTTCCGAACAATTCCTGACACCGCGACCGGATTCTTCGAAACCGTTCCAGAATTTCTTCCTGACAACCGGCTTCCTCCAGTACGTCGAAAAGTTCGGCCTGAAAGGATTCCTCTTCCGGGTTGACCGATGCCATCAGTCTTGCGTGAAAAAGAGCTTTCTGAAGGTCTCCGTGGCTCCTGCAGTATTTCACTACCTGTCTGAGCCTGTCCAGGGCAAGATTTTCCAGTTGGTTTCTCAGGTTGATGGCCCATTCATCGAACGGTTCTGTTCCGGTCAGGCTCCACCCTTCCAGAAATGAACCTCTGTAGAGGGAAAGGGAATGTTCCAGATCAGAAAAACAGGAAGGGCAAGAATCTGGTGGGTGGGGCACCAGGCAACGAAACGGGAATTGAAAAGACTTGACGTCCAGAAGGACGAGTTCCGGTTTTTTTATTGAAATCCAGTCCCGGTCCATCTCAAAAACAGGTGCCATTTCATCAAGAACGGGCTTCATCCTGAAGAGGAGCTGTCGCATGTTGTTCATCGGGGTCGGAGAGTCGGGCCACATCTGCAGGGCCATGTCGACTCTCCGGAATCGATGGGGTGATTCGAGGAGGAGCCGGATCAGCAACATGAAGGAAAGATTTTGTGGAGACAGCCGGATCAGCTTCTCGCCAAGTCGGACAGAAGGTGGCCCAAGAAGACGAAAGGTGATCGTCGAACAGCCATCGTTGTCGAAATCAACGGTCAAGTTACGCCCCCTGATCGGCTTCAGGAACAGAGACGGACTTCCTGAATGAACACCCCCCCTGCGTCGGGAAAGCTTGCTCATTCCGGTCGGAAGGCCCGGCAAGCATAGGAAAACTCCGGGTAATGTCAGGTCATTGTGGTGATGTCCCAAGGATCCGGTTCGCTCTATTTTTTTTCTTTTGCGTCCCTGCACCTCCGGGGTCATCGGTCTTTCGCCCAAGGTTGCGAAGTTTGCCACGTTCTTTTCTTTGGTGGAAAAAATCTCTTGAAATCCGGAGAAAAATCAGTTTTATTCTGGCATTGTTTGATTCTGAGCATTTATGGTGAATCTTTTATGTTGTCTTCAGGGTAGTAGGTATTTATATTGATGAGAAGTCCATCCTATCAATCGGCAGACAATTCTCTCTGAATTGAAAATAAATTTGGTCTTTATCCTCATTATTCCTGTTTCTTGAGGGTGTCCTAATCCCGTTGGAGGTATGTTTCCGATGATTGGTTCCGGGGAGAAGAATGGATCGTTCAGCATCCGGGTTTTAGGGTCTCCCGAAATCGTGTTGGGAAGAAATGTCCTGCTGAAGTCGGTTTTCGACAAGCCTTACGCGCTTCTTCTTTATCTGGCTGTCGATCGGAGACGACATCGCAGGGCTGATCTCATCCGTCTGTTTTGGCCAGGCATGTCTGAACAGTCCGGGCGTCATAATCTCAACAGCACTCTCTATATCCTGAAAAAACGTCTTGGAATTCCTGCGGTGTTCGAGAACGATCGAATTGCCGTCAGGTGGAGCTTTCCTCCCACCGGAGCGGATCCGGTTGATCTGATCCGCTTTCAGGACGAAACTCCTGCCGACGGATGCGAAATACTTCACGAACCGACAAGCTGCGAACGGTGCCGCGAGAAGATCAGACTTCAGGTCGAAGAGTACCGGGGACCGTTTCTGGAAGACGCGACCATTCCCTGTTCTCCCGCTTTTGAGAGATGGGTCGAGGATATCCGGGAGAAAATGAACGTTCGTGTGAAGCATCTTAAACGACTCCTTTCCGGTAAGAGACCGGTTGCTGCCCGAAAGGAGATTCCCGATATTTCCTGGGAGTATCGTCAGCTCACGATTCTCCATGTCCATGTTCAGCCAGGTCCAGCAAGCGAAGAGGAGCCTGATCGGCTTCTCAGATGGTTGAGAGAATTCAAGAGCATTTCTGAATCGGTCGTCTTGAACCGGGGAGGATGGATCGCACCATTTCATGGCGCCGGGGTACTGGCTTACTTCGGTTTTCCCGAAGCGCAAGAAAACACCGCCAGACTGGCCGTCTGTGCGGCCCGTGAGATACTGGATCGGATCATCTTGTCTGAAGAAGGCCTTCCCCAGCTAAAGATCGGCGTTCATACCGGAGAGGTCGTCTGTGACCGCCTGATTGGATACCCGGATGTTTTTGGAACGGAAACAGAGAAAGCTTTTTTCATTGCGTTGGCGGCGGCTCCGGGAGAGATTCTTGTCAGCGATGTGACGATTGGGATCGTCCGCTCTTTTTACTGGTCAGAGTCCTATGGAAGGATTTCTTCCCGGAATGGCGAAGATCTCCAGGGAGTGCACCGTATCCTTGGCGAATGCGAAGATCTTTCGGTTGGAGAATTTTTTGTGGGCAGGGAGAAGAATCTCAAGGACCTTCTCCTTCTCTGGAAGGATGTCACCCAGGGCCACAAAAAGGTGGCCTGGATCACGGGAGAGGCGGGAATCGGCAAGTCCCGACTGGTACGCGCTCTTGTCCGGTCGGTCGGACAGTCCGGAACGATCCGGGAATTATTCTGTTTTCCGGAACACGAGAAGACTCCCTGGTTCCCGGTGATCCGTTTTTTTCGGGGATTTCTCGGACTGAACGGTCGAAAAACGCCTGAGGAACGGCAATATCTTGTCGAGAAATATCTTCTGTCCCTGGATCTTCCGGTAGAAGCAGCTCTCCCGGTTTTTCTCCAGTTTCTTCTTGGAGAGGGACCCTTCCGGCTAACCCAAAAGAACAGTGTCCAGATTGAAGATCTTATCTTGGAAATGCTTTCGAGACGGATCCGGAAGTCTCCTCTCCTGGTGGTCATCGAAGACCTGTCCTGGGCCGATCATGCGACCATCGCCCTGGTTCAGAAACTGCTCCGGAGGCTCGATCCTGGTCCTGCGATGTTCCTGTTCACCAGTCGGACGGAAGACAGGCTCAGCATGATCTCTTCCGTTGAACCGGACTGTCGCATGAGCCTTCTTCCTCTCAATGTCGACGAAAGCCGGATGCTAGTGCAGAAGCTTTCCCGTGGGTCTCTCTCTCCAGCCCAGATCCAAGACGTGATGGATCTGGGAGACGGAATACCTCTTTTTCTGGAAGAAATTGTCCGGATGAAGAGACTGGCGACCGGCCATCGAAGGCCGGAATTCCCCCCGAATATCAGGGAACTCCTGTCTGCCCGGATCGACCATCTGGGTGATGCCAGGGAAGTTGCCCAGGTTGCCGCCTGTCTCGGTATGAGCTTTCCCAGCGACCTTCTGGAGGCTGTGTATTTGTCGGGTAGTCCGGAAGGAGAGTCTCTCAAAAAATGGATTATGAAGGAGGACAGCCTCTGTAAGAAGGGTATCTGGATCCGGGTCGAGGACGATTCGGTGAAGACATACGCTTTTCGGCACGCACTGCTTCGGGATGCGATTCTCCGGTCGTTGCCCCCTTCGGCGCGGAAAGAAATCCATCGACGAACGGCGGAGGTTCTGCGCTCCCGTTTTTCGGAACGGATGGAGCAGGAGCCTGAGTTTCTGGCGGAACATCTCACCTTGGCGGGAATGATGGACGAGGCTCTTCCTGTCTGGGTTCATGCCGCAAAGCGGGCCATTTCGACGGGAGCGCTCCGCGATGCGAGTTCCCACCTTGAAAAGGCGCTTGAGATTGTCAGAACGGATTCTTCCGGCTCCGAATCTTCCGCAGCCAGGGAACTTGATCTCCTGCTTGCCATCGGACCTGTCTGCCGGGCGGTCCATGGTTATGGTGCTGCCCAGATCGACGCGATTTATGAAAGGGCCTCGGAATTGTGCGGCAGGATCAAGGCTTCATCCCGGACGTTTCCTGTGTTGTATGCCATGTGGTCCACCGCGGTGGCTCGCAAGGGCCCAGGGGAAGCATCCGGATGGGCGGAAGAGCTTGTGAGGGAGAGCGGGAAAAGCGGGCGGGGGGAGGAGAGGGTGCGGGCGAATCATGCGTTGGGCATCACACTTTTCTGGAGCAATCATCTTTTGGAGTCGGAGCGGAGATTGAAAGATGCGCTCTCCGACGCGGCTGCCTTCTATGACTTGGACCGGAATGGAACGCTTTCTCCTTACGAGGAAGAGCCGGTCGTCGGACTGATGTGCGATCTCTCCCGGAACTTCTGGTTTCAGGGCCGCTCGAACGACGCGGCGATCTGGGTCGACCGGGCCATCGAACGGTCGACGAGCCTCGATCATCCTCTTTCCCTGTGTTTGGCCCTGTCATCCTTGCTCCTTATACACATTCTTTCGGGTGAGGCTGAAAAGATCAATCCGGTTGCCCGAAAGATGCTTGTTCTTTCTGAGGACAACGGATTCCGTCTTTGGACACATTCCGCGATCTTCGTTCTCGGATGGGCGAAAGGAGATCCGGAAGGGTTCGTCATGCTCCGGGATGCGAAACGGATCATCCTGGAAGATCTTCCGGGTTATGCTCCTCTTTACAGTGCGCTTGAAGCCAATGCGGCCCTTCGGGCACAAAGGCCACACAACGCTCTTGAGGCGATTGAGGAAGGGAAATCCGGTGCCGGGCGCACAGGGATCAATGTTCTCGATCCCGAATTTCTAAGACTCGAAGGGGAGGCCCGGCTTATGATCGAGCCAAATAGTCGGGAACCAGCGGAGCAGTTGTTTCACGAAGCGCTGGACAAGGCGATTTCCGCCGATGCGTTCGGACTGGCCTTGAAGGCCGCTCTCTCCCTCGTACGTCTGTCTCCGGAGGATGTCCGTCGGGTCCGGGTGATCCTTGAACGGATCCCGGAAAGCCGGGGAACGCCGGATTGGGACGAGGCTTTCCGGATCTGTCAAGACGTACCGGCGTCATGGCTCCCGTAATCGCTCCATCGGCGTTCATTCCGGACTGCATGGGCGTTTTCGTCCGGTCAGACTGTTTCCGGAAACCGAATCCGGCAAGGATCCTTCCCGACTCGTACACGGTGAGTCTATTCCGGGAACTCCACCAGGAAATCGAGCGCCGATTCGAGCGGACAGGATTTTTTGTCGG
The DNA here is from genome assembly GCA_021826965.1 of Nitrospirota bacterium. Lineage (GTDB taxonomy): Bacteria > Nitrospirota > Leptospirillia > Leptospirillales > Leptospirillaceae > Leptospirillum_A. The sequence goes on from JAKAYA010000006.1 coordinate 51,012, forward strand.
ACAGGTTCAGGATGATCGAATCCCGCAGGGGAGCCCATTCGCGGATGGCACCCGAAAAAGATGTTTCTCCCTCCCGGAGCTTCTTGGCAATGTTATGGAGAATGTTTCGGGGATACTTTCCCGTAGACTCAAGCACCCCGATCAGATCGGGAAGGTTCATATCGGTTCTCATCCGGATCAGACGGGCCAGTTCCTGGTAGAAAGCCCTCCGGCGGCTTTCGAACAACTCCCGCGCGATTTCGTCATGTTCTTTTCCGTTGTCAGACTCTTTGCCCGACGTCATGACCGCCATGATTGGACCCCTCGAGGTTAACTTTACGGTTTTAAGGAAGGATGAACAGTGTTCAGTATTCCTGTTCGCAGAAATCCTGATCATAGGGAGACAGATCACTGACCTGTCTAGAAAAACCATTACTCATTTTTCATTATATCCAGAGTTTTTTCATTTTTCTGTGATCACCGTCGCTTCTGAAAGGTTTCGACTGCTTTGGACAGGTCGAGTTCGACAAGACGTCGCATGAGTTCGTCTGCTTTCTGCTGAAGCGAGGCATCATCGCTTTGGGAAAAAATCTGATAGAGCAATGGAATGAGCCGTCCGGAAAGGGGGGGGTCCCAGCTTGGGAGTCCGATGCGTTCCATCTCCAGAAGGAGCGACAGCGCAAGAATTTCGACAGGAAAGTCTCGTCCTTTTCCGATGACAAGTGCAAGGAATTCTGTGTTCAACAGGAACCGGAACTGTCCTGTCGGGGCGGATCTCCTGGCTTCTTCGAATCGTCTGGCTGCCTCCGGCATCCTCTCTTCCTCAATCATCCGCCGGATGGGTTCCAGGATCGCGGACACGGAAAGAGCATCCCGGTTTTTGTCTGCAGAATGTTCTCTTCCGGATCTGAGATGATCGACCCACTCCCGTCCGGAAGGAGACAGGAACGGCGTCTCATCCGAAAATGAAAGGAATTCGATTCCGGGGAGACGTCCGGTCAGAAAACGGACTTCTTCTTTGAGGGCTTCGCAAGCCTGTTTTCCTTCTTCTCCCATTTTTTCGAGCGTCTGCGCCCCATGAAAAGACAGATCAAGCCAAAATGGATAGATGAGTTGTTGCTTTTCGCAAAAAGCCAGCAGATCCTCCGGGTTTCCGGACTCCAGAATGGATGAGAGCGCGGATTGGACCGGATGGGGTGGTGGAGGAATACGGGTAATCCCGTTTAGTGAATCCGGAAGATCGGTAATCGAATCCCACAGCGACATTCGCACATACCGATAGCTCCGGAAGTCGGTCGGGACGGATTCCTGAATGGTTTCCGAAACGTTTTTCAAGGCAAGGTAGATGTGCTCCAGCGCCTCTTCCGGGTCGCTGTCCGGAAGGAAGGAAGGATCAGCGGAACTTTTCTGGACAGAGGCCGGTTCCTGGGAGGCGGGCGGGAGGGAGGAGTTCTCTTCGGTGCTGGGGGGAGGCTCAATCTCCTGGACGGGGAGGGTGGAAACAAGGGGAATCAGTGTGTTCAGCAGGGGTCCGTCCGGATCCTTTTCTCCCAGGTTCGCGTCCAGGTTCCGGATCAGTGACTTGGCGGTGGCCAGGTCTTCCGGAGAAAGCGCGGGGGATTCCAGCGTCGGCAGGATTTCCTGAAGGCGTTCCTCCCACCAGGCGATGGCGTTGCGCCTTCCCCGGATCCGTTTGAGCGGAGGAAAGAGGGTTTCCCAATATCCTTCGACAAGATCATTCAGGATGCAAAGACCCGCCAGAAATCCCGGAGGCCCTTCGTTCCGGGTCAGGGCTACCGAAAGGTAACAGGCGACAAGGATGTCTTTTCCCTGCGTGTCCAGGATGGATGTGGAGAGGTGCTGGACTTTTTTCCAGTCGACCGGCGTTGCCGCGGAGACCGACTGGGAGCGGTCGATTTCGGACTGAAGCTCGAGAAACTCCCCGAGTTCCCGGACTTCCTTTCCGGCAGCAGAATGTTCGGATATTGCCTTTTTTCCCAGTCCCCCGAGTGATTGAAGCGCCATACCCTGATATGTCCTTTCTCGGGCAGTCTCTCCCGGATGATTTTATAGACTCCTGGAGGGAGATGCCAACGGTTGTGGAGATGTTTCCGGTTCTCCCGGAAAACAGTTGGCAATCCGGGACGGAATTTTATGGGTGGCGAATGGCCTGTCCTTGAGAGACGTTTTTTGCTGATCCAGATCGTTCTGGTCCAGGATCGAAAGCTCGGAATCGATTTTCCGGATCTTTTCCCGGACTCTCTTCTGGGAGGCCAGGGCCAATTGGCCCTGTTTGTACTGGGACAGGAGAGCGTGCGCTCCTGTGAAGTGGAATCGAACATTGATGTGCGAGACGTGCAGGTTGACGAGAGCATCCTTCTCCAGAGGAAAATCCTGGGGAGTGAGACGGAGTGTCCCCTGGTAGAATTCTTCCAGAAAATGGGCAAATCCGTTCTGTCCGGGGTACCTCCGGGTCATCGTCAGATTTCCGATGTGGATATCAAGGGTGGTATTCCCGCAGACGAGAGGCGACCATGTCCAGGAACTGCGCACAGGGAGATTGAAATTGTTGAGAACATGGGTTTTCTGTGCGCACTCCAGGGTCAGCCTTGTCAGGTACGGACGGGCGAGTGTGTGCTCGTTGACATCGGTGGGAAGGGCCTTCAGTACCACTGGAAACTGTTTCTTGGCCATCTGGAGGATCTTTTTCGAATCGGTCTGGTCTTCTTTTTGAAGAGATTCACGCAGGGTGACAAGGTCAAGATGACGTTTCTTGCTTTCCAGCTCGGATTTTTTCATCGCCAGCTCCAGGGACCTCCGTCCCGCAATTGCCGTGTTGATGAACACGAGAAACTCGGGTGAGATGGCAATTCCGTAGCCATTCCTCCTGATCAGCCTGTATCCGTTGGCTCTTCTCGTGACGAACGGCTTCATTGTTTTGTCCATGAATGCGGGAATGGTCCCGCCGGATCCGAACAGGAAATGACCCAGCTCCTTCGATGTGAGCGATGCCTGGGCGGGAGAAACGACACTGGCGATCCAGCGGTCATTGATTTCGCAAGCCGCTTCCCGATCAAGAAAATCGAGGGTGCTTCCGAACTGTCCCATGACAAGGTTCCAGATGATGAGTTCCTTCGGATCATGATGAGAGATGAGCTCTTTTCGCATAGTGGAAAGGGCATCCGACATATCGACCAAAACAGGTCTCTTCTTCTGGAAACGGTGGTTGAAGGAAAAGAAGTCGGCAGTCAGTGCGAGCGCGTGCCCCCTTCCCTGAAGACCCTCTCCCACAGCCCCTGCCAGGTCTGTGGAAAATCGCGTATAGGCCTTGCTGGCTGCGATCATCGACACGAAATATTTTTGCCCCTGAGCTGCTCCCTGATGGGTGCCGGTGGTGCCCGACTCGTTTAAGATACTGGCGTATCCCTTGATGCGGGAGACGAATCCTCCCTGAGCCTGGGATTTTTCGATCCGGATGATTTTCCGGAGAAGATCCTGCCACCGTTCGTGACGGCTGTCCTCGCTCGGGGGAAATTCGACCGCCAGCCGGTTCGCCAGAAGGACATAAGGGTTCCCGCTCGTGGGAAGGCTCTGGAAGAATCCTTTCCACTGGATCGCGTCTGCTAGCGTGGATTCTCCTTGGGCAAAGTCCCGGACAAAGCGGAGCCATGCCGCCTCTTTCCGGATTCTGTACCAGGCCAGGAAGGATTTTTCATGGTCGGCAATGGGAAAGTTGGGTGGACTGGCCGACTGGACTTCGGAGAGAAAGTCGAAGATGCGTCTCATTCCGCCGTTCGTATAGGAGGCCGGAATGGTTCTGTCCGCATTCGGGCTGACCGTTCCTTTCCAGAAGGTGGCCAGAGTGACAGTAGGAAGATTCCGGGTGTCGACCCAGTCGACAAGCCAGTGAAAATCGGGAACAGTCTGCTCGACCTCAAGAAGAAGCGACTGGAGAAGATCCTGATTGTGGCCGATCAATTCCTTGGGAACCCAGGCGATGTAAGCCAGGTACAGATCGGAAAAATGCCGGGCTTCCTGGGGGGAGATCGAAGGATCGATGGTGACAATGTCCTGGGTTCCGGGTTGTGGTTGGAGTTTCAGGTCGTCATAGCCCATTCCTTTGGTGCGATCCCGGATGAGGTTGATCCTTCGCACCAGAATCTCCGCGTAATCGGCCAGGTGGTTATGGGGATCGTCGTTCAGGAGCGACCGGATTTTCGTCCGGAGGGATGCGTTCAATTCCGGAAGGATCGCTTTGTTGAACTGGTCGGTGAAGCGGCCCTTCATCCTGTCTTCGATCGCGATGACTTGTCCGGAGAATGCCAGCAGATGGAAGGAGAGCGACCGGTCCTTTCGAGACATCCAGTCGACAAGGCTCCGGTATCGCTCAAGATTTTCAAGGTTCTGGTGAAAATCTCCACCCAGCTGGACTTGGCTTGGTTGCCGATCTTCGAGAGTCCTGACTGTGCGATAGGTCACCAGGAAAGAGTAAGAAAAGTAAAGGCCTGCCACGAGGTTGACCCCGTACCAGCTCACAAGAAGAATATTGGATGAAAAACGTCTCCATCGGGCCAACATCCCCAGTGGCGCATAAAGAGATCGGTCGGCCGGAAGGAGGTCGGTGAAGAATTCTTTCAGGAAAACGCCTGTCTGGGGGGGTGCGAATGGGGTGGCGGATCCCGTCAGGACCGTGCGCTCCCGATGGCCTTCCATTGCGGCGCTTTCCTCTTTGCCCAGACTTTTCTGTTCGGACTGGAGCGCGATCGAAGAGGTGGCGTCCAGAATTTCGACCTCCTGTTCGTCCCGCTCTCCTCCCGCATCTCCCAGCACCGAAGAAAATCGGGATCCCCGGATCGTTCCGCTGGAGAGAAAAAGGCCCCTGAAGGATGGGAGCTCAAGATAGGGGGACGGTTCGAACAGACCCCGGAGAAAAGTGGAAAGAAGGGGCTCCAGGGACTGGACCTCGAGGGGGAAGATCAGTCCGTCGGACGAATTGATTCCCAGATCGGCTCGTGAGAACAGGATGGTCCGTATCCGTCCGACCATGCTGTCCAGGGCTTTTTCCAGCGTCTGGCTCCACTGGTCTTCGGGCTTGGACAGATACCCCAGAATCTCATCGGTGCGGGGCTCGCGGAGCGTGGTGACAAAATGTTTGAACCCCGCCAGAAGGTCGAGTTTGGTCACCATGACGTACACGGGGAAACGGGTATTCGTGGAACGCATCAGGGAATCAATCCGTTGCCGGATATTTTGCGAGATCTGTGAAAGCCGGACACTGTCCAGCGTCCAGAGATCCTCCACGGAAATCGTGATGACGGCTCCGCTCAGGGACTCTTTCCGCCTGCTCCGCATCAGGAGACTGACGATCAGTTCCCATTCCTGGTTGATATCGGCGTTCTGCTCCAGATCCACATACCGTCCTGAAGTATCGAGAAGGATGGCTTTGTCTTCGAAAAAGAATTCGATGGTATCGGTCGGCGGCGGATCCTTCCGGGGAGAGGCGTTTCGGAAGCGGATCGGGACGTTCGCGTTCGCCAGAAGAGTCGTTTTTCCTGACGCTCCCTTTCCCAGTACCATGAAAAAAGGCAACATGGTGATCGGGTTTCCGATTTTTCCCCGGGAAGAGGAACGGAGGGTGGAGATGGCTGTTTTCCAGACTGTCTGAATCGAAAGAAGTCGTTCGGATTTTTTGTCGAGGATGGCAGCTGACCGGAGCTTCTTCTGGGCTGCGGTTTTTCGGATGAACAGGAGGCTGCGCCGACTGGAAAACGCGATCAGGACGACAATGGCCGCGGTAACAAGAGAAACCCAGAGGGGCCAGTGTTTGTAGGCGCCGAACAGCCACATCGCGACGAACAGGGAGAGGGCCAGAAGGAGCATCAGAAGGGGATTCAGTATTTTTTTAATCATTACCAGGTCTCCGATTCAATGGAGGTGTCCGATCACGTTTTGGGACATCGATTGGATAATCCTGTCATACAGAAAGAAGAGGATGAGGACCATCGCCGACGGGACAACCCAGACAAAAACCGTATTCAGGGATTTTCGGGAGTCCACTTTTGTTGTCTGGCCAGGATCTTCCAGGGACAGATAGGCCGTCGGAAAGATTTTTTCCCGTTCCAGAGCGGTCCGATCCGGTTCGAGAATGGTCTGGAGATGTTTCCGGACTTTCAGGGATTCGTGTTCGTTCCGTTCCAGACCGTATTGTCCCTTGAACCCCAACTGGAGGACCAGATAATAGATTGAAAGGATTTCCAGGGTCTCCGGATCGGTTGTTTCCTGAAGGGGCATGCGCCTGTAGAACTCCACTCCACCGTTGCTGATCCGGAAGAAACTTTTCTGCAGCAGGTCTTTTCTCCAGTCGATCGACCCCGGCCAATTGGCACACATCAGACTTTCATCGATCCAGACGACCACCGGAAAAAGTCCGCTTTCGAAAGTTTTTTCGGAGATGCCGGAATTCCGTGCGATGGAACGGGCGGAATCGATCCTGTCCAGGATCTCCTGACGGAGTCTGTCCGTTTCGGGAAGGGTCCGGTCGAGTTTGTCCTTGAGATAGGCCAGAACGGGAATGAGGCTATCGGAGAGCGTCATCATCATCGGACTCCAATAAGATCGATCATGGCCCCTTCCGGGGCGTTGGGCCAATAGATCTGGATCGCTTCGTCCTGCCGGATGGCATCCCAGACAGGGTCATGGGCCTCGATCCGGAAATATTGTGCGTTGAGTCGCCGCGGGAGCCCCTGCGGCGGTCCGCTCATGCTGGTGAGTTCAACGCCAGGAAGAGCTCTCCGGATCAGGGAAGACATGATGGACGGAGGCCCGACTTTCGCATTGTCCAGAAAGGACGAGATGTTTCGTTCCGGATCCTCTTCGGACTTGACCACCAGGTAGTACCGGGTCCGGGGGGAGAAAAAGGACTGGGAAAGAACTCCGTTGTAGGCTTCCTCCTCGTGTTCGAGCCGGATGATGAGATCGGGGCCCACGGTCAGATTGTTCAGGAGGGTAAAGAGAACCGTCTGGGCCTTGGTGAGACATCCCCAGATATCCTGGTGGTCGTAAGGAGGCAGTGGTTCGCCCGACAGATCGGATTCTCCCAGGAAGTTGACCCGGTCGGAGAATGTGCTGATTTCCCCCACCATTTGCCGGAGTGTCCCGTAGAGAACCCACGGGTGGAGGGGTTCGCTTTCGGCATAGTGATAGAGCAGGGGAACATAACGGTTCAGGGTGCGTAACGCCAGGATGTAGATCATGTATCCGGCGTCCATTCCTTCGGTTTTGGCGTCTCTTGGACTTTTGAACTCCTCGAGTTGCCGGGCGCGGCTGGCGCATTCGTTCCGGATCTCCTGGACGAGGCTTGAGAGGTTCCGGGAGGTGTTCAGTGAAAGGGAGGGGGGAATAAACGAAGGGCTGACCTTGATGACGCCGCTTTCCCAAAGGACCTGTGCCACCGGGACGAGGTTGTAATGCTCAAGGTTCTGGATTTCTTCGTCCCAGAAGAGCCGGACGTTGAAATACAGTGTTTTGACCGAAGCCGGAGGGCCCTCTCCGTAAAGGTCGTTCACTTCTTCGGGGTCGGACAGGGAGAGGAATCGGGTGTCTCCCTCGGAGTCCAGATGGGGAACGACCGTGACGTTCCCGTCCTGTTCCTTGAAGCGGCGGAGACCCGCATAGATCGTGAGGGGCCTGTCCCGGTAGGTCCAGTCCTTCTCGAAGGAACGGGGGCGGATGACTGCGTTGCCGGGATACTGCACGAAGCTTCCGTCCTGGAACACGAGGGAGAGAGAGTTGACGTGGACCGAACCCCGGCTGAGGGCCGAAGACTGGATATCGACCTTGCGGATTCCCCATCCATACGGGAGAACGGTGTCAAGAAGGGGCCGGGTCAGTTCCATCGCATAGGCGTCGGCCAATTGGAAATGCTGGGGCTGGAGAAACAGCCCCTGGTGCCAGAAGATCGGTCTCAGGGATTTCATCTGCGTGTATTGCCTCCTAAAGGGGCCGGATGGCCGGAACCGGATGTCCCGGAGAGGGATTCTCCGGTTTTGTCGGATGTTTCGGCAGTTTTTGGGTTGTATTCTGGACCTCAACTGTTTTCAGGTGTCTGGAACCAAGGTTCAATCGGATCGAGTCCCTGGCCGGACGATAATGATTGCTCCTGAAGATGATCCCGGATCGTTTGACTCTGACGGGCATCGGACGGATCTGGCTGTCTTTTTGGGAAGAGTAGTCCGAATATCCCGCAATGATCCCGATGTACATGGCGTTTCTCATCCGGTCGAGGACAATGTCCTGGCCCGTTCCCGGAGGGATGATAAAACGCCTTACGGACAGGATCCCGGAGCTTTTTTCCCCGGAGGCGAGAACTTCCATTGCCCGGTCCGGGTTCAGGACGATGGGAAGAAATCCGTTCGGGTCCTGAATCTGGACAATTCCGATGATCAGGGTGTGGGCGCGTTTGTCGGACCAGTTCAAATCCTTGTCCGAAGAAACATGCACCGTAATGGCCTGCTTCTGGTAAGTCCACCGGACTTTCTGCCGGACGGCATCGTCGGGTGAGGTATTGATCCGGATCGAGGTGCATCCCGAAAGGAAGATTCCGATGAGAACGAGCCAGACAAAGGTCAGGATGCCTTTTTCGTCCAGACAACCCGGGAGCGGATGGAAGTTTTTGGGGCGCATGGTGCGTGTGAGTCCTCCTCGATTCATCGGGTTAGGGTGCCAAAAGAAGGACGGTGACCTGGCTGGGGACAAGACAGACTCCAGGTGCGTTGACGCCGTTCTGGAGTGTTGTGGACGTCAGTCGAGTGGCGGGAGCTCCGCCCAATAATACGGTACTGGCTCCGTCCAGACACCGGCTTGTCCCCATCTCGGTGGAGGATAAAACCCCTCCGAGCACCCCTGCGTCATCGCCCTGGGTCAGCGGGATTTCCGCCATGAGGTTTTGGGCGGGAGCTCCTCCGAACAGGATATTGGGGATGGGTGGCACGGCCATGGGGCCCATTGCAATGTTGGGGTAGGGGACTGGAACCACAACAGGTCCTGCCGGTGTTTTGCATACATCGGGAAAACCGAGGGCCATTCCGCCCATTTGAGTGTTGGCGAACATCTGATTCTCCTTCTGTTTTCCCCGCTTATCCGAGGTGGATTTGTGAAGAATCGATCTTGACCAGATCCTGTGCGCTGATGACGGTTGTTGCTGAACTGACGGAATACAGAGAATCTGTTTCCACGATTGTCTGCCCGGATTTTGTGTGGTCGATCCCCTGAATCTCTTTGGTTGCATTGATGGTCTGTGTTCGAATCCATTTGGAGCAGATCTCAAGCTTATTCGACAGGAAGTCGATCGAGTCAGCGATAGCTGACAGGGTATTGAGCAAAAGACTGGTTCGAGAAGCAGAGACATGAAGTATTTTCGTTGTGAGGACACTCTCTGAAGCATCCAGAATGAATCCTTCTTCCGCAGTTACATGAAAGGGTTTTCCTTTCACGTGCAAGTCAACTCCTTCCGGGAAAGAGATTGTCGGTCTGGGCATCTCTCTCCGCTCCAGAATGGAGATGATTGTTGCAACATCATCATTGTCATTGCTTCGGAATGCCAGGACTGTATCCCCCGGGAGTAAGTCGATAAGGCAGGTCGGAGCGAGTCTGGCCAGGACAGTCTCTCCGTCGACATCGATGATGTGCCGGCATTCTTCTGTTTTGAGCAGAATGCCGGTAATAAGAAGCGATGATGCTTTTTCCGAAGGCCAGTGCGTGATCATATCGTTTCTCCTTGTTGATACCTTTCTCGTGCTACTTTTCGTCCTGCGGAGACCGAGAAAAATCTTCGGCTTCCGATCGTTCCCTATCGGTTTCTTTGGCCAGGGGCCGGGTGCTGCCCGAGTAGTTCGCTCCCCGGTCGGAAACACGGTGCAAATTTGTTCGAGTCAGGTCTGCTTTCCGAAACAAAGCCTCTTCGATATTGGTATGGGAGAGATCGCCGAAAACGATTGAGGTTCCGGAGAAATCCCCGCGCGAAAAATTCCCCTGTGTCATCAGGCACAGGGACATGTCCGATCCGGAAAATCGTGCTCCCGCTGCGGAGGCTTCCTGAAAGGAGGACATTCGGAAATTGGCATTCTGTCCGGAAATGCCGGTCAGGTTGGCTCCCATAAAGAGAGAGCTTTCGACATTTGCGCGGTCAAACACGGCACCTTCAAGATTGGAACGGCTGAAGTTGCCGAAGGAAATATCACTTCCGGCAAATCGGGTCCCTTTGAGGGTTCCATCGGTGCATTGAATCATTCGCAGCGTTTGTCCCGAGAAATCCAGGCCGGAAAGGTCGGTCCGGATGAATATCGGATTTTCGAACCTTGCATTCCGGAACGATGCCGTTGAGAGATCTGCCTGGGTAAATGTCATTTTGTGAAGAGTCGATCCATCGAACCGGGTACCGGAAAAGGTGCACTCGATAAACGATGTCTTTCTGAGCTGGATGTTTCTGAACGACGCTTCGGAAAGAAGAGACTGAAAGAAAACCATTCTGCCAATATTGCTCTGTTCGAACCGGGCACCTTGAAGGTCGCCATTGGCGATCCGTGACTGTTCCAGTCGGGCGCTCAGGAAGGAGGAGCCTGCCATCCGGCATTGGTAGAAAATGGTCCGCTCCAAATCCCCATTGTCGAAAACAGCCTTATCAAGGTCGCATTCGGCGAAAAAGGTTTTGGAAAGATTGGCGCCGGGGAAAAGTGTCCCTGATGCCCTGACATTGAAAAAACGTCCTTCCGAGAGATCTTGTCCGGAGAAATCCAGGCCGGAGATGTCTGCTTCCCGAACCGGTTCTCCCATCTGGATCTTTTCAAGAACTTCCGCTCTTGTCATGACACTGTCCTTTGGAGCGTGCTTTTTCCCGTCAACACTCCGTCGAACACTGTTTCCTGGTTCTTCTGGGCGCCGATGAGAGTTGCTTCGTAAAGGCTTGCGGAAAGGAAAGAAGCGGAACGGATATCCGTCTTGAGAAAGAGGGCTTTCCGGAAATCTCCTTTCGTGGCATCCGCCATCTCGAGGTTGGATTTTGTAAATCGCGCCGAGATTGCCCTGGCTTTTCTGAAGAGGGTGTGTCGAAGGTCGGATTCAGAAAAGTCGGTCTTTTCGAGAATGGACTCGGTGAAATCTGAATGAGCAAAGAAACCGTTTCTGAGATTGGACTGGGATAGATCCGCTGCCAGAAAAGTGCATTGAGAAAAGTCTCCGCTCCGGATGAATCTGGACTGGATCATTGTTGCCCGGACAAAGCTGGTATTCGGTCCCGTGCATTCGAGAAAGGATGCTTTGGTCAGGTTGGCGCGGTCGAAGACCACATTGCGAAGATCGTTTTTCATGAACAAGGCGCCTTCCAGAAAAGCCCCGGAAAAATTGACGTTGATCATTGTCGAACGTGAAGGCATCTCTGTCTGGAAATTTGTTCCTTTTTCGGGAAGGAAGTCTTTAAGGGTTGGAATATCGAAGAGGTAGAAACGGATCTTGGGAGCATGGATACCGCGGGCATCCACATCTTTCAAGGAGGCATTCATCCAGTCAGATCCTTCAAGACGGGCGTTTGTCAGGTTGACATTGGTGAGGACTGCTCCGAAGAAAATCGTTTTTCTTGCATCAACCTCCGACAGGTCTGCTCCGTCGAGGGATACAAATCCCATATTGGCTCCGGAGAGGTCGGCGTGCACCAAATTCGTTTGACGGAGACATGAGTGGGTCAGGAGTGACCCCGAAAGATTCGCCCCGCAGAGATTGGTTCCAGATAAATTTGACCCCATCAGGTCTGCTTTGGACAGATCAGCCCCTTCCAGGGAAAGGCCGGACAAGTCCGCTCCCCTTAAGTCCCATTGCTGGAATTGACCGGGCATTTTCAGGCTGGAGAGGACCTTCTCTCTTTTTCGAAGGGCCTCTGCGGGATTAGGGGGCGGCGGTGCAAAGTAATGGGCAGAACGGACAAGCCCGTTCTGCCGGTCAGACCGGGTGTTCATCTGGTCAAGTTTGCTTTTGGTGGATTCCCATTTTTTCTTGAGATCGGGAAACGGGGGGGAAAGAAGGTCAATTTTCTCCCGGGGAAATTCCGGTGGAAGAGACTGTAAGAGAACCTTATCGACGTATGCTTCGAATGTGTCCGAAAGGGGTGACTCCGATTTGTATGACGGGGCTTGAAAGGACAATTGGCTCGAAATGTCAGGGGCAGGTACCCGAGCATTCCGGATTTTTTCTTTCGATTGTTCGCTGAGGGGAGAATCTTCTACGTCGGGAGGGGAATACGATTGACTGCGAGCCAGCTGGTCACCGGCTTCCGAGATTTTTTTCTGGAAGGAAGATTGCATTTTTTTGCTCAGGGAGAGTTCTTCTTCCTCTGTCTGTTCCATCATTTCTTTGCTGTGCACTTTTTGCCGGAAATCCTCGACGGATTTGTCTGACGCCTGACGGGCCTGAAGAACCTTTTCCTGGAGTTTGTTGATTGTTGCAAGCCTGTTGTCGCTCCCTTCGGGAACGGGAGGGGAAGATGCAAGAATCCGTTGCTTCTGGTTCTCAAGGTCGTTTTCGATTTTGTCGAACCGTTTATTCATCCGGGACTGATATTTTTCCAGTGCCATCGGAAGATGTTTTTCGAGGTGGTATTGCGGATTGGACTGGTTTGCCAACGGATTGTCAGACAAGGAGTCCGGGAGCAGTGGAAGATCGCTGAAACGCCCCGATCCTCCGCTTTTCCCTTTTTTCATCCGCTTGTCACGAACTGTCCGGTAATGTTCGACGGTTCGATGCTGTGAAATGTCCTCGGCCGCCAGGAGAACGGATTCGACCTCCGAAGCATCGTCCGTCAGAATTGGTGCAAACCCTCGATAAATCAGGATCCCTCTTTCCCGATGAGGAATAAGCCAGAGCGTTTCTGGGGAAAGTGGGACCTCCACAAACGGCTCCGTTTCTTTCTGGTGAATCGTCAGGAAGGAACGGAGCCGGTAGGAAGGAATGCGTCCGACAAGAGACGGGATGTGGGGGTGTAAATTTTCGAGTTGATAGTCCTCCCCTCCCTCCCAAAAGTTTCCACCGATCCACTGGTCCTGTGGTGCCTGATTGAAAAATGTCCAATCCGTATTTTCCGGGAGAAGAGGCATCGCGTCTTTTTCCAGTTCTTCATTCTGGTAGGTTCCCAGTCTGGAGAATCGCTGAGGCCAGATCTGTTCGATCGGCCCGAACCCTTCCGGCGAAGGACGGTCACTTGGAGAGGTGATCGTCTGTCGGGGGTTTTCGATATTGGGCAGCGGTGTTTGATCCTGGACAGGATCTGCGTAGCCCTTTCCTGAGGGATTCGGGGCAAATCCTTTGCCGCCGAACGCCAGGCCATAAGAAATAGGCATTTCCGTAAAGGGCTCCGGAGAGGATATCTGAAGAAAAGCTCTCTGGCGGCGCCACGTTCTGTCACCGCTGATGAACAGTTGTTTGGTGACGGAACCCACGCGGATCTGTGCTGTTTGATGTTCCATTGGAATTCCGCCGGTAAAACAGCGTGCCAGGAGAAGGAGTTCTCCCCGATCTTTGGGAATACCGATATCGAATGGAACCGTCGATCCCAGTTCTTCTTTCAGGAGGGGCCACATTTCCGTTTCAGGAAGCAGGATTCGGGGAGTCCTGAGATCGAAGAAAATGATTCCTGTCACCCCGATACGGTTGAACAGACGGTGATATGGGCGCAGAAGGATGCCTGTTGTCAGGGGTTTGATCACCTTTATTCCCATGGAGCTCCTCGTTCGATGAAAATTCCTGAGAAAAGGAACATCCTCAAGAGACCGAAAAAAGATCGGTATCAATAAAGTTGAGTCCCCCCGTGGCAAAGTAGTTTTCTGCCACCGCGCTATGAAGAACTTTGGCATCGAACGCTGCAATGTGGCTATGGTTCTGGATGATATGTTCATGCACCGCGGAAAGGGAGGTGAATTCGTGAAAGGAGTTTGTCTGGATATGGCCTCCCAGATTCGTGTCTGTCAGCAATCCAATGGTGACATTGTTGAGCAAGCCAAGATTGAGATTTAACTCCTCTCCCGCAACGAGATTCTGGATCCCGCCAAGATTTGCGTTGACCAGCTCCCCGATATAAGTCTGGGTGGCTTCTCCGACCACCACCTGATTGGCCCCTCCAAGAACAACGCTGCTTACACTGTCCTCAACGATGGATGTCTGGTTTCCCTGCCCCCAGGAGTATTGGTTTCCCCATGTGTAGCTGGTCTGATTCCCGTGGGTGTAGTTGGTGACATTGCCCTGGTTGTTGTTTGTCGTATTTTGCGCGACGTTGGTTTCGAAGTTCCCATTGGGAACGTCGATAACGACGTTCCCGTTCTCTGTGTGGATATAGATACTTCCGTCATCCCGGACCCGGATGGTGACCTTTCCGTTTTGTGCAGAAATGTAAAAATTCCCATTTCCGCTCGAGATGTCGTCCGGAACCGGTTCATTCCCCAGTGCAGGGGTTCCGATGGCAATGTAAAGTCCTTTTCCTGCCTCCAGGACCAGATATTTGGGGGTGATTTCCTGAATCCCGGGCAATGTGTTGACGGTTCGATCAGAGTCTGTATCGGCCATTTCAATCCTCCAGTGTTGGTCTGTTTTTGAGAAATTCCGGGGAAGCCTTTCCCCGGCGGGATATACGGGGGAGGTGCACAGGGATCATGTGTATCCCTCATCGTTGAAGGAGATGCTGTTTCCGCCGATCGACCGGATTATGCTGATGGCCGGATTCCTGTTCGTGATCAGGCTTCTGTGCTCCGAGTTGTGGACTGCCCCCAGGATCACCGGCTGGTCGGGATCTCCTCCGAGAAAGGCAACCATGACTTCGGTTTCCTTGTGGAGCGGGAAATGCATCCCGTTGTCGGCTCCCGCCAATGGAGAGGACATCCGGACCCACCCCGAGTTTTTCTGGGATCTCTTTTTCTGGAAAATGAAGGGAAAGCGGACCTTGTACTCGCCGTATTCGTTCAGTTCGGCAAAGAGTCCCGAACCTTCCGCTTCGATGATTGCACTGACCACTCCGGATATTTTTGGCCAGGGTGTCATCCGTCCGGACCGGAACGCCACATCGGAGGGAATCGCGGTCAACGTGGCAACGTACCGGGTCTGCCGCTGATCCTCCGGCGAATGCGTATCGAATCCGGAGAGAAGGAAGGCCGCCTGGGAGCCTTTGTGGACGACCGACGTGACGAAGAATGTCCCGTTGTGATCCTCCCGAAAATGATGTTTCAGGTGGATTGTCGTGGCGGCCCTGATCCCGATCGCGGTGGTTTTTCCTTCGTAAGTCCGTTCTTGGGCTTTCTGGATTTCCGAAAGAACCGTCGCCTGCTTTTGGGCCTCGGCGTTCGTTCTCAGATTCCTCCCGAACGCCTGGACCGTCCCTTTGCCCCGATTGTTCAGGATCCGGGTTTCTTCGATCTCCAGATTGGCTTTCCGGTAGTTGAAGTCCGAAACGACGACCCGGTGGGGGAGCGGAACGACGCGAAGGGACCATTCCTGGAGGGAGTCATCGGAAAAACCCGCATCGGGTTCGGCGGATGGCCTGTAGGAAAGAGAGCGATTCCATGCGGGTTTATGGGACGGATGGTCAAAAAAGACGATCCTGTCCTTCCCGTCCTCATGGTCGAAGTAGTAGGCGATGCCTTCCCGTTCCGTCCAGCGGTCGATGAAAGAAATGTGGGACTCTTCGTACTGGCAGACGAACGAGCGGCTCCGGTAGGATTCGCCCATCCGGAAGGCATAGTCCTGTGCCGAAAACCCCTCTCCCTTCAATACATCTTCCAGAATGTCGGGAATCCCTTTTTCCGACGTGAAGACCTCCGAGACCCGGGAGCGGGTCAGAAGATGGGCCCTGGGAACCAGAACGGCTTCATAGAAAGTGTAAGGAGTTGCCTGATGCAGGACCCGGAACTCGGAGAATACGCCATGGTACGGAACCCTGGAGAGGACCCCTTCCCGGGAGGATTCGATGGTGAGCGTCACGGATCGGGTCAGGGTCTGTTCCGGCATGATGTCCGGCTTTTCGGACACAAGCCTGAGCCGGAAGGAAAAGAGTTCGTTCAGGGATTCTCGTCCTTTGAAATCCACGATCGAGAAATCCTCCGCGGGGAATCCTTCGACGGTCAGGCGAAATGCGATATGTCCGGCTTGTTCCTGCGACATGGAATCTATCCTTCCTTCCTTGATTCGTTTTTCCGGGAGACCGGGGTCTCTTCGTCGTCGCACTGGATGGACAGGGTGGCATCGGGAGAGACCCCGACCCGTACCCGTCCGGCCAGGGTTCCATCGACGAGCCGTCCGATGAGTTCCCGTGAGATCTCGGGAAGGATCCGGCTCTGGAGAAGGTAGTCGATGTTTCGGGCTCCCGCTTCGGAGGTTTCGCACTGCCCGGCGATATGTGCGATCAGGGAATCCTCGAAGATCATGTCGACCCGGTTGTTCTGCCGGAACGTCTGGCTCAGGCGGGCCGTTTTCAGTCGGACGATCCGGCCCAGGGCTTCTCCCCGAAGCGGGAGATAGGGCACGATGGTCATTCGGCCGAGGAGTGCCGGCTTGAAGTGGCGGGAAAGCTCCGGGCGGACCAGGTTCACCAGTTCCTCATATCCTGCTCCGGGGTTCTTGATGGCAAACTCGGTCAGTCGGTCGGAGGCCAGGTTGCTGGTCAGAAAGATCACCGTGTTCGAAAAATCGATCTCTTTTCCCTCGCCGTCTGAAAGTGTGCCTTTGTCGAAGACCTGATAGAAAAGGTTCGGAATGTCGGGGTGGGCTTTCTCCACTTCGTCTAGCAGGACCACGGAGTAAGGACGTTGCCGGACGGCTTCGGTCAGGACGCCACCTTCTCCGAACCCCACATAGCCGGGTGGCGAGCCGATCAGCCGGCTGACCTGATGTTTTTCCTGAAATTCGCTCATGTTGATCGTCACCGCGGCTTTTTCGTCTCCGAAAAGAATGTCGGCCACCGTGAGAGCGGTCTCTGTTTTCCCGACACCGCTGGGACCGACCAGGAGAAAGACGCCGATGGGCTGGTGAGGGCTTTTGAAGCCGACATGGGAGTTCCGGATAATCTCGCTCACCCGGGATAAGGCCGGTTCCTGTCCCATGACCCTCCTGCCGAGGCTTTCCTCCAGATGGACGACCGTCTGGGCCTGTTCCCGCAGGAGCTTGCCCAGGGGAATGCCTGTCCAGTCCGAAACGACCTTGGCGACCGTTTCGGGATCGACTTCGAATCGGATCATGGGGTTCTCTCCCTGGACTTTCCGGACCTTTCCTTCCTGGTCCCGGAGTTCCTTTTTCCAGTCTTCGGGCGAAAGGGCAGGTTGTCCGGGGATTTCCTGTCCATAGGTGTTCCGGTGGGACAGGAATTCCCCCACTGCTTCCTGTTCCCGATCCCAGAGTTCCTTGTCGGAAGAGAGGGCGACCGAAAGTTCCTGGATTGTTTTCGCGATTTCCTCCAGGCGTCCCGGAGGAATCGGGTGCCCGAAGGTTTCGTCCCGCCTGAGACCTTTCTCCTCCCGTTCGAGTGCCTGGATCCTGCGCTCGAGCGACTCTACCCGTTCGGGCTTGGCGGAGAGGGAGATCCTGGTTCTGGCCGCGCTGGTGTCCAGGAGGTCCACCGCCTTGTCTGGGAGCTTCCGTCCGATGATGTACCGGTCGGAGAGTTCCGCGGCGGCAATCAGGGCGTCGTCCCGGATCGCCACCTTGTGGACGTGTTCGTAGTGTTCCTTGAGTCCCCGGAGAATCAGGATCGTCGTCTCGATGCTGGGTTCTTCGAGCTTGACCGGTTGAAACCGTCTGGCCAGCGCGGCGTCCTTTTCGAAATACTTCTTGTACTCGGCCCACGTCGTGGCGGCGATCGTCCGAAGCTCTCCGCGCGCGAGCGCAGGTTTCAGGAGGTTGGCGGCATCCCCCCCTCCCTGGGCTCCACCGGCTCCGATCAGGGTATGGGCTTCATCGATGAACAGGATGACAGGAGTGGAGGAGAACTTGATTTCGTTGATGACGCCCTTGAGCCGGTTTTCGAACTCTCCCTTTATCCCGGCTCCGGCTTCGAGTGCACCGAGATCAAGTCCCAGAAGGCGGACTTTCGAGAGGGATTCGGGAACATCGCCTTCCACAATCCGCAATGCCAGACTCTCGACAACGGCCGTTTTGCCGACTCCCGGGTCTCCCACGCAAATGGGATTGTTCTTCCGTCGCCGGGAGAGGATATCGATGATTTGCCGGACTTCCGCGTCTCTTCCGAAGACCGGGTCAATTTTCCTCTGCCGGGCTTTTTCGGTGAAATCTTCGCAGAAGCGGCCGATGGCCGTGCCATCACTGCTCTCCTCTTTCTTTTCCCCTTCCCGGGCAGGGGTGTGTTCGATCGATCCGGACGTGATCTCGTCGAAATGATCAATCAGGCGTTCCTTGGAAATCCGTTCCAGCGAGCGGGAGGTCCGGCCAGACGAAAAATAGCCGATCCGGTTCAGAAAGGATTGAAGAAGGACTCCGGACCGGATCTGGGGTTCTCCCCGATTGATGGAAGAGATCACATGCGCATCCTGGATGAGTTCGATCAGGAGTGGGGAGAAAACCGGCCTTCCGCCGTTTCCGGTTCTGAGGTCCCCCATTGCGTCCGCCAGTTCCCTTCGGAGTTGTTCCGGAGAGATGTTTTCCGTTTCGGCTATCCGCAAGAGATCGCACCCCGACTGATCGAGAAGGGAAAGAAAAATATGTTCCGGGGTGATTTCGTAGTGGGTTTTGGACAGGCACAATCCCGCTCCCTGTTCGAGTGCTCGGGTCAAGACCGCATTCAATCGTCTGAAAAGCGGCTTCAGTTCTGCAATGATCATGGGCATCCTTCCGTTTCGTCGGGGTGGAACGAAAAAACGACGTGTTTTCTGGAGGAGTGGAATCCGTTTTCGAGCCAGGTATCAAGTCCCAGACGCGTCCGGACGGGATCTCCCAGACAGATCGGACGCGGGGACCGGTCTTCCAGGATGACCTCGATGTCCGCCATGACCGGATCGATCAGATAAAACCGGTACCAGAAAGCGATTTTTTCAAGATCTTCGTTCCCGGGCAGCAGCCGGTCGAAGGCATCATTTTCGACCGGTCCGATCCGGATTCGGATCTGGTTGTTGCGGTCTGTGATCGTTTCTCCCAGAACCGTTTCTTCTCCCAGCGCAAGAGGTTTTCCCAGGTGCAGCAGCTGGTCGTGCGGGATGGGAACGGGTTTTTCGGGGCACTGTTCGATGACGCACCGGGTGTTTCCCAGTACATCCGACAGGATCGCCTCAAGCCCTTTGGCCGACCGGGGATGTTGGGTAAGGAGCCCGGCGTAGCGGAGCGTGGTTGCATACAGGGGGTCTGCCGACCGGAAGAGCGGATTCGAAAGTCCGGTGAATACATGAAACCAGTTGAGTGCATTTTCCTCCTCCTCCTCGTAGGCTTTGAGAGAAAGCCGGTACTTATTCCAGGAATTGTAGAGGAGGGGATACAGGACTCCGTGCAGGATATCCAGAAAGTCCCGGGGAGCATGGTTGTCGTTGTTCTGATAATCGAGAAGGTCTTCGGTATAGAAGGTCGGGAGAGGGGAGGAGACGCCGTAAATGCCGAAGAAGTTCACGTCCAGAAGCGCCGTCTGTCCATCGTCGCCCCACGTGAGGGAACTCAGGTCCATGTGGGGGAATTCCAGCCCCAGGTGCGGTCTCACCCGGACCAGTTCCCAGAATTCCTTCCCGGAAATGGGAGGAGCGGTCCGTTTCAGAATCACCCGGAGAAGGCGGATCACCTGGGTGAAGGTGTAGTGGTCCGGATCCTGTTCCAGCTGTTTTCTGAGGGCGATCAGATCAGTGTCTGGGTGCCCAGCCGCTCTGGCCATGTCAGCAGTTCTCCTGTGAGCAGATCTTCGATCTCAACCAGGGTGAATGAGTTGATCGTTGAATAGACCGCCAGAAATTCGTTCAGGATGGATCCGAAGAGAACCATGTCTGCGACATCCGCAAATCCGTTTCCACGGACCCGGATACGGATCCGGGATCCCCGCAGTAGAACGCCCCGTATCATGCGGGTGATCCGGTTGACAGTGACTTCCTGAATGCTTTCAATGCGTTTCTTGTTGGTATCTTCCAGCGTCTTGTTCCGCTCCATCGGGAAAAGGTAGACCGAAAGCAGGGAGCGAAGCCGGGCTGCGTCGGCAAGAGACAGAAAATTGAGTCCCAGCTGGGAGAGGACCCTCCAGGACAGCTCATCTCCCAGGGGAGGCTGGATATAAGGAGTCGGCGCGGTAAGGTTGGTGAACGTCAGCCGTTCCGGGGAGTTGTCGGTGGTCCGGGTGATCTCTCCCGGCTTCAGGGATTCGGGGAGAAATCGGTTTGTGGCCAGAATCCTGAGGGATAGTGTTTCGTGGACCGGAACCTCCTCAGAGCCATAGAGGAGTCCAAGACAGGTTTCTGTCCTGCGCTCGATCGGCGACGGGCGCAGGACGACACGATAGGCCCGGGTGGTGGGTGATTTCGGTTGCCCCAGAATCTCCTGAAACGGGCGATATTCGAAGGAGCGCCCTGTTCCCGTTTCTGTGCCGGTCACCGTCTCGATTCCGAAAATGTCAAAATGACCCGGGGAGAGCCCGGACGCCCGGACGGGATAGTCGTTCAATTGATGGGTGACCTGAATCGGTTCCGCATCCGTCTCATAGAGGTTGACCGCCGGCGTCGCCCCCAGAACGAAGTGCTGGGAAGTCGGGGCGAGAGGACGAGCGGGGGATTTTTTCAGATGGAAGGAGAGGGTAAAGGTATTGCCTGTCCCCCGGTCGGTCCATTGCTCCAGATCATCGAGCTCCAGAAAGAGAAATTTGGAGGGCTGGACAAAAAATTCCTGGAAGAGGCGATATGACGAAAATGACCCAGGGGAGTAAGGAAAAAGGGCGGAGGAATCGTCGAATGCCGGAGTCTTGAGACTCCGGGGGGAGAGAAATTTCGAAGGGGATCCCGGGGCCGAGAGTTCGATCCTGTCGAGCCATCGGGTCAGAAGGTGAAAATGGTTCGATCCTTCGGCATAGGTTCCCCCCAGGAAGAATCGAAGAGAGGGAGCCCGAAACTGGGCAAGCGTCATGCCTGTCAGTGCATAAGTCAAATGGATCGCCGCCGCCCTTCCGACTTCCTGTTCTGCCCGGACCTGGGTCAGTGTCAGGGGGTGAACGGTCAAATCCTGGCAGGTTTCAAAGAAGCAGGTCGTTCCGTCCACGGGAATGGAGGCTGCCCTGGTGCCCTTGGGCACAAGGATGGGTTCTGAGATTTTTCCACGGGGAGAGAAGGAAAGGATCGTCGAGCACGGAAAGGGACGAAGAAACTGGGAGAACAGGACCCGAGCGACTTCCTGGATGAATTCCGGATATTGGTCGTTCAGGCGCTGGTGAAGAATGCCGGTGAGGAAGGCAACCCCTTCCAGCAGTCGTTCCACGTCGGGATCGGCAGACTCCTGTCCCAGCATGGGAGCGACGGCAGGGTGGGCAGCAGCGAATTCCCTGGCGAGGGACCTGAGTCGCTTGAGCTCCTGTTCATAGTAAGTGTTCGACATCTCATCCCGCTTGTGATGTTTGTTTGGTGCTCAGTTTTCGGTGTTGCCGTCACATCAGGACGACTTCTCCGTTTGCCCGGACGAGAGCAGGGATCTGGATGGAGACCCGCTGGTCGTTCACAGTGATTTCTCCCGTAATCTCGATCCGGAGAGAGGCCAGTTCCGGTGTATCCGCAAGGAACCTCACCCGGGGATTGGCCAGGCGCGGTTCGAAATGGGCTACCGTTTCCAGGATGGCTTGGACAATCTGGACCGGAGAACCCGATTCAAAGGAGCCAGCAACATTGGAAAGGTCCGGTATGCCGTATTCATCAGAGATGGGAACCGAATGTTTCCGGGTCTTCAGCACACGGGAGAGGTGCGACCGAATGGAGGAGGAAACCGACTCGTATCTTGAGAGCCGGCTTCTCTCCTTCCCGTTTTCCCAGAATGCGATCCGTTCCAGAATGCGTTCATGGGTTTCCATCGATTGTTCCCGCTAGCCTTTGGGAGCGTTCCATGAATCTTCCCCCGAAATGCCCCCGTCTGCCCACGTGACGATAATCTTTTCGAAGGCAAAGGACACGTCTTCCATGTGGCCCATCTGTCGGTCTTCGGATCTCAGAACGTTCGGCATCCAGGTGCGCATGGAAACGACGGTGGCGTTCTCAAGCTCCGTCGCATAGTACTTTTCTTCTTTCCCCTGGGGATTGATCCGGTACCAGTCCAATGTCACCTTGGTCAGCTGTTCTCCCGTGCACAAAGCCTGAAAGAGCTTGGGGGAGCTCTTGTCGATTTCCTTTGTGACGACGATCGGATTGTGAACGCGGCGGCCCGTCGGCAGTCCTGTCTGGGGGTTCTTGGGCAGTTCTACGGAATAATCGAAGGCCTGGACCTGGATGGTCCCTTCCCGTCCCTTGATGGAACAGGACCCTTCAATCTTTCCCTGTTGTTTCCCTTGGAGGTGCAGGTAGCATGGCATCGGCATGATTGGACCTTTCTGTTGGGGTTTTTTAACGTGAGGGTGTCATTTCTTGTCGAGTTTCCCGACAAGCGACAGGGTGAAGGAGGCGCCCATGTATTTGAAGTGAGGCCTCACTTTCAGCGAAACCCGGTACCAGCCTGGATCCCCGTCGACATCGGACACGATGATTTCCGCCTGTCTGAGAGGTCTCCGGCTCCGGACTCCGGGTGCGGGGTTATCCATGTCCGAGACGTACTGGCGGATCCAGTTGTTAAGCTCTGTTTCGAGATCGCCCCGTTCTTTCCAGGTTCCGATGTTTTCCCGCTGGATGATCTTGATGTAATGGGCCAGCCGGCTCACGACAAAAATATAGGGAAGCTGGGTGCCAAGCTTGTAGTTCAGCTCGGCTTCCTTCCCCTCCTTGGTCTGGGCGAAGATCTTGACCTTCTGTGTCGAATTGGCGGAGAAGAACGCCGCGTTGTCGCTGTTTTTCCGCATGGTCAGTCCAATGAAGCCCTGTTCGGCGAGTTCGAACTCCCGACGTTCCGAAACGAGGATTTCCGTCGGAATTTTCGTCTGGACTTCTCCCATCGCTTCATAATTGTAAATGGGCAGATTGGTGACGGCTCCGCCGCCCTGGGGTCCGATGATGTTGGTGTTCCATCGATACTTGGCAAAGCTTTCGGAAAGTCTTGATGCGAAGGCAAACGAAGCATTTCCCCAGAGGAATGCGTTGTTCCCGGACGAGACATTCTCCTGATAATTGAATTTTTTGGAGGGGACTGTCCCGGAGCCGTAAGGGAGACGGAGCATGAAACGGGGAACGGTCAGCCCCACAAATCTCGAGTCGTCGCTTTCCCTGAAACTGTTCCATTTCGTGAACTGCGGCATCTCGTAGATCGAGGCGAGATCCTTCAGGTTGGGGAGCTTGGAAAAATCGTCCACGCCGAAGAATTCGGGGCCTGCCGCGGCGATGAAAGGGGCGTGCGCCATAGTGGCGACGCTGGCCACGTTTTGAAGGAGTTTGATGTCCTGCGGGCCGGGATTCATTTCGTAATTGGCGATGATGGTTCCGTACGGCTGACCTCCAAACTGGCCAAACTCGTTGGTATATACGATCTTGTACAGGCCTGATTTCGTGATTTCGGGAGCGTCTTCGAAATCTTCCAGGAGTTTCTGTTTTTCCACATTCAGAATCTCGATCTTGTTGTTCTCCCGGAAGTCGGTCCGGTCGACCAGGAACTTGAGCGAACGCCATGAGGATTCCAATTTCTGGAATTCCGCATTGTGCAGGATGGCATCCACCTGGTGGCACAGTTTTTTGTCGAGTTCGGCGATCATTTCGTCGACCGTGGCCTGAGTCACTTTTTCGACAGCTCTCTGGGGCTCCAGGAGTTCGTTGATAAATGCCTTGACCCCTTGACGGGTGATAGAGTAAGCCTCGTCTCCAGGTTTGAGCCGCGTCGCTTCCACCAGTTCGTCGATCAGGGAGTCGCTGAACGACGGTGCCTGCCCTTTTTCTTTCTGGGCGTCGTCTGCCATGATGGTCCTCCTATGGGGGGTTCAGAATGTGCGGATCGTTCAGGAATCCTTGATTCCAAGTTCGGAAAGAAACTTTTCCCGGGTTCCCTCATTCCGGATGATTTCCTGGAGTTTTTTCCGGAAATCGGGAATGTTTCCCAAGGGCCCTTTCAACGCTTTCAAGGCATCCCGCAGGGCGATCAGTTCCCGGAGTTCGGGAACCTGTTCCACAATGGAATCGGGGTCGAAATCCTTCAGGCTCTTGAAGCTCAGGGAAACGGTCATGTTTGTTGGTTCTTCCCCGGGCTTGATGTTTTCCAGGTGATTGGGAACGTTCAGGTCAAGGGACAGATTGTGGCTCTGCAGGACATTGTCGAAGTTGTCCTTGTCCACATTGATCGGCTTGATTTCTTCAAGCTGCCTGTCGTCTTCTTTCTGGGTGAAGTCTCCGATCACAAGCTGCTTGAATGAAAGTTCGACTTCTTCTTTCGCGTCTCCTGTCGAAGGCCGATAGACAATGTTGACGCGCTCCTTGGGAGCGACAGAACCTTGTTCATCCATGACAGGGGCTCCTTTCAGTGAGTTATAAGGGTGGATGCCTCATGCGTTTCTGTCATCAGAAGTCTTTTCTGTCCTGCCCCGGTTCAAATGGAAGCCGGGTCTGTCGGATGTCCGCACAGAATCCGCAGGATATGAATGGGAGAAATGCTATCACCCGAAGCGTTATGGGTCCGTTATGAGATTTTTTCTTCTGTTTTTGGGGTTTGGGGCAGACTCAAGCGGAAGAAGAGAAGCAAATTCAGGGCAGGGTTTCCGGCGGATTGCTCCGTAACTGGTGAATCTGGTTCGGCGGTGATGTGTGGAAACGTTTTTTTGATTGCTTCGCACAACCCGATGATGGCTTCGTCGTGAACGCCCAGCTTTTTTCAGGCTCCTCAATCTTTTGGGCCAGTTCCTTGTGGGTGGAAAGGCTTTCCCGGAGTTCCACGAAGGACCGGACTGCCCGGACTGCAAAGACACTCATTTCGACTGCCGGTGACCAATTGAAGATCATTGCGGCAGATGGTCCCGTGTTCCGTGAAAACGAACGGAAGATACCATAGGCCACCACGCCTTTTTGAGGTCACAACTTGTGATCTCAAAGAGCTCCATTCCTCTTCCGTAATCGGAAAGGTAACGTCAGCGGGAAATCTGTCCGGATTCCGCCGGGAAAAATTCGGGAACGGATGGATTCCATTGGAGCAGGACGACAGGGACCGATCCCGGGTTCCCTGAAGGGAAGAAGACGCTGGAATGTCAAACCAAAATCCGAGTCACAACTCCATTGCCCGGTTCGGCAACGGAGGGATGTTCCCCGGAAAAGCCCTTCTGGGGAAGAGGGTGGGATGATGTGTGAAAGGTATCGGGGACATGGGGATGTGGCCGAAGGGGTCCGGCCACGGGGATGATTGCGGAAAAAAGAGGGTGGGTGCGATCTTCCTTTGAAGGGCCCTCTCGCAGTTCTCTTTCAGGGGAAAGAAAAACGCGGGAAGAACCTTGATCGTGGGTTTCGGGAGCCTGTTCGTTCCGCGGGGACTCCTCCCGGCCGGTCAGACAGGCCGGGAGAGGAAAAGAAGAAAGTTCAGACGGCTTCGGCCAATGTTTTTTGCGATTGCCGGGCAATCAGCCGGTCCATCATGCGAAGATCCCGGTCTTCAAGTCTCAGGGCGGCGTCGACCCAGATTTCCGTAATCGACAGAAGCTCTTCGTAGGAGACCGGATGGACGGCCTTTCGGACATCCTTCATCGCACGGTAGCTGTTTTTGAACTTGTTTTCCCTCCGGATATAGTCGTACACGGCCCGTTCTCCCTGCCCCTCTTCCGCCAGAATGTCGACGATCCCCATCTCGTAGAGTTCTTCCGCTGTATAGAGGGTCCCGCTCAGGATGAATTTCTCCGCTTTGGCCGGACCGATCTTCCTTGACAGGAAGCTGTAGGCGCCCATGCCGGGAAAAAGGTTGAAGAGAACTTCGGGCAGCCCCATTTTGGCCTGCTTCTCGGC
>JAKAYA010000080.1 GCA_021826965.1 Nitrospirota bacterium
GGTCGACGCGCAACGCGACAGGGAACCATGGATGAAGAGGCATGAGAAGAAGACATGACGGAAGATGAAAGCACACAGGACGATCCGGTCTTCCCGCCGGTTCAGAGGACGACCGTCTCTTCGGGGAAGGACGCTCTGGCCGAAGCGGCGTCCATAAAAACGCTCGGAGGACGATTTCTCGCTCTCTGGGGGACGGAGCATCCGGAGCCGCACGTCTATGCGGCCTTTTCCGACGCGGACGGACTCCGGGTCCTCAGGACTCCCGTCGACGTGAAAACCGGCACCTTCCCTTCGATCGCCTCTCTTTTTCCCCTGGCGTCGCGTCCGGAGAGAACCGTCCGGGATGTTTCCGGATGGACGCCCGAAGGGCTCGCCGACACCCGTCCCTGGCTCGACCACGGCTTGTGGAAAGGCCCCTCTTCGCAGAAGGAAGGGGATTATCCCTTTGTCCGGGTCGAGGGCGAAGGGGTGCACGAGATCCCCGTCGGACCGGTGCATGCCGGGATCATCGAGCCGGGGCACTTCCGTTTTCAGGTGATCGGCGAAAAGGTCCTGCGGATGGAAGAACGGTTGGGATACACCCACAAAGGGATCCGGGCCCTGGCCCGCAATCGCCCGGTCGAAGACGTCTTGCCCCTGTCGGGCCGGATTTCGGGGGACTCGGCCGTCGCCTACCAGTGGGCCTGGTCCCAGGCCGTGGAACAGGCCACACAAACCTTCCCGCCCGAACGGGCCCTGTGGTTAAGGGCGGTGCTTCTCGAGCGGGAACGGATCGCCAACCATCTGGGGGATCTGGGCGCCCTGGGAAACGATGCGGGGTTCGGGTTCGGACTGGTCCAGTTCGGACGCCTGAAAGAAGATCTTCTCCGGGCGAACGAACGGATCTTCGGACACCGGTACCTGATGGACGCGGTCATCCCCGGAGGCGTCCGCAAGGAGCTCGGGGAAGAAGAGATCCCCCTCCTCCTGGAGGACGTGCGTCGTCTCCGGGAGGGGGTGCGTTCCCTCAAGACCATCTACGACGAACACGGCGGTCTCCAGGACCGATTCTCCGGCACGGGCGTCCTGGACCCGATGCTGGCGGGAGCCTGGGGACTGGGGGGCATCGTCGGACGGGCCAGCGGCCAGCTGCTGGATTTGCGCCACGACCACCCGGTCCGGCCATACGACAGGGAACGCGTTCCCGTGGCCCTGGCGAAACGCGGGGACGTGTGGGCCAGGGTTCAGGTGAGGTTCCAGGAGATCCGCCATTCCCTCGCGTTTCTGGAAACGGTTCTTCCGGCTCTTCCCGGAGGCTCCTGGAAAGCCCCTCTCCGGCAATGCGGAGGGGGCGCCGAAGGTTTTGGCCGGATCGAAGGGTTCCGGGGCGAAATTCTTGTCTGGGCGCAGATGGAAAGAGGCAACATCGTGACGGACGCCCACTTCCACGATCCGTCCTGGCAGTTGTGGCCGGCCCTCGAACGGGCGATCCCCGGAAATCTCGTAGCGGATTTCCCGCTGATCAACAAGTCCTTCAATCCCAGTTACAGCGGTCACGATCTCTGATCGCCCAAGGAGAAAGCGATGTACAGAATCCTTCTGAAAATCCTGAAGACCGGGCTTTTGACGGAACCTTTCCCCCCAAAACCGCCGGACGCGCCCTCCCCGTTCCTCCCGGTGGACAGGAGCCTTTCGATCCGTCACGTGGATGCCGGCTCCTGCAACGCCTGCGAACTCGAGCTTCACGCGGCAAACGGATCCTATTACGCCCCGGAACGGCAAGGGATCCGGTTCGTCGCATCCCCGCGCCATGCCGATCTTCTCCTCGTAACGGGACCTGTCACCTGCCACATGGAAGAGGCCCTCAAGGACACCCACGAGGCGATGGCGTCACCGAAGGCCGTGCTGGCCGTCGGCGACTGCGCCTGCAACGGAGGCGTCTTCCGGGGAAGTCCGGCCGTCAGAAATGGTGTGGATGGCCTGTTCCCCGGGGCGGCGAAGATTTCGGGCTGCCCCCCTTCTCCGAACGACATTCTCGCCGCACTGAAGGCGATGACCCGATCGGATCAGGAAGAGCCTCCCGCCTCTTCCTGATCCCTCTCCGGCCGGGGCTTCGGGATTGGGCATCCGGAGTTCTTTGTCTGTCCCCGGGTCGACCCGGGCGGCCCTCCGAACACCACCGCTTCCGTACCATCTGGCAAAACGGGCTTGAGGGTCAGGGATCGTCCGGTTTTGGTTTGTCCCTGTCCGGGATTCCTCAGAGCACCACCAGATGGCGCTCATCGGCGCCCTGCACGGCAGAAATTGCAATCGAACCGTCGAACGTGACAAAACGTCCCTTATGTCGCACGGAAAGGGCCAGGAGGTAAACGTCGGTGATCTGGCGCGGACCATGGATGCGCGCGGCATCGGCGACCTCTTCGTTCAGAAGGCTGACGTCGTCCGGCCAGAACTCATGAAGAGGACCCGAAGCCGCTTCGAACAACCGGTCCCGAATGCAGGAAACGGGCAAGGAATTGGGGTAGTTGGCATGGGACATGATGCGCATACAGCCATTCTGTGTCAAAGGACAGGACGCCCATCCGTCCGCAGCGTGGAGGGAAAACCACTGAATAGCCGTTTCGTGGGAGATGTGGTCGGCATCCAGCAAAGCGATCAGAACATTGATGTCGAGAAGAGACCGCATCAGAAGAGATCGTCTTCCCGCAAGGCGTCGATCCGCTCGTTCGACACCACCCCTCCCCTTTTTGGAAAAGGACGGAAGCCGAACACGGAAACCGTCTCCGACGCAAGGGAATCCACCGAAGAATGCGTCAACGTCTGCCGCGCCAGATCGGAAATCACCTTTCCGATCGATCTTTCCTCTCGACGCGCCAACTCCCGTGCCGTCTGCAAAACATCATCGTCAATATCCAGTGTCGTTCTCATGGATTTGATGCTATTGCATCCCGCATCAAAAATCAACCTGATTACCCATGATCCTCAGCTAGCTTTGCCAGCCTGTAAGGAAGGGGCAACGTTCTGGCCGCAAGAGACACAAACCGGGGAAGGAGATCTTCCAGTTGGAACCGTCGGTTGAAGCGATAGCAAAATTCCGCCACATAGCGGGGAAGATGCTTTTCCCGGACTGCATGGTACGTTCCATCACCGACAACAGCAGGTGATTCCCCGGCCACCGACGGACGACAAACGCCTTCAATCGGCGGCGATGGCCCGTATCCGGCGAATGAGGGGAGGACCGCTTCGGGAGAAATGGTATTCAAAATGAGAACCCTGTCGGACATCCCGGATCAGGCCTGGACGAAAGCATACGACGCATGTTCCACCGGAATCCCGCACGCTCCGGTAAACGATCCCGTTGGACCCCGCCCCCCTGAGGCGTGAACCGAGATCCCGGGAGGCGGCGTAACTTTCGGGATCGTAGAATCGGTCGAATTCTCCCTCCTCTTCGAGGAGGGAATGAAAATCCGCCTGAAATCTTGCGCGATACTCCCGCATCAAAAGCGATGTGTTCGTCACGCCAACCTCGGCCAGCTCTCTCTGCCGGTGGTGGAGAACCTCGGCATGGGCTGTCCGGAGGGTTAAGGCCGCGTACCAGGCTCCCAGGGACCCGTCGTTGAACCGGCTCCCTTCCGGACGGGGATGGCAAAAAGCGGCCATGACAATGCTGGCATTGGGCGTGCCCGAGACCCATTCCGAACGCGGGAGGAGTTCAAGAATACCCAGCTCGTTCGTGATCCGGTCGTTCGTCCAGCCTTCCAATTCGAAGATGGCGTCAAGATCGTCCGGATTCGACACGCGATCCAGAATCCCTACGGGAGGGAACCGGCTCGGGATCAGGCGATGCGTATTCCGAAAATGGAATTGTCGGACCGGAAGTGTCAGTTCCATCCGCCTCTCCGGCTGTCCAGGAGCCTTCGAACTTTAGAGAGCCCGTCGATTCCGGCATCAATCATCACGGATAGCGCGGATCTCCCGGAAAACAGGGGATGCGTGTTTGGCAGCTTCACCCACCGGTTTGCCAGGAGATCCTCCGGATACAGGATATGAAGCGCCTTATAGATACCGATGACCAGGGATATTCGTGTCAGGAGGTCATACGAGAGCGTTCCGATGTTTCCACCCTTGTATTTGTGGCAGGTTGAAGGCGCAATCCACCCCAAAAGCCCGCACTGTTCCGCTACCGTCAACTCCCATTCTTCCGCAATGCGGAAAAACGTCCTCAAAGCCGGTCCGGATAGGCGCTTCCGGACATCGGGATCTTTTCGTTGATCGACATCGGATCCGGACCGGACTGATTCGGTCCGGGTTCCGGATGGTCCCCGCAGACCCGCCGGAAAACCACCCGTGATGTTTTGCAGGACGGAGGTGAAAGACAGTCCGCTGAAGGAAATCCGGGGAATGGACAGTGCGGATTGCTCCAAAGAGGACTCTGAACCGGATTTCAGTCGGGGCATTTAAATCTTTTTCCGCATAGCCTTGGGGGCTTCAACCACTGTGACGACTTGCCCATTCTTGACAAGATAGATGGGATCTCCTTCCGGAGTGTATTGCCCCTCAAGACGAAGAACAGCGGTTGCCACCACCTTCAGTCGGATCGTCGAACCATCGGCCAAGGCGTATTCGTTAAAGTTTTCAGTGCTTTTGGAGATCGGAATTTCGATTGCGTCGACGTCATGCCCAAAGAGCGGGATCTTTATTTTTTTATCCGACATCACGGCCTCTTCTCCAGTCACGATTTTGGGGCTTCCCGGAAAGATCGATCATACGTTTCCGGGAAAATGCTTATTCGAACATATCTCCGTTTGTGAATACTATCTCCATATATAGAAAGTGTCAACGCAGCCAGTCTTTTTCTCCGGATTTTCACGCATCTGAATCTCCCCACGAATGAATTCGGGGGGTTCTGTCCGTGATTGGAAAAGGTCTTCCGGGCCCTCGCCTTTCGGCTATGACATCCCGGATCTTCCCCTTCCACGACCGGACTTCCGGGAGGAACGGCTCCGACTCCGGCTAGAAGCCGAAGGAGGCAGGACGAATCCTGTCGATCGCCGTTTGCCTGA
>JAKAYA010000035.1 GCA_021826965.1 Nitrospirota bacterium
TGCTGCTCCTATTTAGTTGTCAATGATCCGCGTCGTACCGTGTTGCGTTCGGGTCGTCCCGAAAACGTTTCCGTTCCCGAGCAACCTTGCCAGTCTACTCATCCGGCCCGGCTCTGTCAACCCCCCCCGCCTCTTCCCCGTTCGACCGGCTCCGTGGCGGGCTTTTACTTATAGGACTTTCCTCCTCCCCTGTCAAGCGCCTTTCTTGGGGGCTATAAGAAACTTTACCCGCAAAAGCTTATAAGGAAAAAATCTGGAGAGGAAAGATTCATTTCTGTCAGTGATGATTTATTATACCCCCATTCCTCAATCCTTGAATTTCAAGAAGAGGTTGTCAGGAACTGGCTGGTCAGATGCTTCAATTGACCGGTTGAGAAGCGTACTTTCTCCACGCTGCTCTCGAGACTTTTGACGGTGTACCGCATCTCGTCGGTGATCTTGGCCGTTTCTCTTGCCGTTATGTTATGCTTTTCGCTTGTTCGGGCAATCCTTTCGATGGTTTCGAGCATGTTCTGGACCGCGCTTTCGATTTCTAGCGGATCGGAAGAGCTCTTCTCCGCGAAGGACAATCCTTCCTGAATACCTGACATGCTGTTTTCCATAATCGAAACCGCTTTTCGTGCCTCTTCCTGGACTTTCCGGATCATCACCCTGATTTCTTCCGTAAGGGAAGTGGTCCTCTCTGCCAGTTTCCGGACCTCTTCCGCCACGACGGCAAACCCCTTTCCCTCTTCTCCCGCTCGCGCAGCCTCGATGGCAGCGTTGAGCGCCAGCAGGTTTGTCTGGTCGGCAATGGACTGGATCGCTTCCACGATCTTGCCGATTTCGCCGGTGCTGCTCTGCAGGGACTCGATAGAGACCGTCGATGCGTCGATCGACATGCGAATTCCCTGTGTTCTGTCACGAATCTCCTGCAACTGGTGAGAGGAAGATTCCATGATGCTTTTCATGATGGACCTCAGATCGACGGCGGTTCGGGATGCCCCTTCGATCATCGAAATCTGTTCCTTGAGGGAATCGAGCATCGAATCGATAGCCGAGCCAAGTTGCAGGGACGCCGCGCTTGCCGCGCTGTTCCGGGCCATCATCGCATTGTTCGTTTCTTCGACCCTGTGGGCCGTCCGGATGACCTGTCCGACCGTTCC
This sequence comes from Nitrospirota bacterium, assembly GCA_021826965.1. Taxonomy (GTDB): domain Bacteria; phylum Nitrospirota; class Leptospirillia; order Leptospirillales; family Leptospirillaceae; genus Leptospirillum_A. The sequence goes on from JAKAYA010000035.1 coordinate 1,146, forward strand.
GTCGAGATTGTCGACGAAACTGTTGATCCACTTGCCCATTTCTCCCGTTTCGTCTTCACTGAAGATTCGGGAGTCGAGTCTTTGGCGAAGGTTTCCGCCACCTTCGGCGAGGGCCCGGATAACCTCCGTCATTGCCGAGATCTTTTTTGAAAGAGGACGCAACCCAAGCCGGTAAAAGGCGAGGATGCCACCCAGAAAAATGGGAGTGGTAAAGACCTCTGCTTTCCAGAGGGGCCACCCGGGAACATGCTCGAGAAGGAGATTTCCTCCCCACATGATGCCGACGAGCAAAAGGAAGAGTCTCAGGAGCCGGTAACTTGTCGATCGTTTTCGATAAACCTCTTCCAGATCCCCTTCGCACATCATTCCCCAACGGTCGGGTGAGCCCGGGAGCTGGAAGAGAACGCCTTTCCCGATGACCGGAACGTGACGGTAATCGGAGTACCCCGGATACATCACGAACATGTTCTGGCCTTTTCGGATCGTTTCCCGGACTCCGGGATGCAGTTGTCCGGTCGCCGGATCGTTGAACACCAGTTCAAACTCGGTATGGCGCTCGACTTTGACCGGACCCCAGCGGGTCTGAACACCTCCTTTCAGATTTTCTCCAAAAGAAAACGTGTTGTCTTCGAACCGGGAGCGTGATAACGCGATCCCCGGCCGAAGCGATTTGTCGAATCGGGCATCCGCCATGAAAATATAGTTGTCTCCCGATTCCGGATAGATGTGTCCGGCTTCTCTCTGGATCAGGTCGCTCATGACGTCGTTGGGCATTCGCCCGCACAGGCACCCGATCGTACGATCCCTGAACCGGATGGGCTGACAGAACATCAGGGTCACGCCGTCGTGGAAATGAGAGGTTGTCGGACCGAGTCTCTCCGTTTCCGTATCCAGATACGGACCGTAAAGGAAGGGAGCGGACAGGGCTTCTTCGAGCACCTTGTCCGGAAGACCGGGCTGATGGATCCGGGAAAGACAGGTGGACGAAAGAACGTTACCGCTCCGGTCGACGACAAACAGCTCGGAGAATTCCGGAAGCCGGAGATGCGCTTCAGCCAGGATGTCACCGGGATCTTCTTCGACCAGTGGAGCGATCTCTCCTGCAAGAGAAACGAGAAAAAGCCAGTTTTGATCAGCCCAGTTTTTCAGAAGTTTCACACGCGTATCGGAGATCCCTTCGAAGATCTTTTCAACGTCGGCATAGCTTTCCTTGTTCAGAAAGCAGGAAATCCCCATGCGGATTTTTCCGGTCTTGCCAAACAAGGGTAACCAGCGGCGTTCGGACGGAGAAAGGTTCATGTTCCGGCTGAGCAAATTCATCTTGTTCCTCCTGAAATGGACGCGGGTGGGACGATTCGATTTCAGGAGAGCAACATGAATGCCACAGACATAAAGAAGGATGACGGATTGGCGACGGGAGACAGGATTGCTTTGCTAAACAAAACTATAAAATGAATAAAAACGGAAGCTTCATATTTTTTGCGTTAAAATAAATAAAACTGATCATTCATAAGAGTTCATGTATGTACAATACTGTCAATACATGGACTCGCGAGTCCATCCGGAAAAATGCAAACAAGGATGTCCTGTTTTCAGGAGTGTTCTGTTTCAGCTGTTCCAATGCTCCGGCAGTGGAGGACCTTCCAGATGGAATGGAGAAGAACCGGCAATGCCACTCCCCCCATGATGATCGCGATCAGAAGGTTTCCGATGTCCTGTGGATGCCCCGTTTTCAAGTGGATCAGGGAGTAAATGCCTCCCAGGAAGAAAACTCCGCCGCCCAGCAAAAGGGTCAGCGTTGCCGTCCGGAAACCGATCTGACGGATCTCCCGCTCGTTGAAGTGGCGCGTCACCCGCAGGGCCGAACCGAAAATTCCTCCGAGCAGCATCAGCATCAGCATTGTTCCCAGACCGAAGAACAGGCCGGGAAGAAATCCGGTCCACGGAGAGGTCATGTGAGGGGCCGCCGTCGTATAGATAAAGAGGGCGAAAGGTCCGAACCCGAAACCGGCAATGAACCCGTGAATCATGGCCCAGCGGGGAGGGATCGACGCATCGTCTCCGCGCGTATGGTCGGATCTCGAAAGAGACAGGATGGAAGGGGCCAGTTCGGCCGACTCGGACTCATCGTGGTGGTGACCCAGCAAATGGAAATGAACGTATTTTTTCTTTTTCAGAACGATCCATCCGGCAATGGCCATGACCAGTCCCACGACCATATCGATCTCCGCGTTGAGAGATTCCCGGGTGAGCCAGGATGCGAGAAAGAGGTAGGCCAGCTCTGACGCGATGGCCCGCTGGAGGGCAAATGCCGCCGAAAAATAAAAACCCGATCGAACCCCCTGTTTGCCGGTCGCATTGCCAATCGCATAGGAGAAGGTGATCGGCCAGGTATGTTCGTCCGGAAGCAATCCGTGCAACAATCCATATCCAAGCGACTCCAAAAGGAGTAAAATCATTCTCCGGATCCTTTCGACTGAATTATCTCAATGTGTTTTGTCTGTTAATGATACCAACTCTCACTTACGGACGCAATCATTTTTCCGTCCTCCCTCTTCCCGCTTATTGGAGCGCTCCCGGTCGCTTCTTGCGCAGCTCGATCGAGGGAATTCGCGGGAGGACTCTTCAGGAGGCATCCGGTTGGATTCCAGAATCCTCAATGGACTGAACCCGGAACAGAAGGAAGCTGTCATGGCTCCCGACGGTCCGGCCCTGGTTCTCGCCGGAGCGGGATCCGGAAAGACGCGGGTCCTGACCCACCGGGTGGCATGGCTTCTTGAAAAAGGGGTTCCTGCCCACCGGATTCTGGTCCTGACTTTCACGAAAAAAGCTTCGCGCGTCTTGCAACACCGTCTTTCCGATCTTCTGACGGGACCACAGGTTCTTTTATGGGCCGGGACTTTCCATCACGTCGGTTATCGACTCCTTCGCGAATTCGGCCAGCGGATCGGCTATCCGGGATCTCCGGTCGTCATCGACCGGGAAGACCAGGTCGATCTCGTGAAATCGATCCTTTCCGGTTTTCCCGAGAGCCTGCGAAAAGAGATTCCTCCCGCCGGTTCAATCATCAACGCCATCAGTCTCTCCAGGAACAGCCAGGTCCCCCTGGAAGACGTCATTTACGACCGTTTTTCGGGACTCATCCCGTATATCGATGTCGTCGGTCAGGTCCAGCTCTCCTATGAAGGACAAAAGAAGACAGCCCGTCTGGCGGATTTCGACGATCTTCTGACCGGATGGCTGAACATCCTCGAATCCGGTCCGGACGTCCTGGATCTTCTTCAGAATCGTTTCCGCTTCATTCTCGTCGACGAATACCAGGACACGAACCCCCTTCAGGCCCGGATCCTGGACAAGCTGGCAGAGCGGCACAAAAGCTTTTTCGTGGTGGGAGACGACAGCCAGAGCATCTATTCGTTCCGGGGAGCGCACGTTGAAAACATCCTGACGTTTCCGGATCGGTATCCCGAAGCCCGGATCTACCGCCTCGAGACGAATTACCGGTCAACATCTCCGATTCTCGATCTGGCAAACCGGATTATTTTGGGGAACGAAAGGCGCATCGAGAAAACCCTTCGTCCCTACCTCACGGAGGAAGGTTCGTCGCCCAGAACGGTGGGGCTCTATTCCGATGCCGACCAGGCCCAGTTCGTCGGATCCACGGTCGAACAGCTTCTCGACGGCGGAGCTCCGGCGTCGGAAATTGCGATCCTGTACCGGTCTCATTACCTGAGCCTTCCGATCCAGTTCGAACTCGCCCGCCGGAAGATCCCTTTCTCGATCACATCCGGTCTCCGGTTTTATGAGCAGGCCCATATCAAGGACGTTTTGGCCCATCTCCGTCTACTCCTGAATCCCCGGGACACCCTTGCGATGAACCGGCTGCTCCGGATGATCCCCCGGATGGGGATGCGCTCCGCCGAAAAGCTTTTGCGGGTGCTGGGAGATGTCGAAGACGTCTTTTTTTCCCTGACGGACGAAGCGGTTCTGAAGACGGCTCCTTCCCTCTCCCGGGAAGGAGTTCGCAGGCTGGGCGAAAGACTTTCATCCCTCCGGGAACTCCAGCTTGCGGGAAAGTCATCGGTCGGCCTTTTGGTCATGGAAATCCTGGAAAGGGGGTATCGTCGGGATCTCTATGATATCCGGGAAGATCCGGAAGATCGGGAAGCGGATCTTTCTGCATTTGCCGAACAGCTGGAGGAACAGACCGATCTGGAGGGCTTTCTCGGAGAGATCACCCTCCTCGAGAACCTGGAGGAAATCGCTCTCTCCAGCGCTTCATCTCCCGACCGCATCGTTCTGTCCTCCATCCATCAGGCCAAGGGACTCGAGTGGGACAAGGTTTTTGTCCTGTCGATGAACGAAGGGATCTTCCCGCCGGAAAAGTCTGCCGTCCGCCCCCAGGACCTGGAAGAGGAACGGCGACTGTTCTATGTTGCGGTCACCCGTGCGCGCCGGGACCTGATGCTGTGCGTTCCCGAAAGCACCGTTTCCAGAGGAAGGGGCGAGCGACTCTATCCTTCCCGTTTTCTCTCCGAAATCGGTCCGGATCTCGTATCCGAAACGCGTTATGAATCCTGGAACTTCTGATCGTCCCTCAGGGACTTCGGACAAGATTTTATAAGGAAATCCCATGTCTTCGACTGACCAGTTCGTCCACCTGCATGTCCACACCCAATACAGCCTTCTCGACGGCGCCAACAAGATCGATCCGATGATCCGGAAGGCCAGGGCCGAGAATATGCCGGCCATCGCCATGACCGACCACGGCAACCTTTTCGGGGCCATCGAATTCTTCCAGACGGCCAAAAAGCACGGAGTGAAGCCGATTATCGGATGCGAAGTGTACATTACGCCCCGCTCCCGGTTCGACCGCCAGGATCTCTACTTCGGTGGCGATGGCCCCCATCAGTCGAAAAAGATCAACAATGCCTCCTTCCACCTGATTCTTCTGGCCGCAAACGACACAGGCTACCGAAATCTTTTAAAGATCGTCTCCCTCTCCCACCTCGAAGGTTTCTACTACCGGCCGCGCATCGACCTGGACCTGCTCTCCCGCCACCACGAAGGTCTGATCGCCCTGTCCGGATGCCTGAAAGGCCAGATCGCCTATATGCTGACACGGGGAGATGCCGACCGGGCCTATGCAACGGCCGGGCTGTTCCGGGAAATCTTCGGATCCGAAAATTACTACTTCGAAATCCAGGGCAACGGCCTCGAGGACCAGCTCATCGCCAACCGGGAGATCATCGGCCTGTCGAAAAAGCTTTCCATTCCTCTGGTGGCGACAAACGACTGTCATTATCTCGAACGGGAAGACTCCGTCCCCCATGACATCCTTCTGTGCCTCCAGACGGGCAAGACCCTGAGCGATCCCGCCCGGCTCCGCTTCGGATCCGACGAGTTCTACCTGAAGACGCCCAGGGAAATGATTCAGTCTTTCGGGGAATTGCCCGAAGCGATCGAGAACACTCTCCGCATCGCGGAACGGATCGACGTGTCGATCGATCTTGCGACAACCCACATGCCATCCTATCGCCTGGAAGAGGGATCGGAGAAAATTACGACGGTCCCCGAACTCTTTGTGCGCACGAGTCGGGAAGGCCTGGATGTCCGATTTCAGGAAAACGGTTTTACCGGCGAGGAAAAAACCCTCTATCTGGAGCGTCTGGAGCAGGAAATCCGGGTGATCCAGAAAATGGGGTACGAAGGGTATTTTCTGATCGTCTGGGACTTCATCCGAAAAGCGCGCGAAATGGGAATTCCGGTCGGTCCAGGCCGTGGATCGGCTGCAGGGTCCGTCGTCGCCTGGTCGCTCAGGATCACGAATATCGACCCGATCCGTTTCGGCCTTCTGTTCGAACGATTCCTGAACCCCGAACGGGTGAGCCTGCCGGACATCGACGTCGATTTCTGCATGAACCGGCGGGGTGAAGTGATCCAGTATGTCGTCGACCGCTACGGCATGGACCGGGTGGCCATGATCGCGACTTTTGGAACCATGGGCGCCAAGGGGTCCATCCGCGACGTGGGCCGGGTTCTGGGCATGACTTACGCCGAGGTCGACCGGGTGGCCAAAATGATTCCGAACAGTCTGGACATGACGCTGGAAAAAGCGCTCGAAGAAAACCCCGATCTCCGGACTCTTCTCGAGAAGGATCCGCGGATGGAGGAACTCTTCTCCCTTTCCCGGAAACTCGAGGGCATCACCCGGCACAGTTCGATCCATGCCGCGGGGGTGGTCATCTCCCGGGAGCCCCTCATGGAACACGTTCCGCTCATGAAGGGGGCCAACGGCGAAATCGTGACCCAGTTCACAAAGGACGACGTCGAGAAAGTGGGCCTGGTCAAGTTCGATTTTCTGGGACTGACCACACTGACCCTGATCCAGGGAGCCGAACACCGGATCCGGGCCCACACGCCAGACTTTTCCGCCGACCGGATTCCTTTTGACGATTCCCGCACCTATCGTCTGCTCTCGGAAGGACGGACGCTCGGAATCTTCCAGCTCGAATCCCGCGGTATGACCGATCTGATCATGAAGATGCAGCCCGAGACGTTCGAGGATCTGATCGCCCTTCTGGCCCTTTACCGTCCGGGTCCAATCAACAGCGGCATGGTTGACGACTTCATCAAGCGCAAGAAGAATCCCCGGGAAATCCGCTACGAGCTTCCCGAGCTCGAACCGGTCCTCCGGGAGACTTACGGGGTGATCGTCTATCAGGAACAGGTGATGCAGATCGCCAACGTTCTGGCCGGGTTTTCCCTCGGAGAAGCCGATCTTCTCCGTCGGGCTATGGGAAAGAAAAAACCCGAAGAAATGGCCAAGATGCAGGACAAGTTCGTCGAAGGCTCCGTCCGGAAGGGGTTTCCGAAAGACAAGGCCATGCACGTGTTCGAACTCATGGCCTATTTTGCCGGATACGGGTTCAACAAGTCCCACAGTGCGGCCTATGCCCTGATTTCCTATCAGACCGCCTACCTGAAGGCGCATTATCCGGTGGAGCTCTGGGCCGCGCTGCTGACGAACGTCCTGGATGACACGGAAAAGATCGGGGTGTTTCTGGCGGGAGCGAAAGAGATGGGCATTGAAGTGCTCGCCCCGGACATCAACCAGAGCGAATTCGATTTCGTGATCCAGCCGGGTTCGCGGATCCTCTTCGGTCTCGGGGCGGTCAAGAACGTGGGCAAGCAGGCGGTGGACAGTATCCTGGAAGCCCGTCTGCAGGACGGTCCTTTCTCCGATTTTCCGGACTTTCTGAAGCGTATCGTCGGAAAGAAGGTCAATCGTCGGGTGATCGAGGCTCTGATCCGCTCGGGAGCTTTTCGTTCACTCAATATTCGCCGCTCGGTCGCGATGGAGTCCCTGGACGACCTCCTGGTCTGGGCCGAAAAACAGAAGGCCGGAAAATCGTCTTCCCAAAAATCGCTGTTTTCCGACAACCCGGGTGGCCGTTCCTCCGGACCTCCTGTCCGGGATCTGCCGGAATGGGACGAGCGGATGCTCCTGAGAGAGGAAAAAAACGCGCTGGGATTCTATCTGACGTCTCATCCGATGGCCCGATACGGCGATTTGCTCCTGAAGCTTGACACGCGTTCGACCCGCAGTCTCGAATCGGTGACGGAAGGCGAGACGGTGCGCGTCTTTGCCGTGGTCGGAGCTCTCCGGGAGGTCAAGACCAAGAAAGGCGACAAGATGGCGCAGCTGAGTCTCCTGGACATGGAGGGAACTGTCGAGGCGGTCCTTTTTCCGGATATCTACGCACAGGTTCAGGAGATTCTCCAGACCGACCTTCCGGTCCTGGTCACGGGTCCTCTCGAACGGAACGACTTCGGAAGCAAGATCCGGGTCACCCGTGTCGAAACCATCGACCAGGCCCTCGAAAGCCTTTATCAGACAGTTGTCGTCCGGCTCCAGACGGACGGTCTGACCGGGAAGGACCTTGCGGATCTGAAAGAGATTCTTCTGGGATTCCCCGGACCGGTCCCGGCGATCCTGGAGCTCAAGGTCATGACAAGGCCTTATCCGGTGGCTGTGATCGGGCTGCACCTGAACGTATCCCCTTCCGATGATCTCGTTCGCGCCCTGACAGGGCGATTCGGGGAACAGTCTGTCGTCCGGAAGGAAGAGATGGACCCGGATCTCCGGAACTATCTGGTGGAACTGAAGCAGAGAAGCGGATCCCGGTCCGATGGGAGAGGAAAGGGCTTCCGTCGGGAAAAATCTCTCACCGGATAAGCCTTTTCGGAGGTGTTCAGGGAGAGGCGTTCTGGGCGACGGGAAAATGGACCATGCTGTTTTCCCGGTAGGCCACCATGTTCTCGAACTTCTTCTGGCGCAAGGAAAGAAGTTCGTCCGTCGGCAGGGCCGAAAGCCGTTCCAGCTGTTCGGTGATCAGGGCCTTCATGGCGGACAGGGTTGGCGATGCGTCTTTCTGGATCCCACCGGGAGCTTCGGGCAGGATGCCGTCGATGATCCCCAGATTCCGGAGGTCGGAGGCTGTCATGCGGAGGCGTTCGGCCGCTTCGGAAGCCCTGCCGGCGTTATCCCAGAGGATGGCTGCGCAGGCCTCGGGGCTGATGACCGAATAGACCGCGTTTTCCAGCATGTAGACCCGGTCTCCGACGCCGATGGCCAGGGCACCACCGCTCCCGCCTTCCCCGACCACGAACACCAGGATCGGAACGCGAATCTCGAACATTTCCATAATGTTGCGGGCGACGGCCTCCACCTGTCCTCGCTCTTCCGCCTCGATGCCCGGGTAGGCCCCCGGTGTATCGACGAAGGTCAAAATCGGCATGGAAAAGCGTTCGGCGAGACGCATGACCCGAAGGGCCTTGCGATAGCCTTCCGGGTGTGGCATCCCGAAGTTCCGCGTCATCCGGTCCTTGAAGTTTTTCCCCTTCTGATGCCCGACGACCGCGACACTCTTCCCCTCGAACACCGCGAAGCCACCGACAATGGAGGGGTCGTCCCGGTATGAGCGGTCCCCGTGCACCTCGATGAACTGAGTGCAGAGCCGCTGGATATAATCCAGGGCTGTCGGCCTCTCCTGGGCGCGGGCCAGAAGGACCCGGTCCCAGACGGGGACTTCGGGTTCTTCGCCGGTTTTCCGGGTATTTTTTTTCGTTCGGTTTTCGGTCATGCATCCATCCGTTTCGACAGGTCCACGGGTCTGTCCCTCTCTTCGCCACGACACGGGCAAATGCTCTTAACAATATCCTTTTGTGCTCTCCCTTGACAAGAATATGTTCAAATCATTGTCATTCAAAGATATTTCCGTCAGGAAGCCGCATGGCCTGGCGCACATCCCGGATCGTCCGGCGAGCTTCGTTTCCCGCCTTTTCCGCCCCGTCCGCCAGGACGTTTTTCAGGTATCCTTTCCGCCCCGAAATCTCCTGTCTTTTTTCCCGGGCCGGCGCGAGAACCGATTCGATGTGTCCGACGAGGACCTTCTTGCAGTCGATGCATCCGATGCCGGCGGTGCGGCAGCCTTTGTCGATGTCATGGACAACATCCGGAGGGGAAAAGGACTGGTGCAGATTGAACACCGGACATTTTTCCGGAGTCCCGGGATCGGAACGCCGCACCCGGGCGGGATCCGTGACCATCGGTCGAACCTTTTCCCAGACCTCGGCCGGCGAATCGGAAACATAGATACAGTTCTTGTAGCTCTTGCTCATTTTTCGTCCGTCGAGACCGAGGAGACGCGGTGTGGGCGTCAGAAGCGGCAGGGGTTCCGGCACGACCGGCCCATAGAAATGCCGGAGACGCCGGGCAATTTCCCGGGCGAGCTCGAGGTGGGGAAGCTGGTCGAGACCGACCGGCACGTGGTCGGCATGGTAGAGAAGAATATCGGCCGACATCAGGACCGGGTAGCCCAGGAAGCCGAACGTGGAAAGGTCCTTTCCCGTGATCTGCGTCTGCTGATCCTTGTAGGAAGGGTTGCGCTCGAGCCAGGAAACGGGCGTCACCATGGACAGCAGGAGGTTCAGTTCGGCGTGTTCGAGGACGTCCGACTGCAGGAAGACAGTGCACTTTTCAGGGTCCAGTCCGAGCGCAATCCAGTCGACGAGCATCTCCCGGATATTTTCACGGATCGGAGTCGTGTCTTCGTAGTTCGTGGTCAGGGCATGCCAGTCGGCGATGAAGAAGAAGGCTTCGAACCGGTCCTGGAGCTGGATCCAGTTTTTGAGGGCCCCCATGTAGTTTCCCAGGTGCAGACGACCGGAGGGCTGAATGCCGCTCACGATCCGGCGAACGGGAACGTCTTCGGGACGGTTGTCGCCGGAAGCGTCATGAGTGCTGTCGTGTCCTTTTTGCATCGCGTGTCGGGTCCCTTGTCTTTCGTGTCGGTTGAATGTTGAACAGACAAACCGGTTTCTTCGTCTGTTGCGGTATTGTGTCAGGCGCTTCCGGGCTTGGTGGCCCAGACCATGAGAAGATTTGTCAGCGTATCCATTTCCGGCCAGACGAAGCGGGAAAGGATCCCCAGATAAGGATCGAGAAGAATCAATCCGAACAGGATCCACATTCCGTAAGGCTCGATCCGGTTCATGAAGGCGGCCCCTCCGGCCGGCAGGAATCCCGTCAGGACGCGTCCTCCGTCCAGGGGGGGCAACGGAATGAGGTTGAAGACGAAGAGGACAACGTTGACCAGGATGCCCATCCGGAAAAGCGTGATTGCGAGTCGTGCGACTGTCTCCCCTGCCGATCCCTCCTGAAACCAGGATGTGGTCATCACGACCCCGAGAAAGCTGTGCAGGAGACTCATGTAGACCAGCGCCTGCAAAAGATTCGACAACGGCCCCGCCATCGCCACGATGGCCATGTCCCGTCTGGGATTGGACATGTTCAGCGGATTGATCGGAACCGGTTTCGCATATCCGAACATCAGTCCGGTGTGGGAAAAATAGAGCATGAGGGGCAAAAGGATCGTTCCGAACGGGTCCACGTGCGGAAAAGGGTTCAGCGTCAGCCGACCGAGGTAGCGCGCCGTGTGGTCGCCCAGGCGGTCCGCCACCGCTCCGTGGGCGACTTCGTGCAGGGTGACGGCGAGAAGAAGCGGGATCCCCACCGTCGTGAGCTGGAACCCTGTTTCGGCCAGGTATGACATGCCAGAATCAAAGTGAAACACTCGGTCTCCCCCGTTTTCTGTCTCCGATACATCCTTCCCCGTTCGGGGAGGGCGACCGTCCTGCGGTTCGCATCATTGTTTTTCGTTTCCATACGTGACTTCTACTGTATCGGATGGGATCCAGCGGCGTCCAGACAGCTGGTAGACCGTCACGGTCTTCTGGAACTGTCCGGGGCCGTTCCATGTCATGGTGCCCGACAATCCCCGCAAGGAAGGATGGGACTCCAGATATTTCCGGATCGCCTGTCCCGTCGGTCCCTCTTCCGAAGCGGAGGCTTTTTCCAGAAGACGCAGGGCGTCGTAAGTCTGGAGAGTGAAAAGGCTGGGCCGGCCTTTTCCGAAAGCCCTGAGCCGGACGGGAGAGGAGGGTGCCGGAGGCGGCGGCCCGGTGGCGAGAACCGTGTCGTGCAATTCGCTGATCCCCGACAGTCCGCGGATCCGGAGAAAGGTCTCGTTCCCGATCAGAAGGACGTTCTGGATATTCTTGTAGGCGATTTCCCGGAGAAGCGAAGCAGGTTCGTAGGAGGTGTCCGGAACGTAAAGCACGTTGAAGGCTGGAATGAAGAGGGTTCGGATATGCTGTGAGCCGATATTCCGGGTGCCCAGATAAAAAACCTTTCCGTCCAGCTGGAGCGCGTCATCCGAAACCAGCGTCGCCCCGTCGGGAAGGCCTGTATTTTTCGAGATTTCCTGGATTTTCCCAAACTTTTTCAGTTCTCCGATGGCAGCCTGATTGTCGGAGCGCCGGGGGTCGTAGGCGATGCTGCCGATCACCTGTCCTCCAAGTCCGGTCAGGGATTCTTCGTAGACTTTTTTGACATGCCTTCCATACGGACCTTTGGGAAACACAACGACCGCATGCGGGGGTGAGACTTTCTTCTCCGTCACGATCGCCGCAGCGGATGCCATCATGTCCGGCAAGGTGGCGGTGCTGAAGAACCCGGACACGTTCTTGTCGGGAGGAAGCGTCGGAGAAACGGCGATGAGGTCCGAGCGCTCCAGGAAACGGGAGGAAACCTCGTAGTCGTCGGCGAAGAACGGTCCCAGAAGGGCTACGACTTTCTGGTGGTCGACGAGGCTTTTCAATGTCCGGAGATAGGTGCGGGACGTCTTCGCGAAACGGAGCATCAATGCGGGGAAGGAAGTCCCGGAAGAAGGCCGGTTCCGGAAAAAATCCCGGAGACCGAGAAGAAAGGAATGGGCGTAGGGACCTCGCGTCCGGTCGGAAAGAAGCGGAAGGATGACAGCAAGAACCGGCATATCGGAGGGAAGGGAAAGATGATTCAGCCGTTCCTCGGCAGATCCCGTGAACAGCGACGCCGGATAGTTCGCCAGAAGGGAAAGGAATAGGAATTCGGCCTTCTCCGGGTTCTTGTCGGCCAAAGCCAAAAGACCGGTCCGGAACTGGGCATAATCGCCCGGAAATTCGTGAGGAAACGTCCGCCGGATGGATTCAAGCTCGGCTTTGTCCGATATATGGTCGTGTATCAGTTCGATAATCGAGGACAACATCTCCTGCTGATGAACGGGGTCGATCCGGTCGATGGCACGTCCCAGAAAAACGGTTCCTTCCACGGGATTTACGGATTCGAAATAGGGCAGGAGCGCATGGGCGGCGGTCAGGATTTCACGGGGCTTCTCCAGTCGGGGGAAGACCGGAACGAGGAAGTGTTCGATCCCCGTGTTGTTGTGCATCAGAGCGTCCGACACCCCGAGCTCGTACATATATTCCTGCTTTCCGGCCGGGTTGGCCTGGGCAAGGATCTGGGACTTGAGCAGAGGGAGAAGCGTCACGATCGATTTGTCGGGAGCCTTCAGGTGCCGGTAGACCCTTGAAATCCCCAGATATACAGGGAGCGGGATCCTGTCCCGGGGCGTGTCCAGAAAAATACCCTTGAAAACCTGAAGCGCCTCCCGATCCTTTCCTCCGGACAGATCTTTTTGCCCTTCGGACAGGGCAATCTCCACGGAGATATCGCCGACGTTCGGCGACGGTGATATTCCCGGTGCATTGTTCTTGATGACGGGGACGTTGGGCATCTGGAGGGCGGGGATGAGTCCTGTGGCGTCCGCATCAGCGGTGAAAAGACCGCAAAGGGCGAATGCGGCCAGAAACCGGACGAGGCAGGCCATCGGCCTGAAAGGACCGTGTTGCATCTGTCTTTCCAGGGAGTGGCCGGGATGGATTCGGGTCGGGTGCAGGGAAGGTCCTTTATGCAAGGTGATCGCCCGGGGGCCTCAGGAATCGGCGGATCGGATTTTTTCGTCGTTCTCCCAGCGAGTCAGGAGGTCCCGGAGAACTTGTGCGTTGTTTTCCCGGATGTTGGCAGACGCGTAGAGAAGAACGATTTTTTTCGGGTGAAAAGAAGCGATCGTTTTCCGGATTGCGTGTTTTTGAAGTTCAAGCTCTTTTTCGTAACGATCGGAAAATTCGGCGTAACGCTCCGGATGGTCGTGAAAAAAGTGTCGAAGCTCCTCGCTCGGGGCCCATTCCTTGGCCCACAGATCCAGTCTGGCGTGATCTTTGGAGACGCCTCTGGGCCACAGGCGGTCGACAAGGATGCGGGCCGATCCGGTGTCCGGGGTGACGTCTTCATAAATTCGCTGAATACTGAAACAGGGCGGATGGGCTATCATACCTGGTTGCAACTCCTCCGGATGCGTGGCGGTTGTCCGAAGCACTCTTCACGAAGGGTATCAATTTTGGAGCGACTAAGCAATCAATATCTGACTCCGTATATGGCGCCGTTCGGGAGTTTTCTGCAGAATCCGTTAAGGGTTCCGGGCCAATCCTGTCTTTGGAGAGGAGGACATGGAGAAAACTCTTTCCGGACGAAAAAAAACACTTGTTCTTTTTCGTAAAATGTTCTAGATTGGCGAAAGTCAGTCGGTTTTTGCGTCAACTGTCCTTGTCGTTGCAAGACATTTTCGGGAAGAAGGAAGGAATCGGCTTGTGAGAACAAGGCTCTGGACTGTTTTCGTCGTTTTTCTCGTTTTGGTCGGGATCTTTCCCGGAGGATCTTCCGCCTTCGCTCGCAACGGGATCGGTTTGATCCAGACCATTCGCGTTGGACTTCATGCGAACCGGATCCGGATTGTCGTGGTTCCGGACAAGCTGCCGAAAGATGCTCCGGTCTTTACACCGGGACCGAAGGGAGCCCTCGATTTTCCCGGTCTCATGCCCTCCCCGTCCATCCACAGGAAGCTCGTGGCGCATTCGGTCTCCCTGAAACACCATTTCCGGGAGATCGATATCCATTACACTCCTCAGAATCGGGAAACGCACCTGACGATCACCGGGAGCATTTCGGAGTCGACTCCCCATGTCTTTACCCTTCGCCACCCGGACCGGATCGTGGTGGACTTTCCTTTTTCCGGTCCAGTCTCTTCGGGAAAGCAGAAATCCTCCGGCAAGAAAGCGGACGCCCCCCCTCCAAGGCCCGGGCAGAAGGTTATCGTGATCCCGGGAAAGAAAGTGAGTCAGAGAAAAGCACCCCGGATCCTGCCGGCCGCCTTCTCCCCTTCCCCCTCTCTTGCGCCCCGCATTCCACGTTTTCGCGTGGTACTCGACCCCGGCCATGGCGGAAAAGACTGTGGGACACTGGGAGTCAACGGGATCTGCGAAAAGGACCTGGTCCTCGACATCGCTCTCGATCTCCGGAAAAGACTTGAGTCGGACGGCCGCTTCAAGGTTCTCATGACGCGGGACCAGGACGTCTTTATTCCCTTGAAGGAACGGACCGACATGGCGAACCGGTGGCGGGGAGACCTGTTCCTTTCCATTCATGCGAACTCCGACCCCAACCGAACCGTCCGGGGCCTCGAGACCTTTCTTCTGAACCTGCGCTCTTCCGACGAACGCTCGCGGGAAGTCGCGACACGCGAAAACACCGTCCTGGGCGTTTCGCATGGGGATCTTGGCGCCATTCTCCTGACCCTGCGCGTCAATCACAAGAAAAAACGGTCCCTCGAATTTGCCGGAGATCTGAACCGTTCCTTCACCCGGAATCTGGAAGGCCGATACCAGAGCGTCCGAAACCTGGGGATCCGTCAGGCTCCCTTCTACGTGATTATGGGGACGGCCATGCCCGCAGCTCTCACCGAAATCAACTTTCTCAGCAACCCGGAAGACGCCCGGATCATGGCCAGCCGGAAGTATCGTCAGCTGGTCGCCCAGGCGCTTTACCGGGGGATTGTCCAGTACTATCGCCAGGTCCATCCCGAGATTCAGGCCGAAAACAGCCGCACTCCCCTTGCTTCCCGTCCCTGATCCTTCTTTGTCACAAAGGTCTTCCCTGTGTTACAATACTTACTTTGTGAATGAGGTGCGAATCTGTATGAGAGAGGATTGCAGGATATGGCTGATGACGATGAAGAAGTCGATCCGTTTGACGAGATCGAATTACCCTTGGTCATTCCCAAAAGGGATGGTCCGGATTGTCCGTTTTGCGGGGATCCGATGATGAGCGTGGACGGAGATTACGTCTGCATCGATTGCAACGGTACCTGGTATGGTCCCAATATCGGTTGATCGTCTTTACCATCTTCCGGCTCATCCGGCTTTGGTCCTGTTTCCCTTCCCTTGCCCCCGTAGCTCAGGCGGATAGAGCAGTGGTTTCCTAAACCATGTGCCGGGTGTTCGAGTCACCCCGGGGGCACCATATTCATTCCATTCCACAGAAAACCCCACCGGATGAGTTCACAACGGCTCACGTAAGATACTGGCCTGAGGGAAAATCGGAGAGATAATTTTTGTGGCCCGGAGTGACTTGGACACCCGGATTGGGGAGGGCAATTCAAGGTCATGATGTCTTTCCAAGAGGAGAAAAAGGAATTCTTTTGAAAGTCGACAAAATCGAGGCCGACTCAGAATATCCGGAAAAACTTGGGCTCACTGTCGGATATGGAGAACTCTGGATTGAAGATTCTCATTTTTTGGAGAAAATCTTTGGAATTCTGAAGGGAAATACAGGAAATGAATGAAAGACAGTTGGACAGTTGGAGGTTTAGTCGATGGAGACCTCTCTAGACCTGTATGATTCGGATTTTTACGAATGGGCTCTCACGAATGCTCAATTGCTTCGAAAAGGTCTGATTTCAAAAATGGGGTATCCGGATAAATGATGTGATGACAGTGCGAGGATGGCGAACACAACATTGCAGCTCCGTCCGCAGGCGGACAAGGACTATCCCAAGAAGACTACGTCGATTTTCTCGGCTGGTTTCCTGATGATGCGGCCTGCCTTCGATTGCCTGCTACCTGGACTGGCTGCGCTGGCCGTCCGGATTTTCCTGCCCTGAATATACTGGCGGCACGGGGTGGTGCATGAAAGAGGTGATCGGCGCTGGTGGTGTAAAGTGTGCCGTAGCAGGGGTTCGGCAACAATGAAGATTTCCCCAGGCCATGGCATCGCTGATTCGCCGCATTTATCCGGATACCCCCTTTGCAAGAACCAGTTGGAATCAACCCTGGATCGCACAGAACAGAGCGTATAGGACTGTTGACGCGAACAGAATTATGCAATACTCTTTTACTACATATGTAGTAAGGGAGATCAAAATGAGTATGCCTGTAAGAATTGACGATGATCTATATCAGCAAGCGAAGGCCGCATCTCAGGGAGAATGTCGCACAATTGCCGGACAACTTGAGTTTTGGGCCAAGGTTGGGAAGGCGGCGTTGGATAATCCGGATCTTCCAATCGAGTTCGTAAGCGAATTGTTGGTGGCGAAGAAAGAAGATCGCAGCAGCCTTTCCTCTTTCAAGCCGGGCCAATTCCGTGACTGAAGAAGTGAAAGTTCTGCAAACGAATGTCTTTGCCCGTGCATATAAGAAACTTCACTCAAATCAAAAGGATGCTGTTGATAAGGCAGTTGCATCAATCATTCAGAATCCAAACCTCGGAGAGGAAAAGAAGGGTGACCTCGCTGGCGTATTCGTATACAAGTTTGATTGCTTGAACCAGCCTTATCTCCTGGCTTACGGGTTTGACCCTTCAACGCGAGTTCTGCTTCTTGTGGGCACTCACGAAAACTTCTATCGCACACTCAAAAGGTGATGGAACTTGCCGGTTGATTCCAACCGGATTTTGCAAATAGCCTTCGATACGTTGATGGACAAGCCCGCATCCTGGAAATGGAAAGACTTCGAGGCGCTAGCCCAAAAATTGGGAGCGACGGCCCGGGAGATCGCGGAGATGGTCCAGGACCGGACTCCCCGTTCTCCTTGCCTTGGAGCTCTTCATAAGGCTATGTTGCCGTTTCATGTTGTAGCTCATAGCGACCAGCTGATACAGTCAACCACAGAGCGGAGTTGAGATGCTCTCCAAATGTCTCGATCATGCGACGCCAGCCCAGGTAGTGGTCCAGAT
>JAKAYA010000081.1 GCA_021826965.1 Nitrospirota bacterium
GAGAATCTTCGCCTGGTCTTCGGTCGGTTTCAGTTTGAGGTTGATCGCTATTTTCATATACGATATTCTAAACTTGAAGTTTAATTTTGTCAACACTTCCAGGAGAGAGGAGAAGGCGCATTCCTCCTCGCCCTGAAGGGCGAGGTTTCCAGTGCGCGCCAAGGATGAAGAATGATTGTAGGGGAAGAGGGAGCATCTCCTCAAATCGCTTCGATTTCCGGATGCGACAGTCTGCCGTGTGTCCGGCAGACGGAAAAGGTGTGCGGAAGATCCTTGTCCGGGGACTCCGGAAGCCGAAAAATCGGTCGTTTGGGGAGCAAAAGATTTGTCTTGACAACCCGTGGGGCTATTGATAGCATTGCTCCGTTCGCCTCCCACTGACAGATTGGCTTAGAACCGAATCTTCTGGATGGACTCCTGAAAAAATTCGGGCTCTGTGGCGT
Source organism: Nitrospirota bacterium (assembly GCA_021826965.1). Lineage (GTDB taxonomy): Bacteria > Nitrospirota > Leptospirillia > Leptospirillales > Leptospirillaceae > Leptospirillum_A. The sequence goes on from JAKAYA010000081.1 coordinate 444, forward strand.
TTCGGGACGAGCTGCTCCGGTCAGACCAAGAGGACTATAGGATTTCTCGATATGGTTTTTGCTCCCCGAGGTGGTTCATGAGGGGGAGCCCACATGTCGTCCGGGACGTGATTCGTCCCCGGATGATAAGGCCCTATCCACTGCATCGCATCCTGGACGCTTAGCTGGAGCCTCCAGGTTGCCGGTGTCGGGAAGTGGGCGAGATACAACCGGTAGTCAATGAAAGGGGAGTATCTATGTTGAAGAAGACGATCCCGGACGGGACTGCGTCTAAAACCATGTTTTTCTCGTCAATCCTCTGGTTGGCGATTGGTACGACATTGGGGTTCGTGACCTCTCTGAAACTCGCGTACCCTGACATTCTGGCCGGAACGCCCTACCTGAATTTCGGACACATCCGGCCTGTTCACGTCATGACGGTGGCTTTCATGTGGATTTCCATGGCCTTCGGTGCTGCCGTGCTGTACATGACGCCACTCCTTTGCGGTACAAAACTCTGGAGCGAAAAGCTCGGAATCTTTAACGCCTGGATGTGGAATCTCGGTGGTTTCGTTGCCGACGTTTCCCTGGACCTCGGGTTCGAGTCCGGCCGCGAGTATTCCGACTTCATCTGGCCGGTGGACGTTTATGTCCTGTCCTTTATTCTGGCCCCGCTCGCTCTGAATCTCTACATGACGGTCCTGAACCGGAAGGTGAAGGGCATCTATCCGACGCTCTGGTTCTTCATGGGTTGCCTGCTCTATCTCCCGACAACCTTCTCTCTTTCCCAGTCCGTTGAAGTTTTCCACGTGACCGGTCTCAACGAGGCGCTTCTGACCTGGTGGTCGGGACACAACCTCTTCGGTCTCTGGATCACGCCGATGTCCATGGCCGTGGCCTATTACATGATTCCCAAACTGACCGGGAACCCGCTGTACAGCCACAAGCTGGCCCATCTGAACTTCTGGTCCAACTTCGCGTTCTATTCCACTCCGGGGGCCCATCATCTGATGGGGGCGCCGATTCCCGAGTGGCTGAAGTCCTTTGCTTCCGTGTCCGGCGTGCTGATTCTCGTTCCGTCCATGGCCTTTCTTGCGAACGCCCTGTTGACCATGTACGGGAAATGGCGCCTTTTCGTGGAAGTGCCTCCGCTTCGCTGGGTGGCCACCGGGACCCTGTTTGCCATCCCCCTGAACTTCCAGGGCGGTTTCCAGCAGACCCGCGCCATCAACTGGTATATCCACGGAACACACTGGGTGGTGGCCCATGCCCATCTGGGCATCCTCGGATTCTCCACCTTTGTGGAAATCGGTGGGACGTACTATGGTATCGAACGGCTTCTCCGGAAGAAGTTCAATCCTACCCTTGAACTGTGGCATTACTGGCTGACCTCGATCGGATTCATCATCTTCTGGACGAGTCTGACGGCCGCTGGTCTGATTCAGGCCGCAGCAAAGGTGTATGAAGTTCCTTACATCGACTCCGTGGTGGCAACGCATCCTTACATGGTTGCCCGGTCCTGGGGCGGATTCCTGATCATCACCGGTCAGTGGATCTTCCTCTACAATGCCTATCGAATGGCAACCTCGCCGTCTACGGTGTCGACTTCCCCCGTGACAGAGGGTGCGACCGCAAGATAAGAAACACGTTCGGCTGTTTTCAAAAGAAGGGGGAGCGCTTCGGCGTTCTCCCTTTTTTGTTTGTCGAGACTCTCCAAAGGCAGTCTTTTTTGTCGTTCGCAAGAGGAAGCCGGGATTCGGGCGGAGGGGGATCTTCGGGACCTATGGAAACACGCGGGAAATTGTTTGTGTTATAATGTCCGGACAGGCGAATACGGAACTTCCATCAGGAGGTAGTCATGCTGTCAGGCCTTTTTGAACCTATCCATCTGATCGTGATCCTGGGCATTGCCCTGCTTCTGTTCGGTGGCAAGAAGTTGCCGGAGATCGGTTCCGGTCTGGGGAAGGCCATTTCGAATTTCCGGCATTCCTTCAAAAGTGAAGAAGGATCTTCTCCCGCCGCAGAGCGCGAGGCATCGGCCAAATCCGAAACCGGCCCGAAATCTCCTCTCTCCCGCTGATACTTCTCTTCTGATCTTCAGCCAGTTGCGCCGTCCGGATATCCGCTTCCGAACCGTTATTTTTTTCGCGGGTCTCCATACATTTCGATATTCTTTCTGATCCGGGCAAGCTCGAGTTTCGCTCCGTCCAGGGAGATCAAAAGGGATTCCGACTCCAGCCCTTGGGGATAGTTTTCGACAAGCGTGTCGATCACGCGCTGGACAAGCGCGTTCAATCGAGCGCAGTCCGCAAGCGTTTCGATGGTTCCCGTTCCGGGATTTCCCGCACTGGAATCCGGCATTCCGAAATACAGACTGCGGTAGACCGTCATCGGCAATTCCGTTTCGGAATACTCTTCCCGGACCCAGGTGTGGAGTGTCCGGCGCACGAACTCGATGCGAGACGAAAACGCCGGTTCCCGGAGAGTGGCATAAAACATGTCCGAAAGCCATTTCCCCGTATTCCGGTGGGCTGTCAGGGGCATGCGGCCGGCCGGTCGTTCGCTCATCTGTCATCGCCCTCCGGATGCCAGCCGGTTTTCTCCTGCGCGCGCTTTATTATCCAGCGGGCAAAGGGGACGCTCGCAGTGAAAGCGGGGGAGACCGCGTTCAGGACATGAATCGACCGGCGGTCCCCTTCGACCCGGAAATCCGACACGAGACTGCGCGTATTCCTGTCCAGGAGCTGGGCCCGGATCCCGGGCCGGCCCCATCGGGAGAATCGGGACGGATCCAGAGTGCGGACCAGGAGCGACGCCTGTCTGGCCATGAAGGATTTCCGGTATTTTTTCGCTTCGGTCACGGCAAGGTCCCGAAAACCGAAATCGTTTCCCAGAAACAGACGGGCTTCCCACCCCAGGATTTCCAGCAGATCCCGGGCCGAAAACCCCTCCAGGCCAGCGTAGTTTTCCCGCCAGAAGGCCGGAATGGCGGTCGGTCCGATCTTGACCTTTCCCGCGGCTGTCAACGTGAAATGGACTCCCAGGAAAGGCTGCTTGAGGTCGGGGACCGGGTAAATGTTTGTACGGACCGGCTTTTCTCCCGTCGGAGGCGGTACATATTCCAGGTAGACCCCTTTGAAGGGGAGAATGGTGGTATTTCGGGAAAAGCCGAAATCCCGGGCGATCCGGTCGGCATAAAGCCCCGCCGTGTTGAGGAGCGTCCCGTAAGACCAGGCGGTATCTCCGGCGAAAATCGAGGAATCGTCCAGGCGTTTGCGGTAAGGTGTTCCGTAGAGGAACCGGACACCGTTTTCGCGCAGTTCCCGCTCGAGATGCCGAACGATCAGGACCGGATCGACCGAAGCCGTGTTCGGCGACCACAGGGCGAGCTGGAACGTCCGTGCGTTCGGCTCGATTTCGGCCAGTTCCTTCTCGTCGATCAGGTGGACTTCCACCCCGTTCTTGTCGCCGCGACGCTTCAGTTCCCGAACTCCTTCGGACTCTTCGGGGGTCCGTGCCACCACGACTTTCCCGCACGTATTGAGAGGGAGGTTCCGTGACCGGCAATAGTCCGACCAGAACCGGTTTCCGTCCCGGGTGAAGCGCGCTTTCAGGGAATCTCCGGTGTAGTAGAATCCGGCATGGAGAACGCCGCTGTTTCGTCCGCTCGCATGCAGTGCGCAGGCCGGTTCCTTCTCGATGACCGTCACGGTTGCCTGCGGAAGGGAGTCCCGTATCTCCCGCGCCAGGGCAAGGCCCATGATGCCAGCACCGATGATCAGGTAGTCCGTTTTCTCATCTTTTTTCTTCATCGGCCGATTCTTATGGTCTCATGTGTTTTTCGATACGAAAAGCTTCCGTCTCGTTTGGTTTGCATGTCCTGGCTCCCGGTCCGTCCGGGGATATGACCGCAGAGTCAGTCCGGAGCCGATGGAAGGGGAAGATTGTCCCGTTCCTTCAGATGTTGCCATGTTACGAGAATGAGTGCCAGAAAAATCAGGATCATTCCCCAGGATTCCTGTTCTCCGGGTTTTTCTCCCAACTGGCCCCAGGAAGCCAGAACCCCCACGAGCGGTACCAGAAGCGTTCCCATTCCGGCGACGCCCGACGGCAGATGGCGGAGGGCGTAGGCCCAGAGAAGCCAGGCAAGAGCGTTACCCGGAAGAGCGTTATACAGGAGAGACCCCACCAGGGTGGTTGACCAGCGGAGTGTGAGCGGGTCCAGTGCGATCGCGAGAATCAAAAGCCCCAGTCCACCGAAAATCATCTGCCAGGTTGTGACCGTCAGGAGGTC
>JAKAYA010000082.1 GCA_021826965.1 Nitrospirota bacterium
CCGGGATCGAATTCTTTGGGGATTCTGGTCCGATCAATAACATGGGGCCGATGGGAGGTCCTCCCGGTCTCTATAATGCCATGCAACAGCAATTTGTCTTCCAGAGCTGGAATTTTGCCATTGGAGAACATTTCGACGGGAACATCGGGGTCGGAACGGGTTTGACGCCGGTCAGCGCCCCATTTGCCGCCAAGATCATCTTCGAATACCACTTCAAGCCATTCGATTCCAAGTAAAACGATGGCGAACTAACAATTTTAAAATTTAAGACCAGAGCGTACCCGGGTGAAATTTTCGGGAGATCTGCCCCTTTTTTCTTGGTGCGCAAATAAGGAGTCTTCTGTCAACAAGACCCATGGAGGGCCCGGGCCCGGTGAAGGAAACAGGCATAATATGGCAAACGGCCAAGTAAAGGTTGTATTCACACATCTTTGAGTTAATCATTTTGTTCCTCCTTGTCGTGAGTGTGATTAATATCCCATCCCGCCATGTCCTCTTTCTCTCTGCCGCTCGATCCTGGGCGCTTCTTTCTTTTCTTCCCGTTCCTTTTCCTGTTTGCGTTCCGGGCGGTCTTCCGGACGGTCTAGGAACGGATCTTTCTCCCTGGAACGTTCCTGTTCTTTCGTGGCTTCTTTCTTCTCCCCTTTCATCTCCTCCTTCCCTTGCTCCATGGTCTTTCGTTCCGGGGATTTTTCTTCCTCCATCCTCTTCTGCCGTTCCATTTCCCGCTTCAAGTGCTCCGGAACCAGCTTCGCCTCCTGCCCGTTTTCCTTCCTCAGGGTTATGACGCTGGTCTCCCGGTCCATTTCCTCGACCCGGGCCACTTCCCCAGCCTTCATCCCCAATTCCTTGTTTTCCTGCGGGAAACGCAATCTCTGTCCGACCTCCCACTTGTCGAATCGTTCCCGCTCTTGCCTGGTCAGATACTCGTATTCTTTTTCCTCGCTCCGTTCCATCGTTTTTTCCCTTCCGTTTGATGTTTCCGTTTCCCGGCTCCGGTCCTCGTTCTTCTCCATGTCTTCCTCCCGCCGATTTTCGTTGTCGGCAAGGGTATTTTCCTTTCCGGGAGGCTTTTCCTTCTGTTCCTCCCGTTCGATCTCACTCCGGATTTCCCTGTTCTGATCGATGGGGAGGCTCTTTTCCTCTTCTGGGTTTTCCCGTTCTTTTCCAGCCGCCCTTCTCTCGATTTCCTTGCTCTCCTTCTCCACATCCAGCGCCATAGTCTTGTCCTTTTCGCGCGTGACCGCTCCGGTTAGCTTCTCCCGGTCGTCGGTGAAGGCGACCACATCTCCCTTGGTCCGGGTCAGGTTCGTGTAAAAGCTCCGCTGGTTCAAGGTCTGGGAGTTCGAGGGAAGATCCAGAATCACGTTCTCCGCCCCCAACCCTTGGGCGCTGTGCCCGGTCTGGGCATAGCCATGGTCGATCTCGACGGGACGGTGGCCGGATTTGAGGTCAAAGTCCTTCCCGTTGTCCAGGCGGATCCTTAACGAATCATGTTTCGATTCCATCACCTCCCCTCTCATTCCGTTGGTGATCCCCTCCTTTTTGAGTTCGTTCCCGGTGATCCGGATACGGTCCCCTTGAGTCAGCTCAAGATTTTCGACATGACCGATCTCGTGGCCCTTTCCGGATGTTTCCCGAGGAGTCATGGTCGTGAACCGTCCGTCTTCCATCTTCAGGCGGACGGTTCCGTTTTCCTTGTCCACGGCCTCGACGCGACCAATCTCCCCCACCGAAACGCCCATTCCCCGGTAGTCTTTCCCGAACCGCACATCCTGGCCGACCTCATAGGCATCGATCCGCTTCTTCTGGGCCTCAGTGAAGTCCCCTGCTTCGTAGCGGGTGAACTCTTCCCCTTTGCCTTTCAATCCCATAGACTCCCGGACGTGTTCGTTTACCGCCTTCCGGGCCTCGTGGGTTCCGGTCAAGACGAGTGTTTCCTTGGGGTCTTTCGATTTCAGATATTCTTCGGAAATGGCCTTGAACCTCTCTTGCGGGTTCCGGATTTCCCGAATGGAAAGCTTCTCCAAAGCTTTTTCCGGGGAGTCGATGGAGAGCCGGGCCGCCTCCCGGACATTCTCTGATGCCTTGTTCTGGCGCTGCATCTCCGTCACATAGACCGTTTCCATTCCTTTCTTCTGGAGAAGGGCAAAGGCCGGGCCAGCGGCCACGCTTTCATATTGCTTGATGTCGCCCACCATAACCGCTCTCGCTCCCGCTTTTTCGATCCGTTTCATGGCGGATTCGAGGTCGCGGGCATTGGTCAGTCCAGCTTCGTCGATCACGACAACGGTCTTATTCGTAAGATCCTTTCCCGCCTGGCGGTCCGCAAGCCAGCTTTGGAGCGTCCTGGACTCGATGATTCCCGCGTCTTTCAGCGCATGGACGGCGCTATGCTGTGGACCAAGGCCGATGACTTCGTATCCGGCATTTTTCAAGGCGAAAACCGCCGCGCCGTTTTGAAGGGATTCGATGGAGGGCTTGAGCATGGTCGTCTTTCCCGTGCCGGCATAGCCGTTGATCCCCGAATACCGGTTGTCTGTCGTGAGGATCATCCGGGCCGCCGCTTTCTGCTCGTTGTTCAGTGTCAGTCCATCCCTTTCCTGAATCGCTTTCAGGGTCGCCTCCGCCTGGAGAGGGTTCATGACGGGTTCGACGGCACCCCTCCCGGACTTCTCGTAAGAGAGGATCCGCTTTTCCCGCTCCAGAGCCTCCCTGCTGGTCATCAGGTTCTGCTTCCTTCCCGCCAGGTCGTCCGCCTGCCGGATCAACGAGCCTTCGGCCTTCCCCTCCTCCACCGCCTTCTTCATGTCCTCCATCGTGATCTTTCCCCGCCCGTCCTGGAGAGCCGTCCGGATCAGTTCCCCCTCCTTCACCGCAGATTCCCGTTCGGTGTGGTGGTCAACGGCGAATTTCAGGGACTCCCCGGCAATCTCAAGGCGTTTCTCAGGAGAGAGATATTTAGGCTTGAATCCTTTTTCAAACTGGAGCTCGACCTTCCGGGTCACTTCATGCACCCCGGATATCTTCGCCTCTTCCTTCCACCGGGTCTCAAGGCCTTCCAGTTCGTGGACCTTCTTCGCCTTTCTGGTCCGCTCCCACGCTTCTTCTCTCATCCATCTTTTTTCGTTCCGCTCCTCCCGTGGGAGTTTCGACCACTCCACGCCCCATTTTTCCTTGATGTACTCTTCGATTTTCTGGCCCCTGGAAGAATGAAAATCGATCTGCTCACGGGAAAAGTCCCCGATCTGGACCTCTCCATACTTCCCTTTGCCGGTCTCGATCCCTTTTTCCAAAAGTCGCCTGCCCCAATGCGCGTCCCCCATTTCCTTGACCAGGCGTTGGTACTGCATCTGCCGGTCGTTGGTCATGGCCTGGTATTTGCCGTCCGAATTTTGGGTGACGTTCAGGAACACCCCGTGGGCATGAATGAAACACTCCCCCTCACGGTTCGACATGTGCCGGACGTGGCCATACAGAGCCTTCCCAGTCGTCTCCCACTCCTTCCCGTCATGCCCTCTCCGCGCTCCGATCTGCGACTCCAGGTAATCGTAAGAGAGCTGTTCGACTTCCCCCTGAACCTTCATGATCCAGTCCTTGAGTTCCTGGTTGTCGGTCGCGGCCCATGCCATGGACACCGTTTTCGGGGCCTCGATCACAAAGTCCGTTCCGGCACGCTTTAACAATTCTCCGGTGTCCGGATCCTTGAACGATCCTCCCTTGACCTCGATCCCTCCGGGAAAATGGCCGTTCAGGGCGTTCTTCCAGTCCTCCGCACCCGCTTTACCTGAAAGACCCATTTCGGCGGCCAGCGTCCCGCCCCATTCCAGCTTATGGTCCTCGCCTCCTTCCCGTTCAAGGTAGTAGTCGTCCTTCCGGTAGTATTTCTCCCCTTGACCGGGGCTGATGTTCTTTCCGAGCGCCATTATTCCCTCTCTTTCTTGCAATCCTTCGGGACAAAAAGGTGACATTTTGTCCCCTCCAGAACAGCCTTTCCTTCGACGTAACCGGAATAATAGGAAAACTCGTCGATCCCGGGGGGAACGGTCGATTCCCGACCAGACTCCCCATCGGACTGACCTTGGTCGTACGATGGCTTGTCGATTGCGATCCGGATCATTTCGGACACCGGACGCGCATCTGCTCAGCCGTCTTGTCCACCAGCCGATAGACAAAATTTCCGTATCGATCCCGGATCGGACGGTTTACTACAACCCACTTTCCGGCGTTCTTCGGAAGACAGTGCCACCAAGTCGGCCAGGGTCCTGTCCAGATCGGTAAACTCATGATCGGATCGACGGGTTTTCCTGCGAGGATCCCCGCAGGATGCTTTTTTGTGATCGGTAATCTCGGCGGTCCGACCCGAACACAGTTCCATGGTCTTTTTCCTGTCGAATTCGAATGATCGATCCGGCACCGGAACGTCCCGTTCGTCCAGTGAAAGAGCCGGGATTCCGGCTTTGGTTTTTCATGAATGACTGACGGAGAGGAGAGGGGAACGGGTGGATTGTGCCCGGTCATCTGTGAGACAGCGAACCACCCGGCCAGACCCAACGCCACCAGCCCGACAATTGGAAAGATGGGCATATGAAACGGGTCTTCTTTTGTCGTCTCTTCCTTCTTCTGTTCTGCCACCTTCGGAT
>JAKAYA010000083.1 GCA_021826965.1 Nitrospirota bacterium
CCTTTGCTTTCTGGACCGCGGTCGCCGTCGGCGGAATCTTGGCCATCTGCAATGTCGGGAACAAAATCGTGATCGACAACGTCACCACGAACAGGGTTGCGATCATCATCGTGCCAAACTTGTACTCTCGGTACGCCATTTCTGACTCCTCAAAACAAGGCGTTATTCCGCGGGGTCCGGTGATTTTCTCCGAACCTCTCTTCAATGGTCGAACGCGTTCCGGCCAAGCTCTTCCGCCAGGACGTTTCCCCTATTCGCGGAACGGACCTCTCCCTGGCCAAAAATGCGTTGCCAGAACATCAAGGAACCGCTCGAAATAAAGGATGGCGAATTATCCCTCTTTTCCTCAACCCTGTCAATTCGCTCTTTCCGACGTGTCATCGCTCTGAAAAAAAGCCGTTTCGGCAAAGGACGAGGCTGTGTTAACATGAGAGAAAATCCTGAAATATTCCTGAAATCATAAGAGGGGCCTTTTCTCGACCGAACCGGAGCACGACTGACGGTTGAAAAAACACAGAACGGCAATCGGATTGCGACTTAAGGAGGAATGCGTTGTCAGGTCATTCAAAATGGGCAACCACAAAACACAAGAAAGCACTCATCGATGCAAAAAGAGGCAAGGTGTTCACGCGGCTCGCGAGAGAAATCACCGTTGCAGCGCGGATTGGCGGCGGGGATCCGGAAGGGAACCCCCGTCTGAGAACAGCCATGATCAAGGCCCGGGAAGAAAACATGCCCATGGACAACATTAAAAAGGCTATCCAGCGGGGCACAGGAGAAATTCCCGGCGTCCAGTACGAAGAATGCCAGTTCGAGGGACACGGCCCGAAAGGTGTCGCCGTCATGCTGAAGGTCCAGACGGACAACAAGAACAGAACAGTCCCCGAGCTTCGGACGATCTTTTCGAAAAACGGCGGGAATCTGGGTGAAAATGGCTGTGTTTCATGGATGTTCGACCAGAAAGGAATGATTTCCCTCGAATGGCCCGATGCGACCGAGGACAAGGCCATGGAGCTCGCACTGGAAACGGGTGCGGACGAATTTCGACTGCACGAGAACGGCATCGACCTGATCACATCCCCCGCCGACTTTCCGGCCGTGCTGACATCGGTCAAATCCCGAAAACTTGTCCCCAGCTTCGCGGAAGTTACCATGATTCCACAGACGACGGTCCCTCTGGACGGCAAGGACGCCCAGATGATGGTACGCCTGATGGAAGCCCTGGAGGAACATGACGACGTCGAAAATGTCTGGTCCAATTTCGACATCCCGGACGCTCTGCTCGAACAGCTTCTTGGCGGACACATCTGAATCTTTATCTCTCCACCCTCAGCATGAGCGGCCATTTGCGTCTTAATTCAATACAGGAGTTGAATGCATGATCGATATCAAGGACCTCCGGGAAGGCATAGACAGCGTCGATGCCCAGATCATCGGCCTCCTCAAAAAGAGGGCTGACCTGGCGAAGCAGGTGGGTATATACAAGGTCGCCCATTCCCTGCCCTTTCATGTCGTCGCTCGCGAGCGGGAAATTCTCGACCGGATTCTCGAACAGGATACCGCCCCCTTCCCCAAGGAAGCCCTCCGTCACATTTACAGGGAAATTCTCTCGGCCTGCCTCTCGCTTGAAGAGCCGGTGGCCGTTTCATACCTTGGCCCCCCGGCGACTTACACACACCAGGCCGCGATCAAGCATTTCGGAAATTCCCTCCGGTTCCTTCCCGCCGCGACCATTCGCGAGGTTTTCCGGTTCGTCGAAAACAAGGACGCGCTCTACGGCGTCGTCCCGATCGAAAACTCGACTGAAGGAATGGTGAACTACACGCTTGACACTCTGGTTGAAACGGATCTGAAGGTCGTGGGGGAAATCGTTCTTCCCATTCATCATTGCCTCCTGACGCGGGCGACCAGCCTCGCCCACGTCAAAACCGTCTATGCCCACCCCCAGTCCCAAGCCCAATGCCGGACATTCCTGTCGACGCACATGCCGAACGTCCCGCTCGTCGAAACATCGAGCAACACCCGGGCGGTGGAGCTTTGTCTGGAAGACGAATCCGGTGCCGCCATTGCGGGCGAAATGGCGTCAGACGTCTACAATGTTCCTATCGTGAGAAGGCATATCGAGGACTACCCCGACAACCAGACGCGGTTTCTTGTCATCGGAACCATCGAGCCGGGAAAAACACGCAAGGATCAGACCTCCCTCATGATTTCGATCATCGACCGTGTCGGCGCCCTCTCTTCCATTCTGGACATGATCGCAAAACAGGGGATCAACCTGACCCGGCTGGAAAGTCGTCCTTCCCGCAAGAAAGCCTGGGACTACATCTTTTTCATCGATATCGAAGGACATCAGGAGGACCAGTCCATAAGGGAGCTTCTGAAGAAGTTACAGAACCTTTGTCCCTATGTTAAAATTCTTGGCTCGTATCCGGTACCGGATCGAAAAAACACCGTGGGAGCATCCCACGAACAAACCCCTTAAGGAGTCCCGAAATGATTATCGTTCTGAAGCCGGAAGCCACCGAACAGGATATCCAGCATATATCCGGAAAGTTGCAGGAAAACGGCCTGAAGGTTCATATTTCCAAAGGAGCCGAACGAACCATCATTGGCGCCATCGGAGACGATCGCGTCCTGGCAGGTCTTCCCCTGGCCATCTTTCCGGGAGTGGAGTCGGTGCACAAGATCCTGCAACCTTTCAAGCTCGTGAGTCGGGAATTCAAAAAGGAAGACACTGTCATCCGCTTTCCCAACGGAGTGACGATCGGCGGACCGGAGATCCAGGTCATGGCCGGCCCCTGCGCAGTCGAATCCGACGAACAGCTCCTGTATATCGCCGAACGGGTCAAGTCCGCCGGGGCGAAAATCCTCCGGGGAGGTGCCTTCAAGCCCCGAACGTCTCCCTACACCTTCCAGGGTCTGGGAGAGGAAGGACTGCACCACCTTTCCATGGCGCGGGAAAAAACCGGCTTGCTGGTCATCACGGAGCTGATGGATCCCCGGGATCTGCCTTTGCTCGAAAAACACACCGACATCATTCAGATCGGGGCGCGGAACATGCAGAACTTCCGCCTTCTTTCCGATGTCGGCGAATCCCGGAAACCCGTACTGCTGAAGAGAGGTCTGTCGGCCACCATCAAGGAGTTCCTGATGGCAGCCGAATACATCGCTTCCCGGGGAAATCAGCAGATCATTCTTTGCGAAAGGGGCATCCGGACGTTCGAAACGATGACCCGAAACACCCTCGACCTGAACGCGGTACCGGTCCTGAAGAGCCTGACCCACTTGCCGGTCCTGGTCGACCCCAGCCACGGAACCGGACGCTGGGACCTTGTCATTCCCATGGCACGGGCAGGAATCGCAGCCGGGGGGGACGCACTGATGATCGAAGTTCACAACAACCCCGAAGAAGCCTATTCGGACGGTGAGGAATCCTTGATTCCCGACAATTTTGACAAACTCATGAAAGAATGCCGGAAAATAGCGGCAGCAGTCGACCGCTTCATCGCTGAATGACCGGTTCCTGCCCTTTCCGGACCATCTCTGTCATCGGCGTTGGCCTGATGGGGGCTTCATTCGCCGGAGCGCTCAAAACGCTCCCTTCGCCCCCGGTCATCCGTGGTTCGACCCCGGACCAGGAGGAAGGGGAAAAAGCCTTCGAGCGCCGACTGATCGATTTTTATGCCCCAGACAACCGGGAGATCGCCTCGGGGGCGGAACTGGTGGTGATCGCGGCACCTCCGTCCAAAATCCCGGAGATCTGGGAGGAAATCCGGCCGGTAATCTCACCCGGCACGCTTCTGACAGACCTGGCATCGGTCAAGATGAACCTCCATGCGATCTACATCGAACGTTACGCGTCCGTCTTTCCCCGATATATCAGCAGTCACCCTATGGCCGGACGCGAATTGACCGGCGTGGACGCATCGCGTCCCGATCTGTTCCGGGATCGCCTGACATTTCTTGTCCCTTTTTCCTCCTCTCCGCGGGAAGAAGACGTGGACCGGCTGGAAAGCCTCTGGAGGCTGGCGGGCAGTCCACGGCAAACGCTGGTCGAACCCCGGGAGCACGACCGCATCCTTTCTCTGATCAGCCATCTCCCCCATCTGCTGGCATTTTCCCTGCTCGAGACCCTCGTCCGGACAACAGACAGGAAAACCCTGCCGCACTGGAACTGGCCTTCCCAAAAAGGGGGAGCGCTGAAAGACATGCTCCGGACCGCCTGGAGCAGCCCGGACCTTTGGGGGGACATTCTGCTCCAGAACCGTAACGAACTCCTGGCCAGCATTGACGACTTTACGAGTTCCATGGAACTCTTCAAAAAGATTCTCCTGGATGACAGCCGGGAGGAGATGATCGCCTGCCTCAAAACCCTTCAGGCGAAAGCCCGGGAGGAAGAGCATCGTCAACCACCCCGCCCTGAAGGGCGGAGCTTGAAGGGAGGTTCGACAAGCTCGGGTTGACCAGGGAGAGCGGTAGCCAACCCGCTACGTTGTCAGAAAGTTCAAGACCCACCCCGGGATGCTTCCTCAGTTCCGGGCTCTGGAAGTCCCGGTCGCAGACAACCGCGAGGGCAAGGGCGAAACGGGCCGGGACAAAACGCTGTCTGACACCATTCCCGAGGG
>JAKAYA010000084.1 GCA_021826965.1 Nitrospirota bacterium
AATTTGGAAATGACTTGGAAGTGAGCTTCCGGCGGTCTTTCAGACCGATCGACAGGATCTCGTTCGCTAAAGTGCAGTTTTCTTGCGCGAGGACGGAGAACTCCTGTGCTTTGACAATATTGAGATTTAGAAAAGGAAGCTTGAGCGTTTTTGTCAGCGTCTTCATCTTTTTTAGTATAGCGCAAATATACATATTTAACAAGAAAACACGCCTTATATCCCCGGCCTGAAGGCCAGAGATTTACGGCGTTTTTCTGGTAAAATCGGGGAGGAAACAAGGACAGCCTCCCCGGTTCACCCCGCGGAACTTGTCAGAATCCGACGAACAAATATTCCTGCACCGTGTTCCGGTTCTTTTCGACCCCCTGCCCCCGGTTTCCGAAACAGTAGCGGTAATCCACCGGAACAACCTCGACATGGCGCTTGTACTTTTTCATCAGGTCCACCATTTCCCGGAGGGTCGGACGGGCGTTCGACGCATAGGAAACCACGAGAACGCACTCCCGGAAACGACCGAACAGGCGGTCGAAAGCCACGGCGGCACCTTTTTTCGTGGAGAAGGGCGTCGGATACGACCGGAACTTCCGGGTGAGGGTGTGCATTTCGATTTCGACCCCCTGCCAGTCCCGGGCCAGCCCTTCGACAAAATGGTAGCGTCTCACGTACGAGTTGTCCGACAGGGGCGAATAGTAAGGGGGATCGATGTAGACCAGAGACGGGCCGGAGGGGACGGGGCAATCCAGCGCGTCCCCGTGTCGTGCCTGGTTCTTCTTGCCGTTGCCGAAGACCGCCCGGTTGATCCGGTCGACCGCATCAAGAAACTGTTCCTCGAACGAAATCCGCAGGTCCCGGCGACCGTCGTCATAGCGGTCGCCCACATATGTAAAAATGCCCCGGGGACGCTTTTTGAGGCACGCCCGCACGAGGGCGGTCACGGCGATCGCCCGGAGGACAGGGTTTTCCATCGACTTGATGTTCGCGCGCACGATATCGATGCGGCGGTTCACTGCGTCCGGAAAGTACAGACCGCCAAAGGTGCGCTGGACGAAGGGATCGACCGGACCGGACGGCTCGAGGAGGCCCCGGGCCGCGTCCGGCGGCAGGATCTCGGAGTCGTTCTCGATCAGCGCCCGGGCCGCCGTGCTCGAGAGAACCATGTGGTCGTTGGAGAGAACCCTCCGGCCCTCGGCTTTCATCATGTATCCGACGATTCCCGATCCGGCGAATAGGTCGATCGCCGTTTCGCAGGCGAACCCGGAAAGCACGCTCCGGATTTCCGGAAGAAGTTTGTGTTTTGACCCCATGTAGCGGGTTTCGGGAAACTTCCGGACCTGGGACGACGTCGGCAACGGCTCTCAAACCTCCCGGACGCCCGGAGAGGAACGGACGGTCACAATGACGTCCTCTCCGGCGCGGGATCCACCGGACGCCGCGATCGACCTTCGCGTCTTGATCACCTCGACCGGAAACGCCCGGTAGGCCTCATGGACGAACGGATGGTTCCCGTTGGTCAGAATGACGTGACATCCGCGCGCGTGAAGCCGTTCGACTTCCTCCGCCAATGCCGCATGATCCGCGAGAGAAAACGGGTCCGGATTGTAGCGGCGGAAGTCGGCGTACCGGGACACGGGAAGATAGGGGGGATCCAGAAAGACGAAGTCTCCGGAACGGGCGACGTCCGGCAAAACGTCCCGAAAGTCGGCGCAGAGAATGGTCGTTACGGACAGGAGCTTCCCGGCGGATTCGAGCGCTTCTTCGTCCACGACCAGCGGATTCTTGTAGCGGCCGAAAGGCACGTTGAACCGGCCGCTCCGGTTGACACGGTAGAGGCCGTTGAAGCCGGTCCGGTTCAGAAACAGGGTCCGGGCGGCGGCTTCGGCAGCCGACAGAGCCGTCCAGTCCTGGAGGCGGACGGCATAGAACACGTCCTCGGAATTCCTGTACCGGCGCAAATGGCGGATCACCCCCCGGACGTCTTCCGCCACGGCGCGATAAAGATTGACCAGCTCGGGATTCTTGTCCGCGATCACCCCGCCAACAGGCCGAAGTGAAAAAAACAGGGCTCCCCCACCGACGAAAGGTTCGATATAGCGCCCGAATCGATGGGGCATCCTCGAGCGAATCTCTCCCAGAAGCTGGGTTTTGCCTCCGGCCCATTTCAGAAGAGGGCGGCATGCCGGAGGATCCTTCAGATCGATCGGGTCGGAGTCGGGCACGTCGTGGTCCCTCGAGGCAGAGTCGCGAATACGAAAGAACCGGGTTGCGCTTCAAATGGAGAGCCGGGAAAGGCTGACACCGTCCGAACAGCTCTCCGCGGCGGAGAAAACGTTCCCGTTGACCGGAAACGGGTCCCGGACAACCATACTACAACCGGATCTTTTGGAAAAGACCGTCCCGGCATCTCTTCCCTTTCTGCAATCGGAAAAACATCTCCGCTCGGGCCCGGCGTTTTGAGCAAAAGGACGGCGACCAACCATTCCGTCCGGGAGGTGACAGCCCCGGGCCCCCTTCAGTCTGTTCATTCCGGATCGTTTGTCCTACAATAGTCTCTCACGAGGATCTTTCCGAAATCCTTTAAAATTGTGGTCGATATGCCCTCGCCCCTGTGAAGGAACGGGCATGTCCCGGAAAGACAAGGACACCCCAGCCTGAAAACAGTCTGAAAAACGAAAAATCCGGACAAGGAATTTTCCGATGATCAAGGATTTTAAACGGATTTCCGCATCGAACTTCAAGAGCTTTCGAAACTTGCAGCTGGATCTGACCCCTCTGACCGTTCTTGTCGGACCTAACGGATCCGGAAAATCAAACATCCTGGAACTGGTGAAGTTCCTTTACGGGTGCTTGAAACCGGCCTCCTTTCCGCATTATCCGTTTTCCACGTGGTGGGGATACAAAAACATCGTTTTTGGAAAAAAGGAAGACGATCCCGTCCACTTTGGCCTCACCTTCTCCTCAGACCGATGGGAGGCCGACTACAAGGCAACCATCTCGGGGTATGGAGGAGAACTCCGTTTTGAAGAAGAACATCTCTCCATGTCCGACATTTTTCAGATCAATCGGACGCCTGCTCAAGGAGAGATCATTTTTTCCAGAAACATTCTTCGCCAGGCCCAAAGCGCCTTCGACTCCCCGGATCTGGCAAAGGGGTTGCCCTTTGTTCCTCCTCGACAACAATTCGAGATTCCCGGCGGACAATCCTTTGTTTCGGCTTTTTCCTCGTACAGTTGCCGGTTTGAGCCGACATCGGGGCTCTTTCATGGAGAGATCCGTCTCCCTGAACATCTCTCCCCACCCTTTCAACCTTCGCAAAATGGCCCGAGGATCGCCTTCGTTTCTCCGGAAATCACCGACCCCTCTCTGACCGTCCAGCCGGCACAGGAGGCGGTTCGTCGACCAGTGTTCCCTTCGTTTCTCATCGATCTGCAAAAAACCCCCGTTCTCGTTCGGCAGCTGGACTACCCCTCGATGCGCAATCCCTCTCCTTATGGGAATGAAGGGCTTGAACACGGCCGGGGTCTTGTCGGAACACTGTCCAGGATGGTGCTCTCTTCCCGGGACCTTCCGATCCGAATCGATCTGGCGATGAAAGAATTTTTTCCCGGATGGAGTCTCCGGTTTGTTCCTCTGCCCGACGGTCGAATCATGATGACCGTGCATGATGAAGCGGCCAATATCGATCTTGAACCGCCTTCGATACCGGACGGTCTCTACAAGATGCTCACGATCCTCGTCGCACTGGAATCCAGACCGGACATCCTTCTGATCGACGAGATCGAAAACTCTCTTCATGTCAGACTCATCGAACATTTACTCGACGCCATCCGTTCCTCCGAAACAACGACGATCCTGACAACCCATTCTCCGTCCGTTATTGATCTTGTCGGACTCGAAGAACTGGTCCTTGTTGAAAAGAGCGGAGGGGAATCCATCGCCCAGCGCGTGGCCGATCCGACTGCCGTCCGGAACAGGCTGGCTTCTGGCGGAGTCACCCCAAGCGAGTCCTGGCTTTATGGAAATCTCCGATGAATGTGGTGTTTTTCGTTGAAGACACCTATGGCCCGATTTTCTTGGAAAACTTACTGAGATTCCTCCGAAAAGAATCTCTCATCCGAGAGGACCTTCTATGGGAAAAACCTCTAAAATCCCCGCTGAACAACAAAATTGAACGGATTCTTCGGGCCAAAATTCTGGATACAGATCTGGATGTTGCGGTGATCCTTCGTGATGCGGATGGACGAAATCCCGAAAAAGTCGAGATGGAAACACTCAACCTGATCCGAGATGCATCCATCAGGCGACTTGTCCGCTTAATCGTACTGGAAGACGAGATCGAAGAATGGGCTTGTATCTCATTCGGATACTCCCTGAAAGGAAAGAAGGCTTCCAGGATTTTGAAAGAGAAAAAAGGGTATTCCAAAGAAAAAGGCTATGTTGCCATTTCGTGTTGCAACTCATGGCGACCTATCGATAAAGTCAACCACAGAGCGGAGTTGAGATGATCTCCAAATGTCTCGATCATGCGTCGCCAACCCAGGTAGTGGTCCAAGTACT
>JAKAYA010000036.1 GCA_021826965.1 Nitrospirota bacterium
CCCGGGGACTCTTTCCCCGTTCCGATGAGGCTATCCGCCCGAACGGATCCCGTTCTCCCGAAGGCCTTCGGGAAGACCTTTTGTCCTGGTATGGAGAAGTCGCCCGGACCTTGCCCTGGCGCGTCGACCGGACGCCTTATCGGGTCTGGGTATCGGAAATCATGCTCCAGCAGACCACCGTGCGTGCGGTTGTCGCTTACTACGAGCGATTCCTCGAACGGTTTCCCGATGTCCGGACCCTTTCCGAAGCCCCCGTTGAAGACGTCCTGAAGCTCTGGGAAGGGTTGGGATATTACCAGCGGGCGCAGAATCTCCACCGAGCCGCCCGGGAGATCGTCGATCACGGGTTTCCGGAGACGGTGGACGGGTGGATGAAACTCCCCGGAGTCGGCCGGTCCACGGCCGGTGCGGTCTGTTCGATCGCACTGGGACAGGAAGCCCCGATCCTGGACGCCAACGTCCGGCGGGTTCTTTGCCGTCTCCTGGCGATTCCTCCTGGAGACGCCACCCGGGAGTCTCCCCGACTGTGGGAACTGTCCTCCGTTTTCGTGACCGGCGCGGCCGATCCCGGTCAGGTGAACCAGGCCTTGATGGAGCTGGGCGCCGTGGTGTGCCTTCCCCGTCGACCGCGCTGCTTGGAATGCCCTCTGTCCCTCGACTGCGGTTCATCCGGCGTGCCGGAGGAGGTTCTGAACCCCCCCCGAAAAAAGACGGCCAAGCCCGTCCGGGTCCGGACGGCCCTGGTGCCGTCGGACGATTCGGGATTCTTTCTGGTTCAGGGCAAGGAACGTCTGCTGGAAGGCCTCTGGGACGTTTTTTCTTTCCCCGGTCCTCCGGCGGATGCCCGGGAACCTTTCGGGAAGATAACGCACGAGTATTCCCATTTTCGCGAAGAGGTCCATCTGGTTCGCGAAGACCGTCTGGTGATTGAATCGACGCTGGGAGAGAGAGTCTTCCGATGGCTTCCGCGGGGGGAGTCCTCTCCCTTGGCCCTGACCGGCGTCGCCCGGAAAATTGTCCAGTTTTTGGAGCGGCCGGCGGAAAGGAAGATGTCGTGACGCGGATATTCCGCGCGTTGGCCGGGGTACTCCTGGCGCTGGGAGGATGCCAGTCGCAGACGACCGGCCTGACCTGGACGCCGCTTTCGCTGGGGAGCCAGATCCAGCCGACGGCGGTGTCCTGTCCTGTTTCGGGAACCTGTTTTGCCGTCGGGCAAAATGGCATGATTCTCCGGACGGTCGACGGGGGTGTGTCCTGGACGACTCTGGATCAGCTCAACCAGGCGTCCGCTCTTGCGAATTTCAACCTCACGGGAATCAGTTGCCCTTCGTCCCAGGTCTGCTACATCATCGGCAATCAGGGCCTGATCCTGACAACCTCCGACGGCGGACAAACCTTCCAGATCCAGAACGAAACGGTGAACGGCAATCTGACGTTGAACGCCGTCGCCTGCCAGACATCGTCGGCGCCGGCCTGCGTGGCCGTGGGAAACAACAATTCCGTCTTTATCCTGTCCCAGTTGTCCGGGTACTGGATCCAGGACCTGGCCGTCCAGACGGAGATCGGTCCCGCGAACTACAACCAGGTGGCTCTTGAACAGGGGACGATTCTCATCTCGGCCATGACCCAGTCCGGGCAAGGGGTCAACGGGCTCCTCGAATCGCTGGACGGAGGAGGGAGTTTTCTGTTTTTGCCCGTGTCCTCGTCACTGGCGCCCCAGGGGATTTCCGGCATCGCCTGCCAGTCGGCCGGTCAGTGCGTGGCCGATGGGGCCGGGGCTCTTCTCGTGAGCGGAGACGGGGGTCAGAACTGGTATTCCGCTTCCGTTTACGGAGGAGCGGCCCTTTCCGGTTCCCTGACCGGGGTGGCAGCCACGTCTGACGGTTCTTTCTGGGCCTACGGGGCGAGTGGCGCCCTCTACCAGATCCCCCCGGTTTCCGGTGGAGGCCGTCCCGGCCAGGTGGCTTATCCTCAGACCCTTCCGGGGAACACGGTCGCCCTGACGGTCGGGGGGGTTTCCTGTCAAAGCGCGGGTCTGTGCCTGGCCGTGACCTATTCTCCCTCGGTTCCCGGCATCGTATATCGATCGTCGCCGCCCGGTACCTCTTCGTCGTCGTCGGCGTCGCCGACAATTCCCTGATCGCGGAAGTTTTCTCCCCCCGGGAAAAGTGTGCGATTGGTCACACTGACCGGGATTCCGGCTTGAGATTGGCGGAAACCTCAGGTATGCTGTGCGCAATCTTCCGCAATATATTGGAAGGTGTTAAAAAGAATATCTTTTCATCATTCTCTTGGAGGCAGGAAAGGAGGTGCGCGCATGCGTGCCAAAAAAGCAGGTTCGGCGGTAGCCTTTTTGTGCGGGATCACTCTTCTGTCGGGATGTTACGGACAGTTCGCACTGGTCCACACACTCTACAAGGCGAACGGACAGGTCGAGAATAAATGGGCTCGTTCCGGGCTGACCGCGTTGATGGTCATTTTGCCGGTCTATGAGTTCGCCGGGCTCGGAGACGTGATCATTTTCAATCCCATCGAGTTCTGGAGCAAGAAAAATCCGATCACGGACAAACCTTCCGTTGCCTCCAAAAACATGGCGGTTCCTCCGGTGAACGGCACGACCGTGGGAACGTCGAAGAACGGAGAGCGCGTGACTGTTTCCTGGCATTTTTCAAACAACCGCGAAAGGGTATCCGCGGTCGTTGTCAGGAAATCCGGTGCCGGCGATGTCACGGTTCGTCTCGTTCGGGCCAAGACGCTGGAAGGAGCCCTGGAAACCGGACATGTCCAGATGACCACGATCCGCTTTGACCGGAACCTTCCGGTGGTCAGCCGAAAGGTCGGCTAGTCCGGTTCGTTCCCGTTTCAGAATGGGGGAAGCGCCTTCCGGGGCTCCCCCTTCCTTCAGTCTTTCGCCAGAGATTTCTTCAATGCGTTCCATCCGGACCGATAGGCCTCTTTGAGGGTTTTTGCCTCTTCCGACAAATGCCGGGAGGTGTTGTCCATGCCGGCTTTTTCCTCTTCGAGAAAATCGGAGGTTTCTTCCCGGAGCGTGTCGAGGGTCCTGTTCAGTCGGTCGGAGGTCCTTTTGCGAACCGAAGGGGAGGAGAGGGCCATGAAGGCGGCACCGGTCACGGCTCCGGCGAGGAACAGAAGAAAACTTTCAGACCCGGTTCTCCGGGAGTCTGGCATCATGCCCTCCTTATAGTTGAGGAACTTTCTTGACCGCCCATTGGCGAGAACTGCATCCGGCCAGGACAGGCAGAACAATCCGTTTCGCGGTTCAGGAAGAAGCGTCTTCCCGGGGTTCCTTCTCCTCTCCGCCGGCGAGGGCCTCCTTGAATGCGTTCCATCCGGCCTGGTAAGCCTCTTTCAGGGTCTTCGCCTCTTCCGACAGATGGCGGGCAGAGGATGTCAGCCCGGCTTTTTCTTCCTCGAGAAAATCGGAGGTTTCTTCCCGGAGCGTCTCGAGGGTCCTGTTCAGTCGGTCGGAAGTCCTTTTGCGAACCGAAGGGGAAGAAAGGACCATGAGGGCGGCACCGGTCACAGCTCCGGCGAGGAACAGAAGAAAACTTTCAGACGAGGTTCTCTGGGAGTCTGGCATCATGCCCTCCTTTTGGGATAAAGTCTTTGAACGTTAAGGGGGAGTTTCTCTTCGTCCGGTAGAGGTGTTGTTGTCCTTGCTCTTGGCTTTCCAGACGCTCCGGAATGCGCGCATTCCCGTTCCGGCGGCTTGGAGGAGAATTCCGAAGGGAAAGGGAAGCTTTCCGCCGGGGCCAGGCATCCACCGCAGAAGACGGAACAGGGGAGGAAGGCCCAGATCGTCCATTTTCTTCCGCGTGGCAGACCAGGCGTTTTCGATCTCTTCCGTCAGGGCGTCCATTCTCCCGAGAAGGGCGGACAGTCGACTGACCGCCGGGAGCGTTTCCTTTTCAAGGCGGAGAAGTGTTCCGTCGAGGTGGTCCAGAAAACGGATCACCCGGACGGCGAGAGCGACGAGGACGACCACGCATATGGTGGCGAGGGCGATCAGGAGTTCCTGGAATGTTGTCATGCTCTCCTGCCATATTGGGGCGCATGGGGAAGCCCGTGAGTACCTGCAACATTATTGTATGATACAGGGTGAAAAATCAAAAAAGACCGACGGCTTGGAGAACGACATCCGATGAACCAGAAAGACGGCCGCCGGCCACCGGCAGGCGTTCTGGCTTTTCTGCTTGCCTTTCTTGTTCTCGTGATCTGGATGATCTTCCGGCATTCGGCCAGATTCCATCCCGCGCCGATTGGAGGAGAGGATCTGGCCTCGTTGCCCGGGGACATCGGAAGGTCACTCCTGCGTCTTCTTGCGGCTTATGGCCTCTCACTGGTCTTTGCCTATGTCTATGGCATGCTGACAGCACTGACCAAGTGGGGGGAACGATACCTCCTCCCGCTCCTCGACATTCTCCAGTCCATCCCGGTTCTGGGGTTCTTTCCGGCAGTCATCTTCCTCCTCATCCACCTTTTCCGGAATCCCCTGGAGGGCGTCGAACTGGCCAGCGTCGTCCTGATCGCCACCAGCATGGCCTGGAACATGGCGTTCGCCGTTTTCGAATCCATCCGGACGGCGCCTGCCGAGTACAGGGAGTTGCTCGACGGGCTACAGGCACCCGGGTGGCTGCGCCTGGTCTATTTTCTGATTCCTGTCACCATCCCGAAGATGGTGTACAATTCGATCCTCTCCTGGGCCCAGGGGTGGTATTTTCTGATCGCCTGCGAAATGATCTCGATGGGATCCGTGCACTATCGCCTGAGGGGACTGGGGAG
Source organism: Nitrospirota bacterium (assembly GCA_021826965.1). Lineage (GTDB taxonomy): Bacteria > Nitrospirota > Leptospirillia > Leptospirillales > Leptospirillaceae > Leptospirillum_A. The sequence continues at coordinate 4,804 of JAKAYA010000036.1, forward strand.
TTTTCTGGTGGTGTCGACCTCTTCGGGGAAAATCCTGGATGCTTTTGTCGGGATCGTCCTGCTTGTCCTGACGGTCATCCTATTGGATTTCTTCCTGTTTCGGCCGGTCGTGGTGTGGGCCCAGCGCTTTTCCATCGACCAGAGCGCTTCCCCGACCGGAGAAGCCCGCTCGGTTTTTCGGGAATGGCTGATGGAAAGCGATTTTCTGGAAATGCCCAGGAAAATCCTTTCGGTCGTTCTGCTCCGGACAATGACCGGGCTTTACGCCCTTTTGCGCCGGTTTCCCGGAGAACCCGCGGTGGCGAAGGGAAGGACCGGTCCCGTCCGATGGCTCTCCCGAGGCTTCGGGGTTCTGACGGTTCTTCTCTTCGCGATACTGGCCTACTCCGGCGCGCGGAGCATGGAACGGGCCCTTTCCGCCGGCGTTCCGTGGGATGGCCTGTCGGAACTTCCCCTGGACATGTTTTACTCCATGCTCCGGCTTTTGGCCGGGTACACCCTGTCTCTGTGCTGGACTCTTCCGGTGGCCTGGTACGTCTTTGTGCATCCCCGACTGGTTCGCTACGTCATGCCTGTCGCCCAGGTGATGGCATCGGTTCCGGCGACGGCTCTTTTCCCCTTCATCATCGTTCTGGTCGTCCGGACCACGCACAGCATGAACCTCGCATCGATTCTCCTGCTCCTGTCGGGAATGCAATGGTACCTCCTGTTCAATCTTCTGGCGGGGGCGGGCACGTTTCCGAACGAACTCCGGGAGGTTTCCCTGACGTTGGGAATCCGTGGCCGGCTGTTTCTCCGGAAAGTGTTTTTTCCGTTTCTTTTTCCGTCCATCGTGACGGGGTCGATTACGGCATTCGGGGGAGGGTGGAACGCCCTCATCGTTTCCGAATATGTGGTGTACGACCAGAAAAACTACTCGGTCCGCGGCATTGGCGCTTTTCTGGACAGGGTGACCTACGGTTCGGGGAATGAAATCCTGATCGTGGCGTCCCTTCTCATGCTGACGGTCGTGGTTGTCACTCTCAACCGTTTTTTCTGGACGCCTCTCTACGAACGGGTGACAACGCGCTATGGTCTCGATGGATAAAAGCCCCTTTCTTCGTCTGCTGGACGTCGATCGCGTCTTTTCCGATCAGGGGCGGATGAATCCGGCGATTCGCGGACTTTCCCTCGATGTCTCGGAAGGGGAGTTCGTTTCCCTGGTCGGTCCTTCCGGATGCGGAAAAAGCACCCTGCTCCGGATCCTGCAGGGCCTCATCGCCCCGACCTCGGGAAAAGTCCTTTATCGGGACGTGCTCCAGACAGGTGTCAATCCGGATATGGGAATGGTGTTTCAGGGATTTGCCCTTTATCCCTGGCTCAACGTCTGGGAGAACGTTTCCCTGGGTCTGGTCGCTCGAGGGGTGGACCCCGGATCGATACGGCGAAAGGTGGCCTTCTACATCGACAAGGTCGGTCTCGAAGGATACGAGGAGGCCTATCCGCGAGAGCTTTCGGGAGGGATGAAGCAACGGGTTGGACTGGCCCGGGCCTTGTGCATCGAACCCGCCATTCTCCTCATGGACGAGCCTTTCTCGAACCTGGATGCACTCACGACGCTGACGCTCAGGGATGAAGTTCTGATGCTCTGGAAGGATCCCGAGATGTCGGTGCGTACGATCGTGATGGTGACCCATATCATCGAGGAGGCCATCCTGATGTCCGACCGGGTCGTTGTTCTGGCGCGCCGCCCCACTCATGTGGTGGAGGAGATACGGGTGGATCTTCCCAGACCGCGGGACCGGCGGGACCCGGAGTTCGACCGCCTGTCGGACCGGATTTTTTCCCTGATATCCTGAGGGAGCGATCCAACACCGGGCCGGGTTGGCCGGCCCGAGGCAATCATGTCAACTGGAGGGGTTATGGAAGGAGATCCGGATCAGTATCCGGGGATCAGCAAGATCGTGGGATTGTTGAAAGTGCTTGCCGAAGCCGGTGGGGGAGGTGACCTCTACCAGCTCGGCGTCGACCTGCATCTGGAGCTGGGAGAAGAGCTGCAGCTTGTCCGGGCGGCGGAGTCTCTGGGGTTTGTCCAGACTCCCGGGGGAGACATCACCCTGACCGATCTCGGGCGAGATATCCTGAAGAAGGATATCAACGGGCGGAAAAAGCTCATCCGGGAACGCATCCTCACGCTACCGGTTTTCCAGGCCGTTCTGGAGTGGCTTTCGAAGGAAGAGGACAAGTCCCTTCCGGCCGAAAAGATCCGGAAACGTCTCCGGGAAACCTTCCCTCAGGAAGATCCTGAAGGCCAGTTCCAGATTCTGGTCAACTGGGGGCGTTATGCCGAACTGTTCGGCTACAGGGCCGACCGGGAGGATCTGTACGTGGATCAGGGAGACTAGGAAGGACTGTCCATCGGGCCGGTCTTGCCGCCGATGCGGGCCGAAAGAGCCTCCCGCTCCCGGACAAGGGCCTCCAGCGTTTCCCGGTGTTTCCGGATTTCCTGGTCGAGGACGGACAGCCGGTCATGGTCGCCCAGAGTGGGCGTCGAAACCCTGCTCTTTCGCCGGTCCGCCAGAAAATAATAGATGCCCGCACCTGTCAACGCCGTCAGGACGATCGTTGCATAGAGAAACAGGTGAAACAGACTCGTATCCATTTCGTCCCCCGGTCCGGGAAGGTTCTTTCGGAAGAGTCCGGATCGTTCCGGACTCTTCCTTTTTTGCCAGATGCCGGTGTCGGGGTCAAGGAGGTATTCGTGCAGGGAGACTCGCGGGACCTGTCTTTTCTCGCGCTATCGCTCTGGCGACTGGAACGGATCGCCCTGTCCGGCCGCGATCCGTTTCTTCCGGGAGGAGGCGGGGAAACTCTCCCCCGCTTCCGTCCTTTTGGAAAATTCGCTCCGGAAGGGTTCCTGCCGGAGGTTTTCCGGAAGAAAGCCGTTCAGGTTCTTGACAAAGCCAAACGGCTGGGGATTATGATGATCGCGATTGATGAACCGGACTATCCGGAAATTCTGACGCGGTTACCCGATCCCCCGCTGGTTCTTTTCGTGCAAGGTGTCCTGCCCGAACGGCCCGGCATCGCGATGGCAGGAACCCGTCGTCCGACAGTGGAGTCCCGGAGGGGGTTCGAGCAACTCGCCGCCGGATTGGCCGGATTTGGACTTCCGATCGTATCGGGGCTAGCGGCCGGACTCGATGGCGCTGCGCACCGGGGGGCCCTTCTCGGAAGGGGTTCGACCATCGCCGTCGTCGGAACGGGTCTCGACAGGGTTTATCCTTCGTTTCACCGGAAATTGGCGGATGAGATCCTGTCGTCCGGCGGGGCCATCGTATCGGAGTTCCCTCCGGGAAGTCCGCCGGAAGGGTGGCATTTTCCGTTTCGGAACCGGATCATCGTGGGCCTTTCGGCGGGTCTTGTTGCCGGTGCGCACCGACGGGCCTCCGGAACGTCCGTGACGGTCCGGAGGGCCCTGGCGGAAGGGCGGGATGTGGTGGTGTACGACAGGGGAGCCTTTGGAGAGACGGCCCAGGGGCCGGGGTTTCTTCTGGAACAGGGGGCCCGGCGGGTCTTTTCGGCCGGGGATGTGATTCTGGTATTGGGAGAAACGGGCATTGGCGGGCAAGAAATCGGACAAGACAGCTAAGGCGGCGAAAACCGCTGCAAAACCGGCAACGGCGAAAAGGACGGTCCCGAAAAAGACGGCGTCGGCATCCAAGGCGGAGACGTCAGGGAAAACCTCCCGTGCGAAAGCCGCGGGAAAAACCCTGATTATCGTGGAAAGCCCGACGAAGGCCCGCACGTTGTCCCGGGTCCTGGGGGCGGGGTATCTTGTGAAGGCGTCCGTGGGCCATGTGAAGGACCTGCCTCCGTCGAGGCTCGGCATCGACGTGGATCACGATTTCGCGCTGGAGTTCGAGGTGCATCCGGACAAAAAAAAGGTCCTGTCGGAAATCCGCTCCGAAGCGAAGTCCGCCCGGGAAGTCTATCTTGCGAGCGACCCGGACCGGGAAGGGGAAGCGATTGCCTATCACATCGCCATGGAACTCGAGGCCCTGCCCCGTCCTCCCAAGCGGGTCCTTTTTCACGAGCTGACGGAAGGCGGCATCCGGACGGCTCTGTCCGAACCCGGAGAGATCGACGTCCGGAAAGTCGAAGCCCAGAAGGCCCGGCGCGCTCTCGACCGGATTGTGGGATACACCATCTCGCCTTTATTATGGGACCGCGTGCGTCGGGGACTGTCCGCCGGCCGGGTCCAGTCCGTAGCCGTGCGCCTGGTCTGCGACCGGGAAGAGGCGATCGCCCGGTTCGTCCGGGAAGAGTACTGGACGATCGACGCCCGCTTTCGTCCGGAGGACGTCCGGGTTCCTCCCACCTTTTTGTCGCGGCTCGACCGGGTGTCGGGGGAAAAACCGTCTTTTCCGGACGGAGACAGTGCCGGTCAGGCGGTGGAACGGATCCGGCAGGAGCGGTTTACGGTAGGGGAGATCACCCGGTCCGACAAGAAGCGCAATCCTTCCCCCCCTCTCACCACGAGTCGCCTTCAGCAGGAAGCCGCCAACCGGCTGCGTTTTTCTGCCAAGAAAACCATGACGTTGGCCCAGAGGCTCTACGAAGGGGTCGATCTTCCCGGTCATGGCCCGGTGGGGCTCATCACCTACATGAGAACCGATTCGGTGAGGGTGTCGCCCGAGGCTGCCGAAGCAGCCCGCCGCTGGATCCGGGAGAATCATCCGGACGCGCTTCCCTCCCGCGTCCCCGCCTACAAGAACCGCAAGGGGATCCAGGATGCTCACGAAGCCATTCGTCCGGCCGACGTTGCCCGGACGCCGGAATCCCTGCGCGCTTCCATCGACCCGGATCTCTTCCGGCTCTATGACCTGATCTGGAAAAGCTTCATGGAAAGCCAGATGGCCCCCGCCCTGTACCTGCAGACGACCGTTCTCGTGGAAGGAGACCGGGGCGATGTCTTCCGGGCTTCCGGGCGTGTGCTCAAGTCCCCGGGTTTCCTGGCGCTTCGCGGTCTGTCCTCCGATATGGCCGCGCCGGGAGAGGAGGGCTCCGCGGGGGAAGGTGAAGACCGTCTCCTGCCTCCTCTCGAAACAGGGGAGGTCGTGACCCTTGAAGAGGTGACTCCGGATCAACACTTTACCGAACCCCCTCCGCGCTATTCGGAAGCGTCCCTCATCCGGGAACTCGAAGAAAAAGGCATCGGGCGACCCAGTACGTATGCGACGATCCTGTCGACGATCCAGGATCGGGAATATGTGGAAAAGAAGGAAACCCGTTTTTATCCGACAGACCTTGGCAAGGCGGTCAACAGCCTTCTGGTGGAGTCCTTCCCGGACCTCATGAGCGTGCGGTTCACGGCCCGGATGGAGGAGGAACTCGACCAGGTCGAGGAAGGCGAGCGCGGCTATCGCGACGTGGTGGGCGATTTCTACACCCCGTTTCATCATGAGGTGGAAAAGGCGAAAAAGGGCGGGATGGCGAACCTGAAGAAGCTCGAAATCCCGACGGAGGTCCCCTGCCCGGTCTGTCAGTCCCCGATGAACCGGAAGTGGGGAAAGAACGGTCCTTATCTGTCCTGTTCGCGTTATCCGGAATGCAGGACCACCCGCAACTTTACCGAGGAAGACGGCCAGATTCGTATCGTCGAGGAGGCTCTGCCCGAAGGAGAAGTCTGCCAGGCTTGCCAGGCGCCGATGGTGGTCAAGAAGGGTCGTTTCGGGACATTTTTGGCCTGTTCCCGTTATCCGGAGTGCAAGACCACTCGCCCCTGGCCCCCGAAACCGGAGGCGGCATTGACCCCGGTCGACCCTGCCCTTGCGCCGGTCTGTCCGGAGTGTTCGTCGGCGATGGTCCAGAAACGAGGGAAGTTCGGATCTTTCTGGGCCTGTTCGCGTTATCCGGACTGCAAGGGGACCCGTCCGATGGCGACGGGACTGCCCTGTCCGGTCAAGGACTGCAAGGGCGAACTTGTCCCCCGGAGAGGCAAGCGGGGCACCTTTTACGGATGCAGCCGCTATCCGGAATGCACCTACCTGTTGAATGGCGAGCCGGTGAAGGACCCTTGTCCCGACTGTCGGTTCCCTTACCGGGTTCGGGTCGGAAAAAAGTCGGTCGAACTTGTTTGCCCCAACGAAGCTTGCAGCCATGCGACCACCGGGGGATAACGAAACTCCCGTCACGATCGTCGGCGGGGGACTTTCCGGGACGGAAGCGGCTCTTCGCCTGGCCGAATGGGGGCATCCCGTGACATTGCACGAGATGAGACCCCAGTGTTCGAGCGGTGCGCACAAGACGTCGTTTCTGTCGGAACTGGTCTGCTCCAATTCCCTCAAAAGCCTGAATTCCCAGACACCTCACGGTCTCTTGAAGGAAGAACTCCTGAAAACGGGTTCTCCGGTGATCGAATCGGCGATGGAAGCCCGTATTCCGGGAGGAGGTGCCCTGGTCGTGGACCGGGACGTCTTCGCCCGCCGCTTGACCGACCGGGTCCTGTCCCATCCCCGGATTCGGGTCGAACGGGGTGTGGTCGACCGTCTGCCGTCCCGGCGCCCCCTTGTGGTCGCCACGGGACCTCTGACCCATCCGGACCTGGTCAAGGATCTCACCGCCCATCTTCCCGGCGGTCGGCTGTCATTCTACGATGCGATCGCGCCGATTGTGGAGGCCGATTCGCTGGATTTCGATCTCCTGTTCCGGGGAGACCGTCACGGGGAACCGGGGCGGGGAGATCACTGGAACGCCCCGATGAGTCCGGAAACCTACGAACGTTTTTGCGAAGCCCTCCTATGGGGAGAACGCGTGCCGCCCCACGAGGGTGTCGAGGACAACCCGGAGGTTTTGCGCGCTTTTCAGGCCTGCCAGCCGGTGGAGTCCCTCGTCGAAACAGGTTGGAGAACGTTGGCTTTCGGTCCCTTGCGTCCGGTGGGGCTGGTAGACCCTGCCACAGGACGGGAGCCGTTTGCGGTCGTCCAGCTGCGCCCGGAAGATGCCGGGGAGACGGCGTTCAATCTGGTGGGCTTTCAGACGCGTCTGCGGTATCCGGAGCAGGAACGGATCTTCCGGATGATTCCCGGTCTCGGACGCGCACGCTTTTTGCGCCATGGATCGCTTCACCGGAACACCTTCCTGGACGCCCCGGTGCTTCTGAAGCCCGATCTGACGTTGGCCGGCCTGCCCGGAGTTTATGCCACAGGGCAGATTCTGGGTGTGGAAGGCTATACCGAATCGGTCGCGATGGGTTTTCTGACCGCGCTCGTCCTGCATGCGGCGTGGTCGTCGGACAACCCCTGGAATCTGGACGCGGCACGGGTCCTGCCCCCGGCAGAGAGCGCCCTGGGGGCTCTCCTCTCCGGACTCCGCCCGCGTCGATCCTCCTCTTTCGCCCCGGTGAATCTCCATTTCGGATTGTTTCCCGGCCCTTCCGGGCCATCCGCCAGACGCCTCCAGCGCGAACAGATCGTCGCCCGGGCGCGCCGGGCCTTTTCCGGATGGTGGACCGCCCGGAATGCCCAGGGCTCCCGGAGGTCGGGCGTTGGGGGGTAAGGGATCCGGAACGCCCCGAAAGGCGTCGGGAAAACCGCAGCCGGAGTCCGGAGAAGACGCGTCGGTCCGGGACTTTCTGAGTGAACTGGCCCAGTCGGGAAACTCTTCGCGGACCCTTGACGCCTATCGTCGGGATCTGGACGCTTTCGCCCTTTTTCTCCGGAAACGGGGGAAGGCGTCCCTGTCCGACCCCGGAATCGACCGGAACGTGGCCCTGTCGTATCTTTTCGAGCTGGAACAGCGGGAATACCGCCCACGTTCGGTGCTTCGAAACCTGTCCTCGCTTCGTTCCTTCTATCAGTGGCTGTGTCGGAGGGGAGGGGCTTCCGGGAACCCGTTTCTGGACCTGTCGGGTCCCCGCCGTCCGCAAACTGTGCCGGCCGTTCTCTCCGAGCGGGAGATGGAGGTTCTTCTGGAGACGGATCAGGGTGGATCCTGGGAGGAACGCCGGGACAGAACCATGCTCGAGCTGTTTTATCTGACCGGCATTCGCCTGTCGGAGCTGGCGGGACTCCTTCTGGGCGACCTGTCGGAATCCCGGGACAGGATCCGTGTCCGGGGAAAGGGCAACAAGGAACGTTTCGTGCCCCTCGTGGGTCGGGCCCGGGATCTTCTCCTTGCATATCTTCCGGAGAGGGAAGGATCCTCCCGGGATCCGCTGTTTCCCGTGGCTCCGGGAGGAGAAGAGCTGTCCGTCCACCAGATCGGCCGGATCGTCCGGCGGCGGGTAAGGCTTGCGGGGCTGGGGAACCGGGGAGTCACTCCCCATACGTTTCGCCATTCGTGTGCAACCCATCTCCTCGACCGCGGGATGGATCTCCGGAAAATTCAGGAGCTTCTGGGGCACGAATCCCTGGGGACCACCCAGAAATACACCCATGTCGGACTGGCGGACCTGCGACGCCGATACGACCGTATCCGACGAAAGGACCATCCGGACAATGACGAGAACGACTGAGGACGGGACGATCTCCTTCTTCAAGGGGACGACCATTGTGAGTGTTCGACGGGGGCGTCGGGTGGCTCTCGGCGGGGACGGACAGATCACCTTGGGATCGATGATCGTGAAGGCTCGGTCCCGCAAGGTCCGCTCTCTCTACCAGGGCCGGGTTCTGGCGGGTTTCGCCGGTTCGACCGCCGACGCCCTGACCCTCTTCGAACGCTTCGAAAGCATGCTGGAGTCGCATCAGGGGCATGTCGGCCGGGCCAGCGTAGCCCTGGCAAAGGACTGGAGGACGGACCGGAGCCTCCGCCGGCTGGAGGCCCTGCTGGCGGTCGCTTCTCAAGACTCCACTTATCTGATCTCCGGTGCGGGGGATGTGATCGAGCCGGAACAGGGTCTTCTGTCGATCGGTTCGGGATCGTCTTATGCCCTGGCGTCGGCGCGGGTCCTTCTGAAACACACAGACCTGGCTCCCGAGGAGATCGTTCGGGAGTCGCTTTCGGTTGCGGCCGATCTCGACATTTATACCAACCATGAGACGACGGTTCTCTCCTTGCCTTCGACGGAGAGCACCGGTTCGGAAGGGGAGTCGTGAGTATGGAAATCCCGGCGGAAAATGTCCGGCCGGACATTCCCTGGACGCCTGCCGATATCGTCCGGTATCTCGACCGGTATATCATCGGCCAGGGGGACGCCAAGAAAGCTGTGGCCGTGGCCATCCGGAATCGGGCCCGGAGGGAACGGGTGCCGGAAGCGATGAAGGAGGAGATTCTCCCCCGGAATATCCTGATGATCGGGGCGACCGGCTCCGGCAAGACCGAAATCGCGCGGCGCCTGTCCCGCCTTCTGGATGCCCCCTTTCTCAAGGTTGAAGCGACCAAGTACACGGAAGTGGGGTATGTAGGGAGAAACGTGGAATCGATGGTCCGGGATCTGGCCGAAGTGGCCTACAACGAAGGTCTTTCCCGGGAACGGGAGCGGGTCCGGGACGAAGCGCAAAAAGACGTCCGCGATCGTCTCCTGGACGCCCTTCTGCCGGGGGGAGGGCAGGAAGCCACCCGGACCCGCCTGGCGGTGCGTCTCGACGCCGGAGATCTGGAGGATCGGGAGGTGGAAATCCTGTTCCGGGAGACGGCGGGCGGACCCCTTTCCGGCGGATCGTCCGACTGGGGGGAAGGGTCTCCGGAAGGAATCCGGGACATGCTCGGGAGTTTCCTCCCCCCCCGTCAGGTCCGTCGTCGTCTGACCATCCGCGACGCCAGACCCCTCCTGCTTGTGGAAGCGGCGGACGCGCGCGTGGACTCGGGAAAGATTTCCCGGGAAACCGTGTCGCGCGTTGAGGAATCGGGAATCCTGTTCATCGATGAAATCGACAAGGTGATTCCCCGTTCGGGATCCGTCGGAGCGGACGTTTCCCGGGAAGGAGTCCAGCGGGATCTTCTGCCGATCGTCGAAGGCTCTTCAGTGCGGACCCGGCACGGAATCGTCCGGACGGACCGGATCCTGTTCATCGCGGCAGGGGCGTTTCACCATGCCCGTCCTTCGGATCTGATCCCCGAGTTCCAGGGCCGGTTTCCGGTGAGGGTGACGCTTTCCCCCCTCGGAAGTCCGGAACTCTACCGGATCCTGACCGAGACCGAATGTTCCCTGGTGAGCCAGTACAAGGCCCTCCTGGAAACCGAAGGGGTGATCCTGGATTTTCGGGAAGACGGCCTCCGGGAGATCGCCGAGGTGGCCTGGCAGGTGAACGAAGGGACGCAGAATATCGGCGCCAGGCGTCTATTTACGGTCATGGAACATCTTCTGGAGGAGATTTCCTTCCGGGCGGCGGAAATGTCCGGGCAGACCGTGGTGATCGACCGTCCGTTCGTCCAGGAGCGACTGGGGAAACTGGTCATGGACCCGGATTTGACCCGATACATCCTCTAGCCTCCTTGTCATGCGGAGGCGATTGGCCACGCCGAAAACGAGAGAGGAAAACGCATTGGAAACCAGCCAGGCCAAAGCCCGGATTCTGATAGAGGCGCTTCCCTACATCCGGGCGTTTTCGGGAAAAACGTTCGTCATCAAGTATGGCGGAAGCACCCGGGGCAAGAACGGGGACGATCCGACCGAAAACCTCGACACGTCGTTTGCGGACGACCTGGTTCTCCTGGTGCATATCGGCATCCGTCCGGTGGTCGTCCACGGGGGCGGGCCGGAAATCACCCGGATGATGGACCGGATGGGGCTTTCGTCCCGGTTCGTGGACGGTCTCCGCGTGACCGACCGGGAAGGGATGGAGGTCGTGGAGATGGTCCTGTCCGGAAAAATCAACCGGGAACTAGTGACCCTGGTCCAGAAACAGGGCGGACGGGCGGTGGGGCTCGCAGGACGCGACGGGAACCTTTTGGTGGGCGAGCGCAAGAATGCCGATCTGGGGTTCGTGGGGCAGGTGCGCTCCGTCAACACGGAAGTGCTGGATCTTCTCGACCGGCACCGGTACGTGACCATCGTGGCGCCGGTGGGAGTCGATCCGGACGGCAACCCCCTGAACATCAACGCGGACGAGGCGGCGAGCGAAATCGCCGGGGCGCTGAAGGCGGAAAAGCTGATCATGATGACGGATACGCCGGGGGTTCTGGGGGCGGACAGGAGTCTGATCCCGTCCGTGACCCCGTCCCATGTGCGGGATCTGCTGTCGGACGGAACGATCCACGGGGGAATGGTGCCGAAGATCACGGGATGCCTGAAAGCCCTCGAAATGGGTGTCCGGAAGGCTCATATCATCGACGGGCGGATACCTCACGCCCTGCTCCTCGAAATTTTCACTCCCGAAGGGGTGGGGACGGAGATCCGGCATGAAAAGGACTGAAGCGCTTCTGACCGGTCTCGTCTGTGCGGTCGGGTTCTGGGGGCTGGCTGCCTGTCATCCTCGCGATACCGGAACCACACGCCTTTCCGGATCGGTTCTCGAGTCCCGCAGGCTTTCCGTTTCCGCGACCGTCACGGTGCAGGGGCTGTCCGTGCGACTTGTCAACCACGGCCGTTCCGACGAGCGGATCCGGCGCTACTTCCTGAGAACGCCCGGGGGAGAGGAGTCCGATCTCCTCACGAACGGCACGTTTCGGGACCGGTTTTCCGGACGGGTCCAAAAATGGGGTCGCATGGGCCTTCCGACCGTCCTTCCCGCGGGGACGACCACCGAAGGGTGGTTGTTTTTTCCGGCGGTGCCTCCCGGCTCCCGTCTGATCTTCCGTCTCCTGAACACCTACGGGACCGCCGAAAGCCTCTCCATCCCCCTTCCCCCCGCCGGGTTGAAGACGCCGTGAACGAAGGATCCGGAACACCTCCGACGATCCGCGTCCGGATCCTCGACAGCCGGATTCCCGACGCCTTCCCTCTCCCTTCCTTTTCGACGGCCGGATCGGCCGGCATGGACCTTCGGGCCATGCCCGATGCCTCCCTTCGCCTGGCTCCGGGAGAGCGGGTCAAGGTTCCGTCCGGCATCGCGATCCATATCGGCGATCCCTCTGTGGTGGGGCTCGTGGTTCCCCGAAGCGGACTCGGAAGCCGGGGACTTGTTCTGTCCAATCTGACCGGGGTGATCGATCCGGACTACACGGGACCTCTCGTCCTCGCGCTCTGGAACGCGGGCGAGGAGATCCTGGAAATCTGTCCGGGCGACCGCGTGGCGCAGATCCTTTTTGTGTCGGTCGTCCGTCCCGTGTGGGAAATTGTGGACGACCATCGCTCCACCGGACGGGGAGCAGGCGGATTCGGTCACACGGGTCTTTGAGGGGTTTGAAAGAAGGTCAGGCGTCGCCGGTTGAAGTGGCAAGGCGGTAGGCGTCTTTCCGGGAAAGTCCCGCAAGTCTGGAAAGAAGCCGGGCCCGGTCTCCCGGAGGCAGTCGGATGTCCTCCAGAGCCTTCAGAACCTCGAAAGGCTGGAGGGGGCTTCGATGATTCCGAAGATTTTCGCACCCTCCGACCATCAACACCCATTCGCCTTTTTCCGGTTCACCCGTTCCCCGATCCCGAAAGGTGAAGAGGGTCCCCCGCTTCACCGATTCGAAGATCTTGGTCAGCTCCCGAGCGAGCACCGCGGGACGGTCTCCCAGTTCTTCCGCCA
>JAKAYA010000007.1 GCA_021826965.1 Nitrospirota bacterium
GTCCTCCAGAACGCCGGCCAGCAAAGGCAGGTCTTTCATGACCAGTTGTTCCTGAAGAGAAACCGTCGCCGTCGACACAAGAAGAGTCTTTTTTCGGCTCCGGGCCAGAACGATGCCTGCGAGGAAATAGGCCATGGTTTTCCCGGTCCCGGTCGGTCCCTGGATGACTGCGATATTCTCGCCCTCTGCCGAAGGGCTGCCATCTTCCCTGCACCGGGAAAAAGTGCGGGCGACTTCCGCAATCATGGCCCGCTGCCCCGCCCGCGACACGAACCCCGGAAGCTTCCCTGACAATCTTTCCAGCAAGGTGCGTATCCCTTGCTTCTCATTTTCGAGAAGGGCTTCTCCGGAAGATTTGACAAACCCGGCATGCTTTCCGGTGACGCCCAATCAAATCTCCTCACCGACGCGTAAAGGTGCGTCGAACAACGCGACAGCTTGCACGATCCGGGCCCCCCTGGACAGAAGAAAAGCCGCAAAAGATTGAATGGTTCCGCCGGTCGTCACCAAGTCGTCGAGAATGGTCACTCCGGACATGCGAATAGAAGGATAGGCTCCACCGAACGTCTCACCGTGACGGATCCGCGCAAGCCTGCCGGATCGGTCCAGACTCTTCTGTTCCCTTTGTGCGCGCGGGGGACCGCCATCGAGAGTGCAGGGAATACCGGTCAGTCTTTCCAGACGCCATGCCATCCGGTCCGGCAGGCTGAACCCTCTGAGAAGCAACCTCCGCTTGTCGGGCGGAACGGGGATCCACAGATGGACCCCGGAAGGGAAAGGCATGCGCTCCATCCCGCGATCGATCAAGAAATCCGCCAGGGAACGATCTCCTTGAAATTTTGCCAGACCGAAGATCTCGCGGGCAATCCCGTCATATCGAAAAAGGCCACGAACGGGGAAGCCTCCCGATGCCGGACGAGCGGGAGGAAAGCGACGCGTCTCCCGGAAAAACTGTTCCAGACATCGAAAACAAAGAGGTGTTCCGGTTCGTGAAAATGCTTGGCACAAGCGGCAGGACAACCCAAAAAGCATGAAAAACCTTGGGGCTAGGATGTATCCGGAAATACGGTCAGCCGGACTGGCCGAGAGAATACGCATCAATGGTCGGATCCGACAGCGATCCCCCGCTGTCTTTGCGGTCATCTGCAGACTGGTCCTGAAGGGAAGGAGTCTGGACATATCCCGGATGAAGGCTCACAGATCCCCAACGACGGCAGGAGGGACACTGTCCGGTCCAGCGGACGAGACGTTGAGCACAATGCCGGCAGTACAAACGTCCGGAATGATTCTCGGCATGAGCCCCTTTCTGAAACGCTTCCAGAGCGCTCGCCCGATCCTTGTTCCGGAGATAGAGATCTCCGAGAAGACGATAGAACTCTCCTTCCCAGTTTTCGCGACCCTCAAGTGATTCCAGGCGATCCTGCGCAAGGTCGACCATCATCAGTCGGTCATACAGCCTCGCCTGTGCATAGAGGAGAGCCGGATTCTGGGGATCGGCGAGGACTGCTCTTTCGAAAGCCGTCAGGATACGTTCCGGCGATCCGGCTTCCAGAACCATTTCTTCCAGTCGATAGAGATACACCGGATCCCGATCTTTCTGATAACCTTCCTCCAGCGTCGTAAACGCTTCCGAAACACGTCCCTCGCGGGACTGTGCCTCGGCCAGCCCGATCCGGGCCGGCGAGAAAAGGGGATCGATCTTCAACGCCCCCCGAAAGGAGCGACGGGCCAATTCGGTTTCCCCCTGATCAAGATGGAGACGACCTGTCTCGTAGCGAATCCCGACAAGTGTCGCCACTTCCAGATCTCTCCTCTCTCCTTTGCCAAGGGAACGGGAAAGAACAGACTGGACGGCCAGTGCCTCTTCCCACTTCTGACGGGAAACAAGGCGGTCGCGATATCGGCCCAGAACATCCAGGTTCCGTCCTTCCTTTTTATGGAAATACTCTCCGAGAAGGGCCATTTCGTCATCGGGGCGCCCGGCCTGGCGATAGTCCTCACAAAGGGCAAGCACAAGACGGACATCTTCTTCGTCGAAAACACGGGCCCTCCGGTGAAGACGGATGGCCCCTGTCGCATCCCCCGTCGAGCGACGGAGGTTCCCGAGAAGAAGAAGGGCTTCCAGGTGGTTCGGATAGAGGGAGACCAGTCTCTCCAGCAGGGATAGTGCCTGGGGAACATGGGAACGATTCAGTTCCTCCCGGACCTTTTTCCACAGTGCAGTCACCTTTTCTTCCCGCTTTTCCTCCCGTGTGTCGTCCAGGTTCCGTAACCACCTCAAGAAATCGCCCGTTCCGTGGACGACCATCACGAACCCCGCACCCAATCCCAACGAAAGGACGAAAAGTGCCACTTCAGGAAGCTGTATGACGTGTCCTGGCAGATACTGAAAGTTGACGGATCCCGGATTCCATTCGAAGAGCTTTACGACGAACACCAGGGAAAGAAGAAGAGCCAGGAGGAGGAAACGGGTCATCAGACGCTCGGATGCCCCAAGGGCGGGGATGGTCTCCGGGAGATGTGTTCCGTCATCTCCGGAAGGGGCCTTCGTTCGGGCGTGAGCTCTTCCAGGATCCCCGACTCGTTCAGGAGCAACAGGGGAGCCGTCGGAAACAGGTCTTCCAGCCGGTAGAGAGACCGTCCACCATTCAGAAACAGGTGGATCACGACAGAGTTGAAATCCACAAGCGTCCAGAAGTGTCCTTTTTCAGACCGGAACGGCTCTCCTCGCCTGGAAAACTGTTCGTCCAGAAGTTCGAGAACGGCATCTCTGTGTCTTTCATGCTCGACATCCCCGAAGATCAGGAAGTCCGCATAGGCACACGCTTCGCCCGCGACAAGAATCCAGACGGAATGAACTTTCTTTTCCTGAAGGAACCGGGCCATCCGTTCCGCTCGGTCTCGGGTTTCGGAGTCCGTTTCCTTTTGGGGGACTTTTTCCCTTTCCAGAAGGAACTCCCGGGATGGAGTGTGGAAAACGCCGGTCTCAGGGACCGGACCGGGTCCGGATTGTACTGGTGGACGAGAATCCATAAAGCCCTTTCTCAACGATATAGGATTTGACATTGGCTGGCAAGAACTCTTCAAGGGGCTCTCCCCGCCGGAGAGCATCCCTTGTCCGCGAAGACGAGAGGTCCGGGGTTCCCGGTCGCACGAACCCGAAATACGTTTCGACTTCCCCGTGCCGGAACCTCTGGACAAAAACTTCCGGCAGACCCGGTTGTTCCATCTCCGGGAGAAGAACCGGAGCCAGACCGAACGACGCCAGACGGTCAACCCCGGACGTGATCGACAAAAGCGTATCTCCTGGGCGCCACGCCACCAGCAGATGGACTCGGGCCAGAAGTCGTCCGGGCTCGAACCATCCGTCGAGCCCCATGAAAGCGTCCGAACCCAGAATGAGCCAGGGCCTCTCTTCCGGAAACAATGCTTCAACGGTGCGCACGGTGTAAGAGACCTTGTCCGACCGGCATTCGAAATCGGAAATCTCCCATCGGGGTTCTCCGGCAATCGCCTTTTCCAATAATATCAAGCGTTCGGAACATCCGGGGTCGTCCGGCAAAATCCGATGAGCCGGTTTCCCGACCGGAACGAAAACGAGCCGCTCAAGCTCCAATTTCCGCGTCAGATAACGGGCAAGAGCAACGTGGCCGCGATGGACGGGGTTGAAGGCTCCTCCGAAAACGGCGGTTCTGGGCAAAGGCACCGTCAGGGACCTCCCGGAGTCAGGCGTTCCGGAGATGTCCGTTACCGCGGACAAGATATTTTGTCGTGGTCAGCTCCGGCAATCCCATCGTCCCCCGGGCATGGATTCGGGAGGTGCTGATCCCGACTTCCGCTCCCAGTCCGAAGGCAAAGCCATCATGGAGACGGGTCGACGCGTTGACCATGACGCAGGACGAGTCGACTTCCATCTGAAAACGTTCGGCTTCCTCGAGATCCCGGGTCAGAATTGCTTCGGTATGTCCGGACCCATATTCCCGGATATGCAAAAGAGCCTCATCAAGAGTTTCGACCTGGCGAACATTGAGCGCAAGCGACAGGAATTCCGTCCGGTAAGTGTCCGGAGAAGCGGGGAGGATACCCTCTCCAAGCTTCCGGGTTTCCGGACATCCATAGACGAGAACTTCCTTTTCACGCAACGTTCCGACAATATCGGGTAAGAGGGTCGTACGATGAGAAGAATGGACCAGTAACGTTTCCATCGCATTGCAGGTCGAAGGCCTGCTGGTCTTGGCGTTTATGACAACAGACATCGCCTTTTCCGGATCCGCCGACGCTCCGACATAGATGTGGCAGATACCCTGGTCGTGTTTCAGGACAGGCACCCTCGCATGTTCGTTCACAAGCTTCATCAGCCCTGCGCCTCCCCGGGGTATCACCACATCCAGATCCTTGCTGGAAAGAAGGTCGACCACCGCCTGTCTGTCGGTCCATGGAAGGAAAGTCGCCCCGCCGGGAGGGATCCCTTCTTCCGAAAGTGCCTGTCTTATCAAGTCTGCCAAAGCCTGGTTGGAAGACAGTGCTTCCGAACCTCCGCGCAGTACTACGCAGCATCCCGCCTTGAGACACAGGGAAAATACTTCCACTGTGACGTTTGGACGAGATTCATAGATCACGCCCACGACACCAAGAGGCACCCGGACCTTTTCGATCAGAAGTCCATCGGCGTTTGTCCATCGGTCCACCGATCGTCCCACAGGATCCGGCAGGGCACAAACGTCGTGAAGGCCTTGAACCATCTGGACATAACGACCTTCTGTCAGAAGAAGACGGTCGCACAGGGCAGGGTCGAGCCCACGCTCGAGAGCATTCCTGTAGTCCTTCTGATTTTCATGAAGGACATGGTCTTTCTCTTTCCGGAGCAAACCGGAAAGACGGGTCAGAACCGCGTTCTTCTCTTTGGGCTTCAGAACCTGAGTCCGATAGAAAGCCTGTCTGGCATCCCGAAGGAGAGCTTCGAGATTTTTCCGGTCATACAGCCGATCCATAAGACCTACTCCTCTTCCTTCTTCCACAAGACCATGGCATTTCTGTGAACAACCAGGGGCCAAGAGTCCGTGGACCTTTCCTTTTCAATTTTCCGGTGCGTCCATTGGGCCACGGCGGAAGACGGTAACCGGCAGATGCCCCGACCGATTTCCCGACCGGAATGGGACAGAAGGCGAACGACTTCACCGGGTTCAAAAATCCCTTCATACCGGGAAATCCCCGCGGCCAAAAGACTTGACTTCCCGCGGGAAAGAGCTTCCGATGCCCCTTCGTCAAGGATGAGATCCCCGGATGGTTCTGCAAAAAAGCCGATCCAGACTTTCTTTGCAGGCCAAAGTTTTTCTCGGGCGGAAAAAAGTGTTCCGGCCCCCTGAAAAAACCGTTCGACCGGAGAGTCTTCCCGTCCGTTGACGATCCCGACCGGGAGACCCCACCGGTTCGCCCAACATGCCGTCAGGACCTTTGAGGCCATTCCACCCGTTCCGAACCCCGACCGGGAAATTCCTGCCAGACTTGCGACTTCGGACGTCACCTTATCCACATGGTGGATGGGAGTGGCGGTCGGAACCCGGGAAGGATCGGCCGTATACAGCCCATCGACATCCGACAGGATGAGGAGAAAATCGGCCTTCACCGTTCCGGAAACCAGAGCGGAAAGGCGATCATTGTCTCCAAACCGGATCTCTTCCGTGGCCACCGAATCGTTTTCGTTCACAACAGGCACCACACCGAGGGACAGAAGCGTTTCGAGCGTTCTCTCAAGATTGGTGAATCGGTTTCTCCGGACAACATCACGTGGCGTCAGGAGAACCTGGGACACCATCAGCCGATGGGGAGAAAAAGCCCTTTCGTACCCCCACATAAGACGGCTTTGCCCGACGGAAGCGGCAGCCTGCTTCATGGCCAGAGTCAGGTTTTTTTTTCCGAAAACCAGCTTCATCCTTCCTGCAGCGATCGCACCGCTCGAAACAATGACAACACGGATCCCCTTCGCGCGAAGCCAGGCAACCTGACGGGCAATCACTCCGAACACCCGGGTGTTGACTCCTGCACGAGGGGAGGCCAGGACCGTGCTCCCAACCTTCAGGACCAGTGTTCGGACGGAAGACAGGATCTCAGTCCGCAAACCTCGCTCTTCCGGGTCCGGAATCATTTGTCCGGAGTTCCGGCTTCTTTCCGGTCGTCCCGAATCACCTGATTATCCGGCACGACCGACACCGGCGGCAAAGAGGGCAACGTGTCTGAAAGAACGGAGAGAAGACGGGGGAGACCTTCCCCTGTATGGGAGGAGATCAGGAGAAGGGGTCGGCCTTCCTTTTCAAGAAAAGAAGAAAGTTCTTCGAGTCTTTCGGGATCTGCAGAATCTTTCTTCGTTCCGACAAGAACTTCCGGTTTTTCAGCCAAATCCGGATTGAAGGCCAGCATCTCGTTCCGCACAATCTGGTAGGCTGCCACAGGACCATGGGTATTTTCCGCCGACAGGTCCACAAAATGGAGAAGGATTTCGGTCCGCTCCACATGTTTCAGAAACTGGATTCCCAAACCCTTTCCTTCATGGGCTCCTTCGATCAGACCCGGAAGATCGGCAATCACAATTTCGCGTTCGTCCGGTTGAGAACCCAGTATCAGAACCCCCAAATGCGGATGCAACGTGGTAAAGGGATAGGACGCTATGCGAGGATGGGCCTTCGTGACACGGGAGAGAAAGGTGGATTTTCCCGCATTGGGGAAACCGACAAGGCCAACTCGGGCCATGACCTTCAGCTCCAGCCGGATTCGAAAAGACTGGGATTCCCCTCCCGGCTCGGCAAAATCCGGCGTCTGGCGGGTGGAGGTAGCAAAGTGGACATTCCCCCGTCCTCCTCGCCCTCCTTTCGCTACGACAATCCGGGCATCCGGCTGGGTCAGGTCGTAAAGAAGTTCACCGGTTTCCTCATTCAGAATTTGCGTTCCGAGAGGCACCTCCAGAACAAGGGAACGACCGTTGGAACCGTGCTGTTTTTTTCCTCGCCCCGCCTCTCCCGGCTGCGCTTTCAGAACGGGTCGGTGCTTGAAATCCAGGAGGGTTGACTTTCGGGCCGTACCTACAAAAACAACATCGCCACCTTTCCCTCCGTCTCCACCGTCTGGCCCCCCTCTGGGAACATACTTTTCACGGCGGAACGACACGCAACCATGACCTCCTTTTCCGGACTCGATAGCAATCCGGGCTTCATCGACAAACTGGGGCATGGTTGTCCTGTCCGGAGAAAAAAGTCGTCAGTTCGTCGAAGTCGCTTCTGCCGGGAGAGGAACGACATGGATTTTCTTCCTGTCACGTCCCCAACGAGAAAACTTGACCGTACCGGTTTCCTTTGCAAAGAGCGTATAATCCCTGCCCATCCCGACATTGTCTCCCGGGTAAAACTGTGTTCCTCTCTGACGTACGAGAATATTTCCCGCCAAAACCTGCTGGCCGTCATGCCGTTTGACGCCCAGTCTTTTCGATTCGCTGTCGCGTCCGTTCCGGGTGGAGCCCACCCCTTTTTTATGTGCCATGATGCCTTCTCCGCTTTCCTGGTCGATAACCCCCTGTAAAAAACCGGGGGATTGATGCGTCTAATCCTCAGGCCGTCCGGACAATCTCGAGGATCTGGATCCGGGAGACATTTTGTCGGTGGCCTTGCTTGCGCCGATAGTTTTTCCGCTTTTTCTTTTTGAAAACGATGATTTTCTTATCGCGTTCCTGACGGAGAATGCGCGCTTTCACCGTTACCGGAAGAACCTTGTTCCCTTCGGCAAAAAGGGTTCCCTGCTCATCCGAAACCATCAGGACATCCCCGAGAGTAAATTCCCCTTCGCCGGGCACCCGTTCGACAACCAACACCTGACCGGGAGCAACGCGGTACATTTTTCCGCCCGTCCGGACAACTGCAAACTGAGCCATCGTCTTTCCACCTTCTTTTGAAAATACAACCAAACAGTCCCAAGGGACTTTTACCTGAAAAAGCAAAATAAGATGTTACCAAATTTTTTCATTCAAATGCAAAGCCATCCGGAACGGAGAGGAAGGAGAGTGGGTTCCGATCTCCTGATAGATGGCCTGTGGTCTCACCGCCGGGCTGCCATGAGAGAACCCCCCACCCATGTCCCCCTGGGTCTGAGAAGGATAGAAAGACAGATATCAGACAGATTTCGGTCAAAAAGTTGCCTGAATCCGAACGGCCTTGTAAAATATCCATATTTGGACAACATGGGTTCTTCCGGTTTCTGGATTCACTTGCCATGATCAAAACTATGGAACGACGATCCCACGATCCCTTAACGAAGGAAAGGCGTGGAATGGTTGCCTTTCACGACCCATCGGACGAAAACGCCCTGACGAAACGTTTCCGGGATGCAGGCATCCAGGTTACGCCCCAGCGGCTCACGATAGCCGATACTCTTTTTCAATGCGAAAAGCACATCAGCGCCGAAGAACTCTATCTTCAGGTCCGGGAAAAGAATCCTCGTATCGGATTGGCGACCATATACCGGACGCTCCATATCCTTAAGGAAAAGGGGCTCGTCGAAGAGCACAGGTTCAACGATGAGTTCAGCCGCTATGAAGTCAAGGACTCGACCCACCACGACCATCTTATTTGCATCGAATGCGGCAAGGTCGTCGAATTCGGACAACCTGTCATCGAGCACCTGCAAGATCTGGCTGCCGAAGAGAAAGACTTCACCATTGTTTCCCACAAACTGGAAATCTACGGCATCTGCAAGGATTGCCGGGACCGGAAGGCGATGAAGAAACGCTGATTGACCGACACCGGGGCCGGATCAGCGGTTCGGGACTTTCCCTCCGGCACTTTCAGGCAAAAGGACCACATCGGGAGAGCCGGTTGCCCGGAAATGGGTTTCCCCGCAGGTTACTCCCAGAAAATCGACCATAGGCGCCGCCGGCAGAACAGGATGGACGTTCCCGTTTTTGTCCAGGCTCCAGAAGGCACCTCTTTCTCCGACCAGGATCATTTGTCCTGAGCCGGTCCGGCATGCCCCATACAAATCGTGCTCAACCGGAAGCGGAACCCGTCGGAATGATCGCCCCTTGTCCGAAGAGAAAAACACCAGACCATGATCTCCGGCGACCAGAAGTTCGTCCTGGTCCCCCCAGAGGACGTTGAAGGACGCTTTTTGGCGAGTGACTCGCGGAACCGACAACGGGACGGTGGACCAGGTCCTTCCGCCATTACGCGTCGAAAGCAAGGTCTGGTGCCAACCGGCAATCCAGCCTTCGTTCCGGTTCCGGAAATGGACCGCATAAAGATTTTGATCGGTCGGAAGAGGCATTCGTGTCCACGTGTGTCCGCCGTCCTGTGTTTTCAGCAGGGTCCCTCTTTCACCGACGACAAATCCGTGCAAGGGATCCGGAAAATTGATATCTTCCAGAAACCTGTCATGGACTGGGGTCGGAACCACCGACCAGGATGCACCCCCGTCCCGAGAAAAGAGGAGAGTTCCTTCATCACCGGCGATCCAGCCATGTCGGGGATCCGGAAAAACAACCCGATAAAACTCCGCCCTCACCGGAGGGCGGACACTTTCCCATTTGCCGGAGACCTCGTCGATCTGCCAGATCGTCGACTGGGCGCCTACGGCAATTACCCGGCCGGCATCCGGACGGGCAATCGAAAAAAGAAGCCCGATATAAGCTGGTTTTTTTGGATCAGATTTCTCTTTTTCGGAGGGTGGAGAAGGGAGAGGCTGAACAATTCGATACCCTGACGAGGAGGGAAGGGAAAGAACCGGGATGCGGGAAGCCGTTTTTTCCGAACATCCCGGAAAAACAAAAAAAACGAAAAGTATGGCAACGCCAACAACTTTCTTTACGGGGCGGAGCGGAACAGTCCACTGTCTGCCGGCTCCGGCAAAAATCCTCTTGGGGCGAGAAGCAAACATCATCTGTCCAATCTAGCACACGTTCCGGGTTCCGTCACCCTCTTTCGCCCAACTGGACCGCACCACCCTAGTGGATATTCTGTTCTTCCTTGTACTGTTCTCCCTCTTCCTGACTTCCGAAGGGCTTGAAATGATATTCAAAGATCGTCTTGAAAACGAAAGGAGCGCTGGCCTGGGTCAATCCCGTCCCCACGCCGACGTTCCAGTCGATATGATCGCCGATGGCAAAGTTCCACGACTGAAAAATATAGTTTTGCTGGATATTGGCCGATCCGATCGGACCGCCGAACGGAAGCATGGCCGTCACAGGACCAAGAGCACCGAACGCTTCGACACCGAAGTTCACATTGTCCGCAAGAAGATAATACAAGCCGCCGGAATACTCCATGTCAGGCGGGATCCCTTGGGCTGCCCCGCCGGGATTTTCCGTCTCAAAAAAGAAACTCGTATTGATATCGAGAACAAAGGGGCCGACCTTTTTCTCGCCGATCAGGATCAGGTCGAGAAAGGAAGGATTGTTCGCAGCACCTGTCGGAAGCCAGTACTCGATCTGAATGGCCGGATCGATGAAATCGGGGATGCGGGGGAACCGGATCCGGGAGGTAATGGCACGAGTCTGAAGGTAGGAGTATCCCTGCCCGGCTCCCGACATGAAATCGACATAGGTCCCGAGCGTCCACCAGTCCGTTACGCCAAATTCCAGGACGTACGTCGAAAAAAGAATGTCCTGGTTGTATTCGGAATGGCTGAAGGCCGCTTCACCGGACTTCGACGGAAGAAGGACGCTTTGCCAGGTTCCAAGACTGATTTCTCCCTGCTCGGGCGTTTCATAAGGATAGATGATGAAATCGTTGAAAGAAGTCGCGAGCGCTCTTTCCGGAAAAGAAACGAGCAAAAACAGGAAAGAAACCCAAAAAAGGGACAACCGTCCGAGACCTGTGAACGACCGGTCGTTCGAAGAATCCGGATCGCCGGTCATCGCCTTCAGCCTTTCTTTACCGTCAGGATACAACAATCCCCCTTCCCACAGGCCGCTTGACGGGGCCAAAACAAGGCATTGGGAAATACACAAGAACGGTCCCGGGTCAGGCGAAAAAACCGCCGGACTAAGGGTAGAAGATGCCCGAGAGGAACGATCGAAATCAGTTGAATGGAAGTCGGAAAAGAATACCATAATCTTTTTTTCTTTCAAGTGCTTTTACGCGGATCCCGAAACTTCTTCCGCCCCTTTGCCGGCATTGACCAAAACTGTTTTGTGTTTTTCAACCATTCCTCCCGTTGAGATCCCCTCCCCAAACGGGCAACCATTCGTGTAAAATCATCCCCGGGGAAATTACGTTCACCATCACCGCGGGAGACTCGGGTTGTCCATTCGAAGGTTCTGTCTGTGTTTCTAGTATCGGTGGCGTCAACATTTGCCGCCAGCCACATCATTCCGGGCTATCCCGGCCTTTGTTCCAGGCTTCACGGACACAACTGGACCGTCGACGTGTCCTGGTCATCGGAGGGACTCGATCCTCTCGGGATGGCGATGGACTTTCATGAAGCCGAAGCTCTCCTGGCTCCGGTCATCCGGGAACTCGACCATTCTCACCTGAACGATCATCCTTTTTTTCACAATCGGCCCCCGACCTCCGAACAGGTCGCGTTCTTTATTTACGGGCGGCTGAAAGAAGCGATGTCCACCATGAACAAATCCTCCGCCGTCCGCCTCGATCAGGTCGCCGTCACCGAAATGGCTCCCTTCCGGGCCGTTTATCGCGAGACGCCCTGATGGGAGGAAACGCCGTTTCACCTATTCTCGAGGTCAAAGACCTGACGGTCCGGATCGACACTCCCCGTGGACCAGTCTTTCCAGTCCGTTCGTTTTCCCTCTCTCTGGAACAAGGAGATCTTCTGGGGATCGTTGGAGAATCGGGATCCGGCAAGACGATGGCGGGGCTTTCCCTTCTCGGTCTTTTGCCGGAAAGCGCGCGGATCCTGGAAGGGTCGATCCGCTTCTTCGGACAGGAACTTGTCGGAGCAACGGAAAGCACCTGGAACCGGATCCGGGGATCCCGGATTGGCCTGGTTTTTCAGGAGCCCCAGAGCGCCCTCAATCCTATCCTCCGGATCGGCACCATGTTCGAGGAAATTTTCGACAGCCACCGGGCGGGCGAGGGAAGGGAACTGCGCGCCGGAATTATCCGAAACTTGCTCCTTTCCGTCGGCCTGGACCGACCGGACGCCATCATCCGTTCCTACCCCCATCAACTTTCCGGAGGAATGCGTCAGCGCGTCCTGATCGCCATGGCAATTGCACTGTCACCCGAAATTCTGATTGCCGACGAGCCGACGACGGCACTCGATCCGACGATCTCTCACCAGATCCTGGACCTTCTTCTCGAACGGAATCGCCGGGACAATATGACCTTGGTCCTGATCTCCCATGATCTCGGCATCATCCGGCGGTCGACGCGAAAGATCCTTGTCCTTTATGCGGGTCGCGTTGTGGAATCCGCTTCCGGAGACCGTTTTTTTTCCATCGGTCCGGCCCATCCCTATTCCGGAGCTCTTCTGCTCTCCCGACCTGGGGACGCTCGAAAAACCAAAAGAGACGGGCCTCTTGAAGCCATCCGCGGACAAGTCCCCCCCCTCTGGGAATTGCCGCAAGGCTGTGCTTTTGCCCCACGCTGTCCCCGGGCAGATGCGCGCTGCCACATCGAACCGCCACCCTGGATTCCGACCGGCCCGAACGAAGGAGCCCTTTGCTTCTATCCTTCCATCCAGGAAAACGTGGCTTAACATGCGGACCTCACCAGACGAAACGGTCCTTGAAATCCGTCATCTGACAAAGATTTTTGCCCGGCCGAGGACTTCGATCTTTCGTCCCCCCGAACAACAGGTCGCCGTCTACGATGTTTCCTTTTCCCTGCCCAAAGGCTCGATCGTGGGACTGATCGGGGAAACGGGATCCGGTAAAACGACTTTGGGGAGGATGGTCATGCGACTTGTGGATCCCACGTCGGGCTCCATTCATTTCGACGGAAACGACCTGACGCGCCTGCGCGGAAGATCCCTGAGAACTCTCCGAAAACGGTTCCAGATGGTGTTCCAGGATCCATACTCTTCTCTCAATCCCCGGATGACCGTCCGGCAGACGATCGAAGAACCCTACCTCGTGCATGGCGTGCTTCCGGACAAGAGCCAGCGGAGAAAAGCGCTGGAATCTCTTTTACTGAAAGTCGGCCTGGACCCCGCCGACCTGGATCGCCTTCCGGGAGAGTTTTCCGGCGGAGGCCGCCAGCGCATCGGAATCGCCCGCGCCATCGCACTTTCTCCGGACTTCCTGGTGGCAGACGAGCCTGTCTCTTCCCTGGATGTCTCCATCCAGGCTCAGATCGTCAATCTTTTTGCCCGTCTGAACAGGGAAGACAACATGACGTTCCTGTTCATCTCGCACGATCTGAACGTGGTTTCCTATCTGTCGGACTATGTGCTGGTTCTCTACCGGGGTCTGAACGTGGAGTCCGGGCCGGTCGAAGAGGTGTTTGACCGGCCTCTTCATCCTTATACGCGTCTGCTCGTCTCTTCCGGATCCCCCAACGGCCGTCCGACGGAAATTGCATCGACAGACACCGATTCCGGACCTGGCCAGTCTCCTCCGCTCTGTCCGTTTTTCGACCGTTGCCCGGAAAGAGTGGACGCCTGCCGAAACGAACCCCCTCCTTTCCGGATTTCCGGAACGACCGAGCCACCGGTCATGCAAATCCCCTGGATGCATGCCGTCTCCTGCCACTCACCCCTGGGAGAGACACTCCCCCACGAAAAGGAATAGTTGAAAGGATGAACACATGAGCTGGAATTTTCATCCTCTGGAGATCGCCGTTCTGAAAGCTCTTTTCAGTCGGCCCGCAGGGGAGAGGGAGGACCTTCTCCGGGAAGCAGTCCGGATGGATTCTGGACAGTTTCAGATGGCCACCGGTTGGCTGAAAGCCAAGAATCTTGTCGAAGAGACCGTCCTCGAAACCCGGACGGAAGTCTCACTGACCGAAACGGGGCAAAAGTATGTCGAGGATGGCTTCCCGGAGGAATGGATCCTTCGGAAGCTGAAGGAGGATCCTTCCCTGACGCTGGATGCTCTCCGGAAGTCCGTGGAAGATCCTGCCCAGATCTCGAAAGCCATCGGAGACCTGAAAGAAATGGGAGTCCTGTCCATTCTTCCCGGTGGTCGGCTGGAACAGGGCGGACCCTTCCCCCCTTCGCTGGAAAGAACATACGGGATCATTCGAACGCTTGTAGAGAATAGCCCCTTGACGCTCGAGGATCTTTCTCCGGAGGACCGGGATCTTCTGGGATCCTTCCAGAGAAAAAGAGGGAAAGGGAAGGGGGTTCTCCGGTTCGACGTCCGGGAAATCCGGCGTCTGTCCCTGAAGAAGGGAGCCCTTTCCCCCGAAGATCTGGACGTCCGGAACGACCTTCTCGGACCTGTCACTCCCGAAATCATCCAATCCGGCTCCTGGAAAGGTGCGACATTTCGCCCCTATTCCCTCGATACCCCCCCGCCCCGTCCGATGCTTGGCCAGACACACCCGTACCGGGACTATCTGGAAGAAGTCCGCAAGCAACTTGTCCGTCTCGGATTCGAGGAGATGACAGGACCGATCGTGGAAAGCGAGTTCTGGAACATGGACGCTCTCTTCATCCCCCAAACTCATCCCGCGCGCGACATTCATGACATCTATTTCGTCCGGGATCCTCGCGAAATAACGACCCTGGACGAAAACGTCGCCTCCCGCGTCCGGGCTGTCCACTCCGGGGAAGGCGAAACGTTCGGAAGTCGGGGCTGGCGACAGCCTTTTAACGAGAAGCAGGCCAGGAGACTTCTTCTCCGAAGTCAGGGGACGGCCCTGTCGGCCCGGAAACTGGCCTCGGGCCCCCGGATTCCGGGAAAGTATTTCGCTCTGGCCCGATGCTTCCGCTATGAGCAGGTGGATCAGACGCATGCGGTGGACTTTTACCAGGCGGAAGGGATCGTCGTCGAAGAAGGCGCGTCTTTCCGGACACTTCTGGGACTTCTCAGCCTTTTTGCCCGGGAAGTGGCAGGAGCACGGGAAGTTCACTTCAAACCCGCCTATTTCCCTTTCACCGAACCTTCGGTCGAGGTGCATGTCAAACATCCTCAGCTGGGATGGATGGAACTCGGCGGAGCAGGTCTCTTCCGCCCGGAAGTTCTTCGACCGCTTGGCGTTACGACACCGGTTATCGCATGGGGCCTGGGCATCGACCGAATGGCCATGATGCGCCTTGGACTTTCCGACATACGGGATCTCTTTTCCGGGTCTCTCCACACGCTGCAATCCATGATCCTGTCCCGCGCCAGGTCCAGACAGGCGTACCAACAATACCTCTAGGAAATCACCTCGATACAAGCAGGAAAGGATACACGTGCCCACCCTCGAAACGACCTTCAAAGACCTGGAATCCTTGACAGGCATGACTCTTCCCGCGGACAAACTCGACTCGCTCCTGGATTGGGTCAAGGGAGAGCTCAAGGACTTTGATCTCAAGACCGGCACACTGAAAATCGAACTGAACGACACCAACCGTCCCGATCTCTGGACCGTCGAAGGCATCGCCCGTCAACTGAGAGGAGGGCGCTCCCCGTCCGGCAGACCATGGGAGGAGATCTTCGCAGAGAGCAAGGGAGTGGATCCTTTGCCGTCCATTCGCGTTCACCCTTCCGTTTCCCGGGTGAGACCGGTCATTGGAGGATTCATTGCGCGCGGACCGGCTCTTGGCGAGGAGGGACTCACCCAGCTGATTCAGACCCAGGAACGTCTTTCCGAACTCTACGGCCGGAAAAGAGCCGACGTCGCCATTGGCATCTACCCGTTGCGAACGCTCCGGTTTCCCTTGCTCTACGAAGCTGTGGCCCCGGACAGCGTAACCTTTGTTCCCCTGGGTTCCAACTCTTCCCTTTCGCTTCGAAACATTCTGGAGAACCACCCGAAAGGGCGGACCTACAAGAACCTCCTGTCCTCCCGGGACGTCTATCCCGTCCTCCGGGACGACAGCGGAACCGTCCTCTCCTTTCCACCCATCATCAATGCGCGAGATACCGGAGAGGTATCGTCCACGGACTCGGAGCTCTTCGTCGAAGCAACAGGCATCGATTCCGGGCGCGTGAACCTGGTGATCAATATTCTGGCCGCCAACCTGTTCGACCGGGGATTTACCCTGACACCGGTGACGGTTGAAGAAAACGGGATAAGGACGACTTATCCCCGTATGGAAGGGCCGGAAGTTCTGGTCCCGGCAGACCTGCCGGAACGCATCACCGGAGAAGTCATTGACCGTGATCTCTTCCAGCGGAAACTTCTTGATTACGGCTACGTCGAGGTCGAGATCCGAAATGACGGGTATCAGGTCCGGGCCCCTTTCTACCGGGACGACCTTCTTCACCCCGTCGACTGTGTCGAAGATTTTCTGATCGCCCGCGGATACGACACCTTTACCCCTTCACTCCCGGCGTCCTTTACGAGTGGCAAGGAAGCGTCCTCCCGTGAACCGGAAGAGCTCGTCCGACATTTGATGACCGGAATGGGATTCCAGGAGATCCTTTCCAACATTCTGACGTCTTTGGAAAAGGATACTCAGGATCTGGGGCGTCCTTCGGACAAGACCGTTGAAATCGACAATCCCGTTTCCCGACAATTCAGCGTGGTCCGTTCCACCCTCCTCTCATTCCTTCTTTCGGCGGAAAGCCAGTCGAGTCGATACCCTTACCCGCATCGTCTTTTTGAAGTAGGGGAGGCACTCGAAAAAACGTCCGGATCTCCTTCCAGCGTCCAGGAAAAAATGCTTTTTGCAGGTCTTCTTTCGCATCCCCAGGCATCCTTCTCTGAGCTCGCCGGCATGATTTTCGAAGTTCTCCGGACCATGGGGCACGAACCTTCTCTTTCACCGCTCGAATCCTGTCCCTATATCGCCGGGCGTTCGGGTTCCATCCAGATCGAAAAAAACCGGGATCCCGTCGGGGAAATCGGAGAAGTCCATCCCGAATGGCTGGAACGCTGGGGAATACGGATGCCATCCGTTCTGTTCGAGATCGATCTGTCGAAGATGTATCCAGGGTTATACATTGAACGGAAATAAGGAGATAAGGAAGCTTCCGGATAAAGAGTCAAAAAAGCCGGTCTGTCTTTCGGAAAACAGAACAGACCGGCTTCAATAAAAGCGGGGAAAAGTCAGGAGATGGCCTGTTTCGCCTTCTGGGTCAGTTCCCGGAATGTGTCCGGCTGATTTAATGCCAGGTCCGCAAGAATCTTTCGATCCAGGGAAATGCCAAGTTTGCTCAAACCAGCCATAAAACGGCTGTAGTTGATGGATTCCATCCGGCAGGCGGCGTTGATGCGCTGGATCCACAACGAACGGAACTCCCTTTTCTTGACCTTCCTGTCACGATAGGCGTAAGTCAGACCTTTCTCGACCGTATGACGGGCGGATCGGTAAAGACGGGAGCGTCCCCCCCAAAAACCCTTCGCCAAATCCATAATCTTTTTCCGGCGGGACTTGTGAATCGTTCCGCCCTTCACTCTGGACATTTCTTGTCTCCTTTTTCCAGGTCTTTCGGGGACTTCCCCGAAAACCACCGATTCAATAAAACTACATCCGGAAACCTGGCTATCCCAGCACCTTCCGGATATTGTCGGACTGCCCTTTTTCCAGGGTCCCCGTCTTGAGCGAGCGTGTCCGTTTCGACGACTTCGACGTCATCAGATGTCGCTTGTTTGTCTTGTGATAGCGGATCTTTCCAGTCCCGCTGACAAAAAAACGTTTGCTCGCCGCACTTTTGACTTTCAGTTTTCTTCCTGTTGCCACGATCGATCCTTTCGTCTTGTTGATAATCTCCAGACAACCCGGAACTCAGGAATCTGCCGGTCCACTTTCCTCAGTCTTTTCATTCGTCCCCGCGGATTTTCCGGTTTTCACGGGAGGCGCGGCGGGTGCCAGCGTCATCGTCATGTTTGAGCCTTCCATTCTGGGAGGAACTTCCAGAACGGCCGTTCCCTCTGTCGCCACGATGATCTTCTGAAGCAACTCCCTTCCCACTTCCGTATGAATCATTTCACGACCCCGGAACATCATGCTGATTTTCGCCTTGTTCCCGTCTTCCAGAAAGCGCTGGACATAATTGATCTTGGTTTCAAGGTCATGCTCGTTGATATGCGGCCGGAACTTGACTTCCTTGATCTGCCCGGACTTCTGGTGCTGTTTCATCGCATGAACCTTCTTGCTCTGTTCATACATGTACTTGCCGAAGTCCATCATTTTGCAGACGGGAGGCTTGGCGGTCGGAGAGACCTCGACGAGATCGAATCCCTGCTCTTCCGCCTTCTTGATGGCCACATGCGTCGGAAAGATCCCGAGCTGTTCGCCCTCCGGACCAATCACGCGCACTTCCTTGATTTTAATCTCATAATTGACACGGGGTTTTGGATTAATAGAATTCCTCCTCGTTAAACATCAGGATCCATTCGAACGGGGCGCCATTTCCGGAGGCCAGCAACGGACGGCTATCTCGTCGAGTGCGGATTCGAGCGGACAGAGGTCCTTTTTCTCTCCTTCGCGCGTCCGGACAGACACCCGGCCTTCTTCCACTTCACGATCTCCCACGACCCACATTTCGGGAATTTTTTCCATCTGGGCTTCCCGAATCTTGAAGCCGATCTTTTCGTTCCGAAAATCCCCTTCCACCCGAACGCCCCTGTCCTTCATCCGGCGCAACACATCCTGTGCGTATGGGATATGACGATCCGCTATCGTCATGACGCGCACCTGTTCGGGCGCCAGCCAAAGGGGAAAGGCTCCCGCATAATGTTCGATCAGGATTCCGAAAAACCGTTCGACCGAACCGAACAGGGCCCGATGAATCATGATCGGACGACGGGGTTCACCGGAATCGTTCCGGTATGTCAGGTCAAACTTCTCCGGCAGGTTGAAGTCGACCTGAATGGTCGACAACTGCCAGGCCCTGCCAATGGCGTCATGAAATTTGATATCGATTTTCGGGCCGTAAAAGACGCCTTCTCCCGGATCGATCTCGTAGGGAATACCGGACTCTTCCAGGGCCGTTCGAAGAGCTCCCGTCGCCATCTCCCAGTTCTCGTCGGAGCCGACGGATTTCTCGGGCCGGGTCGACAGATAGACCGTCCTGTCCGTAAATCCGAAGCGTCCGACCATCTGGTCGACGAGAGCCAGAACCTTTCGGATTTCTCCCGAAAGGTCTTCCGGCTTGCAGAAGATATGCGCATCGTCCTGCGTGAATCCCCGGACACGCATCAATCCGTGCAGGGTGCCCGAACGCTCGTACCGATAGACGGTTCCCAGTTCTGACAACCGGATAGGGAGATCCCGGTAACTCTGGACACTTTCACGGAAGATCAGAATATGAAACGGACAGTTCATGGGTTTCAGCTCGTAAGCCGTCCCTTCCGTTTCCATCGGGCGGAACATGCTGTCCTGATAATAGTCCCAGTGGCCGGACTGCATCCATAAGTCCAGACGCGCAATGTGCGGCGTGTAGACATACCGGTAACCGTGACGGTCGTGAAGGACTTTCCAGAGGTCCTCCAGAGTCCGGCGAATCTGGCTTCCTTTGGGAAGCCAGAGGACGAGACCCGCCCCCTTTTCGTCGAGCGTGCGGAAAAGTCCCAGTTCTCGTCCCAGCTTGCGATGATCCCTTCTCTGGACCTCTTCCTGGCGACGGAGGTAATCGGAAAGCTCCGCTTCGCTGTGAAAAGCCGTTCCGTATATCCGCTGGAGGGAAGGGTTCGACTCCATTCCTTTCCAGTAGGCACTGGAAGTGGAAAGGAGACGGATCGCAGGGATCTCTCCCGTCGTCGAAATATGTGGTCCCCGGCAAAGGTCCACGAATTCGCCTTGCTCGTAGACCGTGATCTCGGCCTCTTCCGGTATCCCCCGGATCAGTTCGAGCTTGAAAGGCTCGTTCCGTTCAAGAAAGACCTTTTCGGCTTCCGCGCGACTCACCGGCTTGCGAACAATCGGAAGGTCGGAACGGATCAACGATTTCATCTCGTTTTCGATCCGCTCGAGATCGTCCGGGGTGAAGGGCCTTTCGTACCGGAAGTCGTAATAGAACCCCTCTTCCGTTGCCGGACCGATCCCCACCTGCGCCGAAGGGTAAAGCCTCTTTACCGCCTGGGCCAACGTATGTGCCGCGCTGTGCCGGAGCGCCGCGAGAGACTGAGTGCCTTTTTCCGTCATGCTTTTCGCGTTCCTGTCCCTTTCCGTTCCTTATCCAGCGGGATCTTCCGCACGGCACCGACGGTTCCGTGCAAATACCCTGAACATGGAGAATCTTATAAAGATATTGAATGACAACAATGATGTCAAACATGTCCTCTCTTCCATCTTCCCGGGGACCCCTCAGAGCTTTTCCTGAACGATCAGACGGACCAGCTCCGACGAAAACTCCGATTCGACAGTCCGAAGGGCCGACACAGACCCGACTCCACGCGTTTTCAGCTCATGGATCTTGCGATGAAGAACTCCGGCGGGAAGAGACGAGAGGCCATGGTCTTCCAGAAACCGGGTATTTGGGCAATCTTCCAGAGTCAGGCGGTACCGGGAACTTTCGAGGAGCGTGCTGGAATGCGTCATCCTCCAGTGCAGAGCCAGGGCTCCGAGGGCGGTTCGGGGAATATGGATGGGCGAGAACCGGGAAAAATGTCCGCACCATTCCGCCACGTTCATCGCCGGCATAGGAGTGGCCAGGAAAAATCCCTGGCCAAAATGAGCTCCCAGGAAAGAGGCGATCTCGACCTGTTCAAGAAATTCCAGACCTTCGACCACGACGCTCATGTCCAGATCACGCCCCAACTGGACCAGCATTCCAATAAAGCTGACCGTGCGATAGGGATCCGTCCGGGCATTGCGGATCAGACTCTGGTCGATCTTGACAGCCTCGAACGGGAGACTCCTCAGACGTTCAAGACTGCTGTAGCCTGAACCCAGATCGTCCATCACGATATGGACTCCCAGCCGGGAAAGGTCCTGCAACGACATGACAAATGCGTTGTTCATCTCCATCTGCAAGCTTTCGAGCAATTCGAGATACAGACGATTCGGCGATACTCCATTCTTTCGAAGAGTCTCGCGAAGCCGCGATAGAAAATCCGGCTGAGTGAGGACGAACGGAGGGGCATTGACGGAAAGTCCCAGATTCAAACCGCCGGCTTCCCATTTCCGAAGATCGGACAGGGCCAGGGAGAGCCCGTGCCAAAAAAGTCGGTCGAGTTCCTGCTCCCCCAGAACCCCGATGAATTGACCCGGCAAGACCGTCTGACCGTCTTCCATTTCCAGTCGGGCAAGCGCTTCCACCTTAGGTGAAAATCCCCCCATAAGATTGATCACAGGCTGATAGACCATACGGAGCCCTCCGGAGAAAAGGCGGTCCCGCCAGCGGCGGGACGTGACTTCCGGAAATATCGGCAAAAGCCCCGGTCTGGAAAGAAGCAGCGTGCCCCGCCTGGAAAGACCTTCACAGAACTGACGCATCCAGTCGGATTCGAACTGTCCCGGATATTCACCGCTCAGATGGAGCACATAGGCGATTTTTCCGTGAACATCGAAAACGGGAATGGCGACGGCACTCCGGATCCCCATTTTCTGATAAAGCGTCCACCACGGTTTGAGTCTTGGATCGGAAACGGCAACGGGGGAGCTCGTGATTCGCCCGTCGAGCCAGGCCATCGGAAGGAGGCCTCTCCCGGCAGGACGGGTCGTGTCCAGAACCGGTGGATCTCCTCCTGTCGTCAGAAAACCCTGATATTCCTCCGGAATCCGGTGGCTGAAAACAGGCACGAACACACCTTCCCGATCGGGACGGAACAGGATGACCGTCTTGATTCCGGGCAATTGTCCAAGCCTCTCCATTTCCTCTCCGATGACATCCGTCATCAGAGATCCCGTCGAGGGAAGATTCCGGCCCAAGAGGGAATGGTAAGCCTCCATCGTCCATTCCAGTCCCTTGAACTGTCCTTCTGTGGCATCTTTCAGACGGGCGAGCAGGATGGACAGAAGGCCGACTTTTTCTTCCTGGGGAAACGAAGACCGGAGCACCTTTTCCTGAAAGAATCTCTGAAAATGACGAAAGGATTCGTCGATCTGGGACCGGTCCACACCAACAAAGGAATGGGTCCGTCCCATCGACTGACCATGCATAAAAACGGTCTCCCGGGAGACCGGTATCGAAAGGATCAGGCTTAAATGGTCGTTCAGGCTTTCCTCCAGGTACCTCATCTCTTCCGGAGAAACCCGATCGATGATCGCGCTGATTCCGGGCATCGCCCGGAGATTTTCATAGAATTCCCGGCCGAATCCTTCGGTGACAGAAAGCCGGAAGGATTCGGTCCGCTCCAGAATTTGAGCGGATTCCGCACCATAGGGATCAAGGCCATACGCCGGAGCCCTTTCTCCCGTCACTTCCCCTGACTCCCAGCGTTTCCACCAGACCGGCCGGTCGTTCTTGTGAATCTTCGAACTATAGAGGGCGTTGTCGGCCCGGCGCAAAAGGAGATCCGGATCGTCTCCGTCCAACGGATACAAGGCGACCCCGGCCGACAGATCCAGATTCGCGAGTTGGCCTTCCCCGAGAGAGAAAGGGGTCAGAACGATGGAACGAATCCGTTCGAAGACGGGGGCGAGGTCTTCCGGGCCCCCAAGACCTTCCAGAACCAGGACGAACTCGTCCCCTCCCATTCGGGCCAGAAGCTCGCCTTCCCTCCGGATCTGCCGGAACCGCTCCGCCAGCTGACGCAGGACCAGATCCCCCGCCGCATGCCCGTTCTGGTCGTTCAGGGTCTTGAAGTTGTCCAGATCCAGCATGCAAACGGCCATCAGGGTCCCCGTCCTGCGGGCTCGCCCGACAGCCCCACCCAACCCGTCTTCGAGACTCAGACGGTTGGGAAGACCTGTCAGAGGATCCAGGCGCGCCCGGAGAGATTCCCGCTCCACCTGATCGGCGAGTTTTTCCCGAAGGGCGAAGTCGGAAAGGCTGTGCCCCAACAACCTCGCGATTCGCCGGCAGTGTTCCCGCACGTCGGGCTCCAGCGCCCATTCTTTTCCGGACGCCAGAAACAGGATCATATCCGGAACTCCGTCACGGGAAACGGGAACGGCGATACCCGTTTTCCAGTGATTCGCCGCAAAAAGGGTCCGTTCCGACCTGACGAGATCTCCCGGAAAACGAACGACGACTATTTCGCCTTTTGTCCTGCAGCGAAATACCAGAGATTGCTCACGACCGACGGCGTTCACCACGAATTGTCCGATCGCATCGGCTCCGGCGCCTGCCCGGGCCAGATCCCGGAAACCTCCATCCGGACCGGGTTCACCGATCCAGGCTGCATCGAAAAGCTCTCCACGGACAAGCGTCTGGCAAAGGCCCTGAAGGAGAAGTCCCGGCTCCCGGGAAGGGAGGAGCTCCTCCACGGCGGGAACGAGAGAAACATAGAGATTCTCGAGGAGGTGGAAGCTTCTCTGAAGATCGAGACGCAACAATCCGGCGCCGATCTCACAAACGATGGTCTCCAGAAAAAGCGGTATCTCTCCGGATATCTCCGGACCATCGAGACAAACGACCAGAAGTCCTTGGACTCTGGCCCTCAGGAAGACTGGCAGAAAACAGGATCCGCTGCCGGACGGCAGGACTCCGCAAATCTCTTTCCCTTCTATCCAGGCGTTTTCAGCCAGGTCCTTTCCCTCCGGAAAATCTTTCCGCCCGAAAAAGACTTCCCATACTCCCGTCGGTTCGCGGGCTCCGGCCCAGACGCTTCGGACACCGGCAAGCTTTTCCAGGAGACCGCAGGTTTCTTTGTAGAGGACCATCGTGTCCGGAGCTTGCGCCGAAATGCGCACGCATGCGGCAAGCGTCTTCAGAAGGGTATCCGAGGGGAATTCCGAATTTCTGGAAGGACGGCGCGGTTCCGGAATGCTCACGTGCAGTCGTCCTCTTTCGAAAAAATGACGGATGCGGATCTTTCGTGCGGAGGAAGAAACACAGCGTCCAATGTCCGGCGGGGACCTCCCGGGCGTCTGATTTCCCGATCCAGCGCCGATTGGAAGATTTCTCGTGCCTGACGCACGACAGTCGCCCAAGAAGACTCGGGAGCCATGACCCGACAACCTGTCAGAAGGGATGCCAGCGTACAACCACCTCCGTGAAGGGCAGAAACCGGCAAGGAAGGATACGTCAGCTCCAGGATTTCCTCCCGAGTCACGAAAAGATCGATCTTCTCCTTTCCTCCGCCGTGTCCGCCTTTCAGGTAGACGGCGCCTCCCCCGAAGCGGAACAGGATTTCTTCCGCCGCACCGCGCATGTCCTCCTTGTTCGAGAGGATCTCCCGACCAAGGAGGGCCGAAGCCTCCGGAAGATTCGGAGTCACAAGGGAGACATGCGGAAAAATCCGGTGGGCCATTGCCTGAAAAGAATCCGGATCCTGAAACGGATCTCCCGAACCGAAGCGGAAAATCGGATCGAGTACGACCGGTATTCCGGAAGAAATTGCGTCTGACAAAGACAGAAATTCCGTGATCAGGGTTTCAGGCAAAAGGCCAACCTTGATAGCCGCCGGACGTTCGACGTCCAGAAGCGCCTGGAGCATTTCCCGAAACACGTCCGTCGATACGGGAACCACCCGTCGGACTTCACGGATATTCTGGGCAGTCAGAGACGTCGGAATTCCCTTCGCCATGACGCCCAATGCAGAAAGGACGCGGAGGTCCTGGTGCAGACCGGCCCCCCCCGAAGGATCCACTCCGGCCAGAACCCAAATCGAATCGGGAGACGACTCCGGCATGCTAGTGCCCCGACAAGGGGAGTCGAATCCAGTCTTCGTCAGAAAGAAGCATAGGATTGATGTGATTTCCGTCCAGAACTGCGCCGTAATGAAACACCGGACCGGTCACCCGCCCCGTATGACCGAGATGGCCGATCAACGATCCTCGCCGCACGATATCTCCGGAGCGCACCCGAAAATCCCGGAGGTGGAGGTATTCGGTGAACAGGCCGCCACCGTGATCCACGATCACCATGTTTCCGTCGTAATAGAAACGGCCGGCCAGAACCACTCTTCCATCGTTTGCCGCCACAATGGGAGTCCCTTCGGATGCGTCGATGTCTTCTCCCAGATGGCGGGACATAGGCTTTCCGTTCAGGATCCGGATCGCTCCGAAATCATGGGTCACACGCCCATTGAGCGGGAGGATGAAGGGTCCGGAAATCAAAAGAGAGGTGCGTCGGGCGAGCACAGCATGGATGGCCAGGCTTTCCCGGCGGATACGGGCCAGGAGCTGCGGGGGGGGAGTCACGTAACGGGAACGAACGTGCAGCCTGGACAACAGAAACTTCCTGGGAACGACCCGGACCGTCACAGTTTCGCCGGTCTCGATCACCTTCAGAGAATACCCCCCCGGTTTCTGGGCCAGATCGATCCCCAGAACAAGGAGGCGGGTTCCGGAACCAAATCCCTGGAAAGGCCCCCTTCCTTCTCGCCGCATCCTCTCCAGGGGTATTTTCCGGTCAAGGAAAAGGATGTTCCTTCCCTTGGATCCGGGGGGCTCGCTCACCAGAAAAAAGCCTCCCTGCACAACGTCTATCGTGCGGTTATCCGTCCGGGCTCCTGCGGAAAATGCGGAAAGGAAAAGCAAACCCAGCGAAACGACCACCAGGATAAATGATCGGACCATCACGAACGGAGATCCCCCTGTCTGGACCAGCATCGTCGCAGGGAAAACGCCCGGGAGCGCACGTCTTCCTCATAGGCCAGTGCACCCATGACGGCAAAACCGGACGCTCCGGCCGACCACACCTCCGGAATTCCACCTTCGGCTATCCCTCCGATCGCCAGGACCGGCAAGGGGACGGAACCCGCCACTTCTTTCAGGAGAACCGGTCCTGGAGGAACCCCGTAAGGACGTTTGGAAGGGGTGTCGAAGACCGGTCCGGCGATCAGATAGTCTGCCCCTTCGGAAAACGCCTTCCGAGCCGCCTTGAGCGAATGGCAGGAGACCCCCAGTCGAAGGGCCGGAGCACGGTCCCGCAAGCGCTCCAGAGGGATGTGGTCTTCCGGCAGATGAAGACCCCAGGCACCGGCTTCCAGTGCGACATCCAGACGTGAATTGATGATCAGGGGAAAACCCGAAGGGAGGGAGTCCGCAAGAAGAATTGCGATGTCAAAAATTTCCCGGGCGCTTCCTTCCTTCCTCCGCACCTGAATCGATGTCACACCTCCGGCCACCGCGTCCAGCGCCCTCTGGACCAACGGCTTGACCGGAATGTCTTCGGGAGTGACATACATCAATGGAAACAGGGGAGACACAAGACTTTTGATCATTTTCAGGGAGCAGTTCCATGGGCAGGGGAAGAGATCATCCCGTCCAACGGGGACGATGCATTGGCATAAAGTTTTCGAGACATGCGACCCGCCAGGAAGGCGGCTCTTCCGGCCTCGACTCCCAGACGCATCGCGTGTGCCATCAGGACAGGGTCCTTCGCTTCCGCAATGGCCGTGTTCATAAGAACGCCTGCACAGCCCATCTCCATGGCAATGGCCGCGTCGGAAGCGGTTCCGACCCCCGCATCGACGATCACCGGCACGCCGACCGTTTCCTGGATGATCCGGATGTTGTAGGGGTTGCGGATACCCAGTCCGGAACCGATCGGAGCCGCGAGCGGCATCACGGCCGGGCAGCCGGCGTCTTCCAGCTTTTTCGCAATGATCGGATCGTCACTGGTATAAGGGAACACGACAAAACCTTCCTTCACGAGAACCCGGGCGGCTTCGACGAGACCCACGACATCCGGGAAGAGGGTCCGGGGGTCACCAATCACCTCCAGCTTCACCATGTCGGAAATTCCTGCAGCCCGGGCCAGTCGGGCATACCTGAGGGCCTCCTCGACGGTATAACATCCCGCGGTGTTGGGAAGAATCTTGAAGTTGTCCGGCGGCAAATAGTCCAGAAGATTGGGCTCGTCCTTCCGAAGGATGTTGACGCGACGGACGGCGACCGTCACCACATCCGCACCAGAGGCCAGAATAGCCTCACGCGTCTCTTCAAAAGACTTGTATTTCCCCGTTCCGACCCACAGTCGGGAACTGAATCGGATATTCCCGATCCGGAGGCTGTCTTCACGCTGGAGTTTCGCTGCCGATGTTTCCATTGCTCCATGTCCCCTTTCATGCCGTCCCGACAGGGACGGAAAATCCGTTCATCCGAGCTTTTATTTTACAGCCGTCCAGGGGAGCTCTACAAGGCCGGAGGTCCTTCCCGGAAAAACGGAGCCTGACCTGAGAAGATTCGGGTGATGGTCTGGAAGTCCGATCTGTATTAGAATGAACAGACAACCGATTCAAATGCCGTCTTCATCACCGACAGACATGAATAATTCAGGATCCAGGGGGCGCTGAACTCATGGGCAAGGAACTCGAACCGAAATCCGGTGGAATGCTTCCTCTCTTCCATCCGCCGGAAGAAACCCTCCGGAATGCGCACGTTCAGGATTATGCCAGCGTTTACCGGGAGTCCATCGAGGATCCGTCCGGGTTCTGGGGCCGGATCGCCGCCGAACTCGAGTGGTACACCCCATGGACTTCGGTTGTCGACTGGGACCCGGAAACATTCACGGGACGGTGGTTTTCCGGTGGCACAACCAACATTTCCCACAACGCCCTCGACCGGCATGTGGCCAAAGGCCACGGGAACAAAGTCGCCCTCATCTGGTCGGGAGACCGGTCGGAAGAGCGCGTCCTGACCTACGGCCAGCTTCTGGACGCCGTGGAGCGCCTTTGTCACGGATTCCTCTCCCTGGGACTGGAAAAAGGCGACCGTGTAGCCATTTTTCTTCCACCGACCCCCGAACAGGTGATCGCCATGCTGGCCTGTGCCAGGATGGGTCTTGTTCATTCTGTGGTTTTCTCAGGATTTTCCGAAGCCGCTCTCAAAAGCCGCATGGAAGACGCCCAGCCCAAGCTCCTGATCACAGCAGACGCCGGTTTTCGCCGAGGGAAGGAAATTCCCCTTTTACAGACGGCGCGAGCGGCCAGGAAGAAAATCCCCTCCCTTCAGCACACGCTGGTCGTCCGGCGAAAAGAACCCGGTCTCGCAGTCGATGCCGATTCTGGTGAAAAGGCTTACGACGAAGTTCTGGAAAGCCAACGGAAAAAGGGGCCTTTTCCTCCGGTTCCCATGGGGGCCGACGATCCCCTCTTCATTCTCTACACATCGGGAACGACCGGGAAACCGAAGGGCATTGTCCACGTCCAGCCTGGCTACATGGTTGGCACCTATCTCACGACCCGATGGGTATTCGATATCCGGGATCAGGATGTTTATTTCTGCGTTGCCGATCCAGGCTGGATTACCGGACACAGCTATATCGTCTACGGCCCGCTCCTGAACCGGGCAACGGTTCTCCTCGCGGAAGGAGCCCCCGATTGGCCCAATCCGGGACGGTGGTGGAATCTGATCGAAAAATACCGGGTCACGGTCTTTTATTCGACACCCACGGCCGTTCGACTCCAGATGCGCCATGGGGAAAAATGGCCGGCCGGTCACGATCTTTCCTCTCTCCGCCTTCTGGGATCCGTCGGCGAACCCATCAACCCGGAAGCCTGGCTATGGTTCCGGAAGGTGACCGGAGGAAATCTTCCCATCATGGACACCTGGTGGCAGACAGAAACCGGAATGCACATGATCACCCCCCTTCCGAGCACGCCCCTCGTCCCGGGATCCGCCACAAGACCCTTTCCCGGAATCGAAGTCGACATCGTGGACAAGAACGGCAACCCCGTTCCGGTCGGAGAAGACGGCCTGGTTGTCATCAAGAAGCCTTGGCCTGCGATGTTCCGAACCGTCTTCAAGGATCCGGACCGATACCGGCAATACTGGACAGAAATTCCTGGCATGTATTTTTCGGGCGATTCGGCCCGGCGCGACCAGTCCGGTCTTTTTCACCTCATCGGCCGGATCGACGACGTCATCAAGGTCGCCGGACACCGACTGGGCACCGCGGAAGTCGAAAGCGCACTCGTGTCGCATCCGGCAGTCGCCGAAGCCGCCGTTATCGGCAAACCGGATCCCCTGAAAGGAGAATGCCTGAAAGCGTTTGTCATCCTGCGCCAAGGACAAAAACCCGAAACGGAAGAAGGTCTCGACGCCCTTCGGAAAGAAATACGCCGGCACGTCCGGGATGAACTCGGAGCCATCGCACAGCCCGACGAAATCGACATCACAGACTGGCTCCCGAAAACCCGGAGCGGAAAAATCATGCGTCGGGTCCTTCGCGCGAAAGAACTTGGTCTCCCGGAAGGAGACACCTCGACACTGGAAGACTGAAAACACCTCTCTCAGGAAGGCCGTCCCATGACCTCTTCAGACAAGCCCATGGTCAAAAAACTTCTTCATACCCGCATGCGCGTAAACGATCTGGACAGGACCGTCCGTTTTTACCGCGATATCCTGGGTCTGCGGGTCTCCCGCATGTTTACCTCTCCCAGGGGATCCCGGATCGCTTATCTCTGGATACCGGGATCGGACGCAGAACTCGAGATCACGGAATTTCCGGCCTCCGGTCCCGTCAATGTTCCGCCGGATCTGGTCCATCTTGCCTTCGAAGTCGCCAGCATGGACGAGACGATCGACCGACTGGCCTCCCTGAATGTACCGGTGACCGACGGCCCCACGAATACTGGACACAGCATTTTCGCTTTTATCGATGCTCCGGAAGGATACGAGATCGAACTGATCCAGGTCGTCCATTCTCCTCCCTCGCCGCCGGCACTGCCGGGAGGGGAAGAGCTGGAGCTCGGGTCCATCGGACCCGACTCTTCTCCGGAAATCCTTTTGGAGCTCTCTGCAAGCCTCGACCGATGGGTCCGGGAAACGGTCGCAGGACATCCCGCCACTCCGTCCGAAGCCCTCCTCACCCTGTCGATGGACCCCGACCCTCTGGTGAGGGAAGTCGCGGCACAGAACCCGTTCCTTCCTGAAGAGGCCTTCCAGGTTCTCTCCCGCGATCCGAAAGAAGTCATACGATCGGTGCTGGCGAAAAACATTTCGTTGTCCGAGGAAATCGCCCGAACGCTTCTGTCGGATCCTTCGCCCTGGGTGCGCGAATCCCTGGCATGGAACGAGGCACTTCCGGCCGGCATTCTGGAAATCCTCCACAAAGACGAACACCCGGTGGTCCGGAGCGCCGCCACCTTTACCCTGTCGGAGAAAACCCGTCCGAAGAGCTGAACGGCCTGTTCTCCACCGGTGCCCACGGACGGGGCGCCTTCCGGTAACGTTCCAGCAGCTGTC
This sequence comes from Nitrospirota bacterium, assembly GCA_021826965.1. Lineage (GTDB taxonomy): Bacteria > Nitrospirota > Leptospirillia > Leptospirillales > Leptospirillaceae > Leptospirillum_A. Next base: position 30,283 of record JAKAYA010000007.1, read on the forward strand.
CGACCTGCAGGTACAGATGGCCGGAGACACCGGCATACCAGCCTACGAGAAGAGCCTGACGCCGTCCTTTCCTGCCGGAGCTCTCCAACACCCGGCACAAACGCTTGAAGCTCATATCGAGGTCATGCAGCCGGCCCAGGGAACGGTCCAGCTTTGCAAGAATCTGGTCCGATTCCCCGTCCGGAAGATCAGGGACGAGTTTCCGGGCCAGAGACCAGGATTCGTGAAGAACCCGAACAACCTTCCGCAGTCGGTGACGACCCTCTGCTCCAAGAACATCCCACCTTGCCGCAAAGCGTTCAAGGACCGCATCCCGATCGGCGAGAAACGTCCGGAGACGGAAGAAAAACACGGACGAATCCCCGACGGGCTCTTTCCGGAAACTCTTCAGACGGCTTGGACAACCCGGGAAAGCACATCTTTCGGCTTTCCGGAGAACACGCTCCAGCAACCGCCTTCGTCGCCGGTGGTCTTTCCCTTCCTCTCCCATTCGAGACAAAGGCGCGCACTTCCGGATATCCGGAATTCTCCGGCACAACTGTCTCCATGCTTTTTCCCTCACGTCACGTTCCCGCCAGGGCCCCAGGACCGCATAGGCCTTTCCCAATACGGCGAGATCTTTCCGGCTGGATCGGCTCAGGCATCCGGCAAATCCGATAAAAATTCCGATCCGGATCCGCCTTCTGAACGATCGTCGGACTTCATGAAGAGCTTTGGGGCCATGAGATTTCCGGATCATTTCCCGGACCGATCGCTCTTCCTCTTCCCAAAAATGTCCAAGGATTTCGACAATACGACTTGCGTCTACCCTGGACTTTTCTCCCCCAGATAAACGCTGTCCGACTTTTTCGACCATTACGGCGACCTCATCCGAACTTATCTCCTGATATTGCCTTGACCTTGCCGTCACAACCTTTACCGGAGAATGGAGCGAAAATATCCGCCTCTGCCCTTCCCGTCACCAGGAGGAGGTCCATCGATGATCACACTCTTTCACGCATCCGCCGGACAGGGTCATCAGAAAGCGGCCGAAGCCCTTCATAAAGCACTCCTCTTTCAAGGATACCCCTGTCCGGACCCGGTCGATACCCTGGATCTGGTGAGACCCGCTTTTCGTCGTCTTTACCGGGACGGATATCATTTTCTCGCCAAAAGAAACCCGCGTCTCCTCGAAATCCTTTACCGAAAGACCGATTCCCCCTCACGAAACGGCCTCTTCCATTCCGGACGCATGAAAGTCCAGAAACATCTGGCTCCCGGGTTTTATCCGGCTCTCCGATCCCGATGCCCGGACGTGATCGTCTGCACCCACTTCCTACCTCTGGAACTTCTCTGGAAAAAAACCGCCCGACCGGATCCCCGGTCCATCATCGTCGCCGTCCTGACGGATCTCTTGCCTCACGGGCTCTGGATCCATCCACATGTGGATCACTATGTGGTTCCGACGGAAGAAGCCCGGCATGAGCTTCTCCGGGAGGGGATCCGACCGGAATCCATTCACGTTATGGGCATCCCGGTGGACCCGCGTTTCACCCGGAGACATCCCGCCGCAGAAACCCGCCGGAATCTGGGCCTTCCGGAAAAACCCACCCTGCTTGTTTTGTCCGGAGGATTCGGAACCGCTCCACTGAGTCGGGTTCTCGGCTCGTTTCGGTCTGTCACCGGTGATATATCGCTCATTCTGGTGGCCGGACGAAACAAGCCCCTTCAGCAAGCCCTCGAGTCCCGAAAAAACGACTTTCCCTTTCCGGTACGGATCATGGGGTTTGTTGACAACCTCTCCGAATGGATGGACGCATCGGATGCCGTTCTGACAAAACCCGGAGGATTGACGATTTCGGAAGTTGTATCCAAAGCCATTCCCCTGATCCTTCTGCCACCTCAGGGCGGGCAGGAAAGGCGAAACAGAGACTACCTCGTTTCCAATGGAGCTGCCGTGTCCACAGATCTGTTCCACGCCGGGAGGACGTCGGTCAACATTCTGGAAGACCCGGAAAGATGTCTGGGCCTGATCCGATCCTGTCGACGGATCGCCTGGCCCCATGCTGCCGAATCGATTTCCTCCTTCCTCATCGAGCTTGACCGTTCAGACAGGAGGCTGCCTTGAAATACAGGACCATCTGGATTTCCGACATTCATCTCGGCACACGGGGTTGCCAGGCCGAGCGTCTGCTCCATTTTCTCCGGAATACCGAATCCGAGACCCTCTTTCTGGTCGGAGACATCATTGACTTCTGGGCCCTGAAGCGATCCTGGTACTGGCCGGAAAGCCACAACACCATCGTCCAGAAAATTCTCCGAAAAGCCCGTCATGGAACCCGCGTTGTCTACCTCGAAGGCAATCACGACCCCATCCGAAAATTACTGGACTTTTTCCTGGACAACCCTTTCCCTTTTTTCGGAAACATTCACATCCTCAAGGAAGCCGTCCACACGACCCGGGACGGGCGTTGCTTCCTGGTCCTGCACGGTGACCGATTCGACGCGCTCATCCGGTGCGCTCCCCTTCTGGTCCACCTGGGAGACAAAGGATACGATCTCCTTGTTCGGGCGAACCGGACCCTCCATTCGTTTCTGTCGCACATCGGGATCCGGTCGGAATGGTCCCTGTCCCGGACCGTCAAGAGCTCTGTCAAATCCGTGCTGGCTTATATCGAAAGCTTCGAATCCCAGATCGCCCGGGAAGTTCAATCGATGGGACTGGACGGAGCTGTCTGCGGACATATCCATAAACCGGCCATCAAAATGTTCGATTCCATCGTCTACCACAACGACGGAGACTGGGTGGAAAGCTGCACCGCTCTCGTGGAACACCAGGACGGCAGAATGGAGCTGGTGAACTGGCATCAGCCCGAAATATTGTCCGGAACGGATCCTCCGAACGGCCTTTCCCTCCTGATGCCGGCGGAAGAGCAAGAGGAAAGAACTTTCCAGGCTGTGGCGACCTTCAGGAAGACGGACGGAGATTGGGGTCGTGACGAAGAAAAAACGTCCAGTAGAGAAAGAGGTAAGATCCTTGCAGAAAGGCCCCCAGGATAAAAGGCCACCGGATATGTCCCGAATGAAAAAGGGCCCCTGAAAGATAAGGTCCGACAGCCATGGGCAGCTGGGTCGAGACAATATGGATGGTTCCGGCGAGACCATGTCGTTTCTGGCCGACCAGATTGAGGCTCAGGGACTGTCTCGATCCCACGGACCCCTGATTGAAGACCGACCGAAGAACGTAGAGGAAAAACGCAACGATAAAATTCGGCGAAAAAGGAAGAAGCATGAGCATCAAGAGACCCACCCCCCGCGTCAGGAGGACGGATCGGACGACCCCGAGCACGAACGAGAGGCGTGCGATCAAAAAGGAAGAAACGGCGATCAGAAGATAATTGACAGCGAATAAGGCGCCCAGACTTTGGGGTCCTCGCCCGAACCGGACGCTGAACCACCAGGCCAGAAGAGGAAAAAAGAGCCCGATGCCCAGACCGTTGAGTGCGTTGGCCAAAACCAGTTTTTTCAATAAACGATTTTCTTCTTCCCGAGAGCGACAGATTCCGGCGCTTTCTTCCTCTTCCAGGAGAGGCGGAGCGGGAGAGCGGGAGACCAGAACACAGGAAAGAAATAGGACGAGAGAGAAAACGGGAAATGCTGGGCGATACAGGGAGGGACCGGTTACAGGACCTGCCAGCACGTTCGGAAACATTCCCAACAAGGCGCCGATCCCGATCCCTGCAAATCCGGCGCTGTTACTGAAACTGTAAAGCTCGCCGCGTTTTTCCGGGCGGACCATTCTTCCGAGCCATGCGAGCTCGACTGGAGAAAACGGTCCTGAAGCCGCTCCGGCACCGATCCCGAAACCGCAGAGCAGGGCACATACCCACAGGACGGCTGTCGAACCGGAAAACCAGGGGCCCAGAGAAATGATCCCCTGTAAAAGGCCGATGGTGAGAAGGACCGGACGCGGTCCAAGCCGGTCGACCAGAGGGCCGGTCAAGAGGATCAGGACGATCTGGGAAAAAATGCCGGCCGTAAAGAGCGCTCCCAACTGGACGGCTGTCCAGCCGAGAGCGCGAAGGTACAAGGTAAAATCGACAAGCAGTATCCCCTGGGCAACGCTTCTGAGACATCTCGCCGCGATCAGGGGACGGGCGATTGCAATCAACCCGGTTGGCCGGGCAGCATCGGGTTCCGCCAAGCTGTCCCGCGCGTGTCGTCCACCCAAAACACTTTCACTTTCCGGGGCTCTTCAGATGTTCTTTCAGGAAGAATGTGGCGAGATGCCACGCCGGCATGGCCGCGGCCTCCCGATACGAACTCCGCTGCCAGCAGGAAAACCCGTGGGGAGCTTCAGGATAAACGGCCATGAGGTACGTCTTGTCGAGCGAACTCAGCGTCCGGGCGATCCGGCCGTGTTCGTCGGCCGGAATCGATTCATCCTTCGAACCATACAACAAGAGAATCGGAGACGTCAGACGTCCGGATCCGGACAGGACTTCCTTTCGCCCCAGTCCGTCGAGACCTTCGTGACCGATGGAACCCCCATAATAGGAAACACCCGCCCTGAAGCGGTCGGGAAATGTCGTCAGGGACAGGAACGTCAGTCTTCCTCCCATGCAAAAACCCATGGCGCCGATACGGTCTTTTCGAACATCACCCTGTTTTTCGAGCCAGTCCAGGGTCTGCCGGGTCTGTTCCATGACGGCGTCATCCTTCAGTCGGGACAGATGTCCGATTGCATTTGAGAAGTCCGAGTATTCATAGGTTTTGCCTTCATAAATATCAGGAGCCACCGCCAGAAATCCTTCCGCCGCCAGAAGACGGAGAATATCGCGGATGTATCCGTTCAGACCGAAGGCTTCCATGAACACGACCATCGCCGGATGGGGTCCCGGGCCTTTTGGCCGGGCAAAAGCTCCTCCCAACGACGAAGACAGCTGGCATTCCTCTGTCGAAATTCCGGAAAGGTCCGATGAATGGAAAAAACCGGGTATCTGGTGTGTGTCTGTCATGCGTATGCCCTCCTGAGTCATGTCTCGTTCTTGTGGCTTTTCCTGACTATTTTAACAACCCGACACGCCCTGTGCATCCCGATCGAAAAAACAAAAGACGGGGGAGAATCCCCCGTCCCTGTAACCCGGTGGATATTTCACTGGAAGGGCCGGTCGGGCCGGTTTTACTTGCAGAAAAGCAGGGAAGGTGCGCGAAGAAGGCTGGACAACAGAGGAAGGGGCTCTGGAAGAGTCCACCGGGGAACGAAAGGACAGGCCGGGACCTTCAGCGATGAAGGAGCCCGTCCTGATTATTATCTTTGTTGCACTGGCACGGACCCTGTCCCGAAGGATCCGTGCTTTCTGTTATACGAAAAGATTCTGGAAAAATGATGGAAAACGCATGAGACCCCCGTCACACTCTTCCGGTTCGGAATCGATCTCAGGAAGAAGCCTTTTCTTTCCAAAGCGAAAGGGGAATCGCCAGAATCCAGTCCCAAGAATTTGCGAGATAGATCGTGCCTCCGATAATGGTCGGGCTCACAATGCCCATACGGCCTCCGATCCATTTTTTGGCCAATTCCTTCCCGGATTTCGGGTCCAGGACGTAAACGTGGTCCGCCCCGGCGATAAAAAGACGTCCGTAGGCGAAGGTCGGAGCCGATCGGGCGGAAGAAATACGGTTCCATTTCCAGATCCGTTTTCCGTTTCTCAGGTCCCGGGCTTCGTAGTCCCCGTTGACGGGCGAACCCACATAGACGACATGTCCATGGATCATCGGAACACCTCCCTTGAACGCCGGCGGACGAGGACCTCTCCTCATCCTTTTTTCCCAGAGGGTTTTTCCGGTCTTTGCATCGAACGCTTCGATCACCGGCTGAAGCGTAACTCCTTTTCGGCCCCTTTCCGGTCGAGTGACCGTATCCATCACCACAATCCCTTGAGAGACAGTCGGAGACACATCCCCCATCCCTGTGTTCGCGGCACCCCGAATCGTCCGGCTCCACAAGACTTTGCCGCTCCTTGCATCCAGGCTATACAGACGGGGCGGATCCGCCATCGAAAGATAGATCCGTCCGGAAGAATAGGCCGGACTCGACATGTTGTCGTTTCCTTTCAGGCGAGTCGTCCACAAAGTTTTTCCCGTCCTGCGGTCGAGTGCATGCACGCTCCCAGACCCCGTGGCAAAATAGAGGGTATTTCCATGAACGGCAGGCGTCGGCATGGCTTCTCCCACGGATCCATGGTGCCAGAGCAGCTGTCCGGTCTTGCGATCCAGCGCATAAATTCCGTTGTAGCTGACATCCATGCCACGAACCGCGTACCCCGTCGCCCGATAACGCACGACGTTGGCGAAATTGAACCCGACCCCTCCGGCGGAAAGATATACGAAACGGCCTTTCACGACCGGGTTTCCCATCAGGTGGTTTCCGACCGGACTGGTCCGCCAGACGAGCTGTCCCGTCCTGGCATTCAGAGCGTAAGCGAACATGTCGTCGGATTCGGCGTAGACAATACCGTCCACGATGGAAACTCCCAGGGCGTTCCCGTAGAATTGCGTCTGGACCGCCGCCGCTTCGACTTCCCCGTCAGTATGGGTCCCGAAGGGCTCTTTTTCCCGGAGAGGCCATGCGCGCGCTTCCGCGAATCGCCACCCCACTCCGTCGAAAAACCAGGAAGGTCCGCCCTTCTCTTGGAGAAAGGCGGCGTTATGTTCGGCATTGCCGTTCATCTGCTCCCAGGATTTCGGACCAAAAAACCGGTCTTTTCCTCTTGGAGCGTTCTGGGGCAGGTAGACCCTGGAGAAGGGACCTCCCGGGGCAACCGGCAAGGGTTCGTCCGCGGGAGACCTCCCTTGTCCCGACAGAACGAGACAAACAAAAAGAAAAAATGCCGCGACCGTCGAAAGGATCTTTCTTCTTCTCACGACACACCTCCGCTTCCGGACAGGACGTTCACCAAAACGAAAAAAGGGCACCCCGAAGGTGCCCCCGTTCAGAGATGATCTTTCCGGCATCACATACGATGGCCGGACTCCATCATCCCGTGATGCATCATCATCATTTCCCTCCAGAGTTTCTTGACTTCCTCATACTGTTTTGGAGAAAGGATCAGATGCGCTTTTGAAACCATGTCGGCATAGCTGTGCAGAATAAGTTTCTTGTGTTCGAGAATCTTGTCCATATCCTTTTTGACATCGGAGGTATCGATCTTCCGGTGCATCATGTCGTTCATGATGTCCAGATGAAGCACCTTGATGTCCGCCTTTTCCATGATGACCGTCTTGCGGAATGACTCCTTGAGTTTCATGAGCCGGGTGACCTGCTCCCGGGATAGTCCCAGGCGATCCTGGTTCATCAGGTAAAACGGAATCGGTCCGCCATGCATCATCATGTGCATCATCATCCTGTGATGGTCCATATGGGCTTCCGCTCGAGAAACTCCGGAAAAAATGATCATTCCGGCCGCCATCATAAAAACAAGGATCCCTCTGAGTCTGCCTTTCAACATGTCTGCCTCCAGTCATTAATGAATGGGAGTTTGCAGGAGAGGACCCGGGAGTCCACCCTTTTCGTAGCCCATCCTTTATCTCCCAGAATTCTTGAAAAATGATGGAAGAGTGTTCGATCTCAGACAGGAAGCTCGATCAGAAGCTCCGTGCCCGTCTGTTCCAGTCCCGCTTCCTTCAGGTTTCGAACAGATAGCGTTCCTCCGTGTACCCGGACGATCGCTGCCATGATGACGGATCCCAGACCGAGGGAAATCTCCGAATTCGACAGGGTCCGGTCGATTGAAAATCGTCTCGTCCGGCGTTTCCCGAAGTTTGCGGCTTCATCCGGTTCGATGCCCGGTCCGTCGTCGAGCACGCGGATCCTGGCCCGATGAAGACCGTCTTCCGCCTTGATTCGTTCGACCGTCACCTCGATCGAAGTCCGGGCATACTTTCGGGCGTTCTGCAGGGCATTTCTGAAGAGCCGCTTGAGAAGAATCGGATCCCCGACGACCTTGACCGGTTTCGGATCCGAAACGAGCCTGCTGAAAATGGGGTGGTTTCTTTTCGGATCGTTTTCTTCCCGCTGCTGGATTTCCGCCTTGAGAAGCTGGGTGAGGTCGACCTCTTCGGCCGTTTTTCGATATCGGGGATCCCCCACTTCCGCGATAAAGAACAGGTCGTCGATCATACGCAGAAAATAGTGGCTCTCCGCCTGAATAATCCGGACGAACCGCTCCCTTTCTCCTTCGGACATCGCTCCTCCATAGGAGAGAAGCGTATCGGCCGAAGCCCGAAGGCTCGTCATCGGGGTACGCAAGTCATGCCCCAGTTCCTGCAACAGTTCCTGCCTCGCCCGATCGGTCTCTTCGACGCGCGCTACCAGACGTTCGATCGCGTCTGCCATCCGGTTGAAATCCGTCATGAGGCTTCCCGCCTCGTCGAGGCGGGTAATCGGAAACCTCGCTTTCAGGTCACCCCGTTCGAGACGTCCGAGAACATCCTTCGCCTGCAGGGATTTTTGTCGAAGATAGACGAACGTGATCAACAGACCCGCGAAGGCAGAGGCCGCCATCGTTCCAAAAAGGAAAACCGACTGACCGAGTAGCGTTCTCTGAATGGCGCCGGCGTTGGGAATACGTACCATGAGAAACGTGGGAACGTAAGAATCCAGCCGGATGATCATGTAATCCGGTGTCAGATGAAACGGCCGATAGTGGGCGACAATGCCGTGAACCTTCCGGGGTTTGACCAGCGATTTCCACTCCACCGGAAGAGGACCGTAAGGAGAGGTTTCGGCGTAGATCTCCCCGTCCTGCCCCACGATCCAGACGGGCATGATCCCAAGCCCCAGCTTGATCCTCATCGCTTCGAAAACCTGAAGAGTCGCCTGATAGGGGCCTCCCCGTTCGATCACGCGCGCCATGAACTTCAGAGCCGGGTTCTGGACAGGGCCTTCCCCGGCCTCGTTCAGGCTCCGGATTCCTGTAATGATCGCGGCACCCAGAACAAAGGAGACAGAAAGACTGATGAGAAGCAGTTGCAGGAAAAGTTTTCGGTTCAAGACAGGCCATCCTAGGCTTCCAGGCGATAACCGACGCCATAGACCGGCTGGATCTGGATCCGGTTGTCGGCGACTTCCCGAATTTTCTTTCGCAGATGGGAGAGATGGGAATCGATGGTACGGTCGTACATTTCCGACTGGTCGGACAAAGCGTCGAGGATCTCCTCACGGGTCACCACTTCCCCGCCTCTCCGGACCAGAATGCTGAAAATCTCAAACTCCTTCCGGCCCAATGAAAGCTCTGCGCCATCGACCCACGCCAGTCTTTCAGACCGGTTGATACGAATGTTCCGGTAAGTCACCCAAGTGCTCCGGTTGGCTTTTCTCTCCACCAGCCGGTCCATCCGCGCCGTCAGTTCATCGAGGCCGAAGGGTTTTCGGATGTAGTCGTCCGCTCCCATGGACAGGGCGCGGACGGCCGAAGGTTCGTCGGTCCTTGCTGTCACCATCAGGATGGGGACGACAAGGTCCTTCTCACGAAGGCGCCTGCAAAGCTCGAACCCGGTGCCATCAGGAAGCTGGACATCCAGGAGGATCATGTCGTATTTCCCTTCCGACAATCGCTTCCATCCCTTCTCGAGTGAACCGACCGAATCGATCGAATATCCCCGGTAAGGGAGACTCATCACGAGGGTCTGGGAAATGACCGGATCGTCCTCGACCAGAAGAACATTCTTCACGCATCAAACCTCCCGGAGACCTGGAATTCCGTCAGAAACCCACCCGCGGGGCATTCAATAGCGGATTTGCTGAACACGGGACCAGCAAACCCGGTTATCGGAAAAATCCAGGGCTTCGAGATGAGCCGATATCACTCGCCCCTTCTCCATGGAGAAATGGGCAACCACGCCGAAATCTGCCCCGATCACCCGTCCGGGAGCATGAAGGGTGGAACTTCTGGCGTGCTGCATCTGGAACAGGCGTTCTTCCGACAGTGCCCGTCGTTTGACTTCCGAAGCGGTCACGTACTGGACAGAACGGGAATTCACGAGACGGTCCACCAGAAATTCCCGAAAAAGGATCATGGCGCGTCTGGCATCTTCCCTTTCCTGAAAAAGACGGCGGGAATGCATCTGTCCGATCCCGCCTCCCGGTGGACGACGAAAGCTTCCCCCGACTTCGCCCACTTCGACAGCCGGATAGGAATTCCCGGGTTCGCATCGGGCCAGACCCCGAATCAGATCGATTCCCGTACTTCTTGCCGCCTCCCGGATTGCGGCCTCTCCGTTCCCTTCCGGAGAAGTGGCGCACCCTCCCTGGATCACCATCGTCAGAACAGTGACGAGAAAAGCGAACCATTGGTGGATCTTTTGTTTTCCTTTCTCCCTCTGTTTTTCCTTCAAATCAAGAGCAAGTCCTTTTTCGCTCATCCTTCGGGGCAATCCTTTCGAACCAATCCTCTGAATATTGGACGATGCACGCGGCGATTGGAAACGGGACAACGGTCGGATGGAAAACTGGTCGGGGCGAAAGGATTTGAACCTTCGACTCCCTGCTCCCAAAGCAGGTGCGCTACCAGGCTGCGCCACGCCCCGTTTGACAGGATAAAACCGATACGCAAGGATTATAAAGGATTCTGTACGGTCATTTCCAGCAGGCCGATCCGGACAGAGAGCCGAATCGCTTACGGGATTGTCCCTCTTTACCGGTTCAGGCCATAATGGATGCAAAGGGGAGTCATGCGTTTTCCCTCAAGAACACCAACACATAAGGTGAAAATGCCTCGTTTCTTCTGGATCTTGCGAACGATTTTTCTTTTCCTTTTGTTGCCCGTCGCCGGGTGCTCGACTCCCCAGATCGTTCTTCACGACACGATAAACCCTCCGATTCGGTTGGAAAATGCACAAAAAATCGGCGTTCTGATCTGGCCTTTGAACAGTCCGGAAAATCGGCTGTTCAAGAAAACGATGATCCGGAACCTGGAGTCCATCGGCGGGATCCGGGCCATTCCGGTCGATTTTCCTTCCGGCTTTTCGGACAATCCGGTTTCCCTGGAAAATCTGTCCCACATCACGCAGTCCAATGTTCTTATATTGCTTCACATCCTGTCCCATACCATCAAGGACGAAGCCATTTCGAGCAGCGGGAAATGCTCCAGTCCATCCTGCAACGTTCTTTCGGTTCCAATGTGGATTCGTCACAACAGAATGAAGTTCCATATCGCCATCGTCCAGGTTTTTCCGTACAGGATTTTTCTCGACAAGACGATCGAAACGGGAAATGAAACACGAAAAGTACCCCTTTCCCTTTTCAACCGCCACTTTGAACCACAAAAGATATTGAATCTCAAACTCTACGGGAAAATTTCCCAACATATCGCCTATCTTCTCTATCCGGTAAAAATTACGCTCAAAAGACCTTTCTACCCGTTCGACCGATATTCCCGCAGAGCCTTCAAAAGCCTGCAGGAGCAAAAAAGGAGGCTCGCCCTTTTTTTTCTGAACTCCGACTACTCTCTGTATCTTAAAAAAAAGAAAAACCCGCCCTATCAGCTCTATTTCGATCTGGGCGTCGTATACGAAAACCTCGGATTTTATTCCCTGTCGGATTTTTATTATAAAAAAGGTCTCAACATCAAAAACAAACGCATCTTCGTTCGTCTGGAACATCAAGTCCGTTCGCTACTCGTTTATTTTATCGGCATCAATTTCTTTGAGGAAGGGTCCTGAATCAATGACAGTCAATTTCGAACTGGAGGACCAGTTTTCCGACGTGTTGAAGAAATTCCGGTACGGAAGAAAAATGGGGCTCCGGAACTTGTCGGAACTGACGGGAATCGCTCCTGACATCTTACGAAACGCGGAGTCGGGAACGTATCTCCCGTCGGACAACGAATGGCATCTCCTGGGACAGGCCTTGGGCTTCGAGGGCTCGGTGATGCAGAAATTGCATTTCTCGCCGGACCACACCCCTCACCCCGTTCTTCCTCCACAAATCGTTCCCGTCGGGGAATCCTATCATGGCTATGCCGTCTGGACCTATGTCGTCCTCCATCCGCAAGATCCGGGAAGAGCCCTCCTGATCGACACGGGTGGTATCGGCAACCGTCTTCTTGAAACCATCGATGATCTGGACGTGACTCTCGATGGAATATTATTGACTCATGGACATTCGGATCATGCCGGGGACTTGTCACGCCTTGGAAAACGGCTGCCGGAAGCCGTCTTCCTGTCAGAAGCCGATGTTCCATTGCTCGATGCTCCGATTCCCTTGCATCTTCAAAGAAGGGAGCCGGAAGCCGTGTCGGACGGGTTTTTCCGCAAAGGCTGGAAAATCGACGTTTACCCTGCGAACGGACATACGGCCGGTTCCGTCGCCTATCACCTCGGGGGGGTGGTCTTCGTCGGAGACGGGATATTCTGCGGATCCTGCGGAAAACCGGATACACCCGGCGACTTCCCCGCCTCTCTCGCTTCGGTCAAGAGGCTTCTGGACGGGCTTCTTCCCTCGACGATTATTGTTTCCGGACATGGACCTTACACAACGGTGGGACAGGAGCGGGAGTGGAACCCATTCTACGGGGCTGCCATCGAATTGGGAGGAAAGAAATAAAATCGGAGGCCGGATGAAAAATAGGAAATCTCCCGGCCTCCGTTCGCGGATTATGATCCCTATTCTTCGAGAGATCCGGGATGTCTCGTCGAATGACGACGGGAAAGAATGCCGAGACGGACACCTTCCCGTTTGAGGACCTGTTCGTATCCAAGACGGGATTCCGGCGAAATGGGTTGCTTCAGAGCTTCCATGGCATTCTGCCTGGCTTCTTCGGCTCTTTTTCCGTCGATTTCTTCCGCGCGCTCAATGGTATCGGCCAAAACTGTCACTCTGTCCGGAAGAACTTCCACCACTCCGCCAGCAACGAAATAGGAATACAATGCCTCTTTGTTTCGCACCAGCAATTCGCCGATGTCCAGAAGGGTCAGGAATGGGGTATGTCCTGTCAGGACACCGAATTCTCCCTCTACCCCTTTAGCCTGGATGTAGTCGACTTCTTCCGACAGCAAATGTCTTTCTTGTGTCATCAAGGACAGCATGAAGGCCATGAAACTTACCCTTTCGCTTTCAGCTTCTCCGCTTTTTCCAGAGCTTCATCAATCGTTCCCACCATGTAGAATGCCTGTTCTGGCAATTCATCATGTTTCCCTTCGACGATTTCCTTGAACGCCTTGACCGTATCCTGACGTGAAACATACTTTCCGGGACTTCCCGTAAAGACTTCCGCCACGAAGAAGGGCTGGGACAAAAATCTCTGGATCCGGCGGGCTCTTCCGACAATCCTCTTGTCATCGTCCGACAGTTCGTCCATCCCGAGAATGGCAATGATATCTTGCAGATCTTTGTATTTCTGAAGAGTCTTCTGAACCGACCGGGCGACGTTGTAATGTTCTTCTCCGACGGTCATCGGGTCGAGAATCCGGGAAGTGGAATCGAGGGGATCCACCGCCGGATAGATACCCAATTCAGCAATCTGGCGAGAGAGAACGACCGTGGCGTCCAGATGGGAAAATGTCGTTGCCGGGGCCGGATCCGTCAAGTCATCTGCCGGTACATAGACAGCCTGGACAGACGTGATCGATCCCTTTTTGGTGGAGGTGATACGTTCCTGGAGTCCTCCCATTTCCACCGCCAATGTCGGCTGATATCCGACAGCCGAAGGCATTCGGCCCAACAGTGCGGAAACTTCCGCGCCTGCGAGGGTAAAACGAAAGATATTGTCGATAAAGAACAAGACGTCCCTTTGCTCTTCATCCCGGAAGTATTCCGCCTGGGTCAATCCCGTCAGAGCGACACGAAGACGAACTCCTGGAGGTTCATTCATCTGCCCATAGACTAGACTGGTCTTGTCTATGACTTTGGATTCCTTCATTTCGTTCCAGAGATCGTTGCCTTCCCGGGTCCGTTCACCGACACCGGCAAAGACAGAAAAACCGCCGTGCTCCATAGCGATATTACGGATCAGCTCCATGATGATAACGGTCTTTCCGACTCCGGCGCCTCCGAAAAGACCTGTTTTTCCACCTTTGGCAAACGGAGCAATCAGATCGACCACCTTGATTCCCGTTTCGAACACTTCTGTCGCACTGGCAAGCTCTTCAAAGCTGGGGGGTTCTCGATGGATGGATCTTCGGGATTCGGCTGAAATCGGGCCTGCTTCATCAACCGGGTTCCCGAGAACATCCATCATACGTCCCAAAACGGACTGCCCGACAGGAACCTGGATCGGGGATCCGGTGTTTTTGACCTTCATCCCCCGAACAAGACCATCGGTCGTCGACATAGCGATCGACCTTACGACCCCTTCGCCAATCTGCTGCTGGGTTTCCAGAATAATTTCATCCCCCTCGACCTGCAGGGCTGCATAGATATCCGGAACGCTCCCTTCGGGAAACCGGACATCCACAACCGGTCCGATCACCCGTATGATTTCTCCCGTTTCCATACCTTTCATACTCCTTTTGTGGTTATTGGATGGACGAAAATCCGATCAACCCTGGCTGATCGCTTCCGCACCGGAGGAAATTTCCGATATTTCCTTCGTAATATTGGCCTGTCGCAACTTGTTGTATGTCAACGTGAGACCGTAAATAACTTCCTTGGCATTGGCCGTGGCATTTTTCATGGCGACCATCCGGGCACTGTATTCACTGGCGAAGTTTTCCAGGACTCTCTGAAAAATAACCGTTTCGAAATATCGTGGAATCAGGACGTCAAGAATGTCGCGACGGTCTGGCTCAAAAAGATATTCGCCCGAGAGACCGGCCGGAATTTTTTCTGTCAAGAACTGAGGGTCTATCGGCAACAGTTTTTCATGCCTTGGCTTTTGCGACATGATCGACTCGAACTGGGTATAGAAAATCCAGACTTCTTCCCAGTGTCTTTTTGCATAAAACTCTTCAATCACAACCTGCGTGGCCGGCAGAATTTCTTCGATCGTCCCCCGATCCTTCACTCCATGAATAACACCCTGAAGGGGCAGACCCGATCGGCGAACAAAGTCTCTTCCTTTGCGGCCAATCGTCACAAACTCGAAATTTGTTCCGGGCCGCTCTTTCATAAACCGGGTCAAGGAGCGGAAGAGGTTCGCGTTGATCGCTCCGCAGAGACCGCGGTCGGTCGACACAAGAACGATTCCCGCCGTCCTGACCGGGCGAACCTCGAAATACGGATTCGGAAAAGACCTTTCAAGATAGGCAATCCGGTGCATCAGGTCATAAATTTTTTCCGCATACGGGCGGGTGTCGATGACTCTTTGCTGTGCCTTGCGCATCTTTGCAGAGGCAACCATCTCCATGGCTTTTGTAATCTGACGGGTATTTTTTACCGACTTGATCCGGGATCGGATTGAGCGAAGGGATGGCATCCCTTAAGACTCCTGAAAGATGTTTTGAAAACTCGACAACAGCGCCTTCAGCTGTTCCGTCGTCTTTTCCGAAAGCGTCTTTTCCTCGCGGACCGCTTTCAAAAGTTCCGACCCGTTCGTGTCGAGATAAATGGACAGTTCTTTTTCATACCGCGAAACACTGGCGGGCTTGATGGCATCCAGAAAACCGTTCGTCGCGGCAAAAATGATGGCGATCTGCTTTTCCACCGGAATGGGAGAGTAGTGTGACTGCTTGAGAATCTCCGTCAGCCGAAGACCGCGTTCGATCTGGTCACGGGTTGTTTTGTCCAGGTCCGAAGCAAATTGGGCAAATGCTGCCAATTCCCGGAATTGGGCCATTTCGAGACGGAGTTTTCCCGCTACCTGCTTCATTGCCTTGATCTGGGCTGCACCGCCGACCCGAGAGACAGAAATTCCGGGGTTGATCGCAGGACGGATCCCGGAATAGAAAAGGTCCGTTTCCAGATAGATCTGGCCATCGGTGATCGAGATGACGTTTGTCGGAACGAAAGCGGAAACATCACCTGCCTGGGTCTCGATGATCGGAAGCGCTGTCAGGGAACCTCCTCCATGATTCTCGTCCAGCCGGGCCGCACGTTCCAGGAGACGGCTATGGAGATAGAAGACATCGCCGGGATACGCTTCCCGTCCAGGCGGCCTCCGGAGAAGAAGGGAAAGCTGGCGGTATGCCCAGGCATGCTTCGTCAAGTCGTCATAGACGATCAGAGCGTCCTGGTTCCGGTCACGGAAATATTCCCCCATGGCACATCCGGAATAGGGGGCCAGATACTGGAGAGCCGCTTGCTCCGAAGCCGATGCAGCCACGACGATGGTATATTCCATCGCACCGTTCTTTTCCAGAATGTTGACGGCATTGACCACACTGGAAGCCTTCTGACCGATGGCCACATAGATGCAAATGACGTTTTTCCCTTTTTGGTTCAGAATTGTGTCGAGGGCGATGGTCGTTTTTCCGGTCTGCCGGTCCCCGATGATCAGTTCCCTTTGGCCACGACCGACCGGGATCATGGCATCGATAGCCTTGATCCCCGTCTGGAGCGGAACTCCGACGGCCTTACGCGTCGCCACACCGGGGGCAACCTTTTCGACCGGGGATGTCATCTTCGCCTGAATGTCGCCTTTTCCGTCAATTGGTTGTCCCAAGGCATTGACGACACGTCCCACCAGTTCCGGACCGACAGGAACTTCCATCACCCGCGAAGTCGTCCGGACCTCATCCCCGGCACGGACATCTTCCGTTGCTTCCAGAAGGGCCGCACCGACCTCGTTTTCTTCGAGGTTCAGTACAAGAGCCTTTCCCCCTCTGACAAGTTCCAGCATTTCTCCTGCCTTCGCCTTTTCCAGACCGGCGATACGAATAATCCCGTCGCCGACCTCCAGGATCGTCCCCCGATCATCCGAAATCACTCCTCCCCGGAAGGCGTTCAGGCTTTTCAATATGTCGCTCGTGATTTCCGTGCTTTTCAAGGTTATCCCATCCCCCATCTCATCCGGGCTCAAGCCCGATCCAGGAGTTCATTCTGCATCTGGTTCAAGCGCCCTTTCAGGCTACCGTCCCACACATGCGTACCAGCCTGAATCACCAGGCCGGCGATCAACTCCGGCTTCATTGTCCAGTTCGCCCTGACCTGCAGGTTTCCCAGCTTTTCCGAAAGCAACTGTTCGATTTTCTTTTTTTCCCCGGCGTCGATTGGATGCGCCGACTCGATGGATACCTCCACCTGCCCTGTCTCAAAGAAGAATCTTTTCTGAAGCTGTGTGCGACAGCTCGGGAGAACATCCCACAGGTTTTCCAGAATCAGCACAGACAGAACACCCTGCGCAACATCTTCCGGCAAGGAAAGACCGGCATCCCGGAACACTCCCTGAAACAATTCCGTCTTCTCTCCCAAGGGAATGGAACGCGTCAACGCAAAAGTACGTACCTTCCTGTTGAAACGCAGACCCTCCAGAATGGACAGCGCATTTTCCCAGGCCGAAAACCGTTCCTCGTTCCCTGCGATCCGTTCGAGCAAATATTCGACGAGACGCTTGGCCTTCGCCTCCGCTTTTCTTCCGACTCTCATCCTGCCTTCTTTGGCTCTCCCTTGACGTGGCCAGCTTCCACCGCCCGGATAGCCCTGTTGATAAACATCATCTTTTGCGTTTCGTTCAGACTTTCCTCAAGTACGGATTCGATCCCTCGAACAACGAGCGAAACCGTTTCCTTGCGAAGTTCGTTTCGCACCCTGTCCACGTCCGCCTTGATCTGGGCTTCTGCTTTTTTCAGTCGGGCTTCCACTTCCAGCAACGCTTCCTTTTGTTTTTCTTCCCGGACGACTCTCCCCATCTCTTCCGCCTGGCGCAAGATTTCCTCCGCCTGCGCCCGGGCCTTCGAAAGAAGAACCTTCTGCTCTTCAAGGATGCGGGCAGATTCTTCGCGATTGTTCCGGGCGGCTTCCAGGTCCGATACCACTCGCGTCTTCCGTTCTTCCAAAACCTTGACCAGCGAGGGAAGGAGAACTTTCCAGACGATAACAAGCATCAGAAAAAAGGACAGGACCGTCCACAACCCGAGAGAAGAAAAGAATCGGGCATCAAACTGCGGCATCTGTGTTCCTTTCTTTGACTTCCAGAACCTTTCCTCCGGTCATATTTATTTCCGGAGCCCCATGATGATGAACGCGATCACCAGGGCATAAAGAGCCACTGCCTCTGAAAGCGCAAAACCCAGCCACATGTACTTCGAGACCCGGCCTTCCACTTCCGGCTGACGGGCGACCGCCTCGATCATCTTACCGAAGATATAACCGATTCCCGCACCGGATCCGGCAACACCGATTGCGGCAGCACCCATACCAATCAACGCAGCAGCGTGAACATCCATGAAAAATGACCCTCCGTTTGGAATGACCCTTAATGATTGAGCTTGACAGCCTGCCCAATGTAAACCGCGGACAGGATGGCGAAAATATATGCCTGGATAAAGGCCACGAGGACCTCCAGGAGATACAGGACGACGGAAATCGAAAATGGTAACCACTTAAGATAAACCGCAAGCGTCCCGGTCAGCGTGAACAAAACAAAAAGGATGGTGTGCCCCGCCGTCATGTTTGCAAAAAGACGGACAGCCAGAGACAACGGCCTTGCAAGCTGGGAGATGATCTCGATCGGAACGATGAGGGGCATCATCCAGACTGGCACCCCTTCCGGTACCAGCACCTTCAGAAAACGGATACCGTGCCGGGAAAACCCGATTGCCAGACTTGTCAGATAGACAGCGACCGCCAGTATTCCCGTCACAACGAGTTCGGAGGTGACCGTAAAGACATGAGGAACCAGTCCCAGGAAGTTTCCGAGAAACACCAGCAGGAAAATGGAAAGAATCCACGGGAGATACTTTTCCCTGTTTTCGATGCCGATATTCTCGTCCACGACGCGAGCCATCGTCTCATAGAGCATTTCGACAAGACTCTGGAACCGCCCCGGAACAATTGAAGCCCTCGCACGGATGTGCAGGGCTCCGAGCAGGGCTATGGCTCCGATGACCCAGAAGGAAACAACCGCCTGAGTCACCGCAAAATCATGTCCCATAAGGCGCAAGGTAAAAAGCGAATGAAGAAAGAACTCTTCCAGTGGATTGCCGTTCAACATCTACTCCCGTTTATCTGGATTCCTGTCGCCGTCCTCAAGACGGGTCATGCGCGAAATCGTCCGGTACACCATCCAGAAGCCTGCACCCCCACCGATGAGGAGTCCGGCAATGGACAACACCGGGAAAAACCGCATGCCGAATCGGGAATCAAAATAATAGCCGACACCTGCACAGGCAAACGTCGTGACAACCAGTTCGAAACCCAACCGGGTGACAAACACGAAACCGTTTTCTTTTTTCTCGCTCATGGATCAACCCGCACCGTGCCATCCGGGAACCGGAAATGCCTGAATAGGGAAAACAGGAGAGGTTTCGGCAGAGATATCGCTTGATCCTGCTGGGGGCCAGCTCCCCGTCTGGGGAACATGCATGAAAAATTTTCCGAGAAAAAATCCTTACCATTACAACAAAATGGATTTTAATTTTCAATACCTACCCCATCCCAGCGAT
Organism: Nitrospirota bacterium; assembly: GCA_021826965.1. Lineage (GTDB taxonomy): Bacteria > Nitrospirota > Leptospirillia > Leptospirillales > Leptospirillaceae > Leptospirillum_A. Next base: position 49,801 of record JAKAYA010000007.1, read on the forward strand.
CCGAATAGACCCGAAAGCTTGACCGGTCTTATCACATCCCTTACACTCGGGTATGGTCTTGCAACGGCTTCTCTATCTGATCTATGGCTATGTCCTTGTCTTCCTGACCGGCGGAACACTGGTTTTTACCCTTTTTGTCACCCCGGTGCTTTTTCGCTCTCTGGGGAAAGATCAGGCCGGTCACGTCGTAGGGGTTCTTTTCCCACCGTATTTTCATCTGCTTTTCGTCTTTACGCTCGTATCTCTTCTCCTTCAAGGCAGCCGAGTCGTCCTCAAGCCTTCGAATGGCAAAAAATCCCTTTACTTCTTGGGAATCCTGACAGCCATGACCGGATACCTCGCTCTTTCTCTCGGACCCCGTGCCATGTCATCCAGAGCTGCATGGTACGCACGACCGGACGATTCTTCCCTGAAAGCAGCGTTCGACTCACTCCATCAGCAGTCCGTCCTCCTGAACGGATTCATCCTTGCCGGATATCTTGCGCTGACCCTCTTTCTCCTGACAGAACCCCCATCCATTCCTGCAGGAAAGATCCGAGATCGCTGACCTCCCGAAAGATCCTGTCCGCTGAAAACTCCGGATTTTCCAACGGATCCCCGAACCCCCACCTGACACCGACGGTCAGAACCCCCGCGCGCCGACCGGCTTCCATGTCGATGATACTGTCTCCGATAAAGGCTGTCGCGTTTTTATCCACGTTGAATTTTTCGACCATCTTCAGAACAGGAGTCGGGTCCGGTTTGCGCCGATCGAACGTATCGCCTCCCACGATTTCCTGAAAGAACCGTTCGGCTCCGAGCTTTCGGATCAGTTCGCGGCAGAGGTCTTCCCTTTTGTTCGACAGAACAACATGGATACACGGAAGACTCTCCAGTATTTCCGGAATTCCCGAAAAAAAGTGCGTCCTGTCCGCAATATGATCGCGATAATAATCCAGAAATATCTGTATTGCCTTTTCCCGTTCCTCTTCCGGAACATAATGAGGCAACGCCTGATTCACAAGAAAACGGACGCCATTCCCGACCATCTTCTCAAAATGGTCGTCATGTACAGGCTCATACCCCAAAGTGGTCACCGCAACATTTGTTGCATGAACCAGATCCTTCCGGGAATCGACCAGAGTTCCGTCCAGATCCCATAAGATCAGTCGCCGTTCTTTTTCTTTATCTGAAATCTCCATCCGTCATGACGCACCCCCTGCCATTTCATCCCCGGAAGAAGTGCGAAACGTCCTTTCTGTGTTCGGTGCCCAAAAGACAACGGCGCGGAAACCGTTACCCGGCATTTCCGTTCTGATCAGGCTCCCGAAGCCGGTCTCCAAGCAAATTGAACAAGACAACGATGATCACGATAACCGCCCCCGAAAGCAACAACCAGGGAGCGGCTTTCATCGCTGGCAAAGACTGCGACTCTGCCAGGATATTCCCCAGACTGGGATGGGGCTCGGACACACCAAGGCCCAGAAAGGACAATCCGGCTTCACCCACGATAAATCCCGGTATCGAAATCGTCAGCGCGACCAGAAGATAATAGGACATGTTCGGCAGAATATGGCGTCCCCAGATTCCCCACCACGAAACGCCGACAGCCTGTGCCGCCAGGACAAATTCCTCCTGACGGAGACTGCGCGCCACACCCCGCACGACCCTGGCGAGACCCGCCCATCCGACAAAAGCCAGCGCACCAGTCATGATCAGAGTGACTTCTGTTGTGGACAAACCGGGCGGAAACACAGCCCGGATCCCCATCAATAAGTACAGGGAAGGGATCGCCATGAAAACTTCGCCCGTCCGCATGATCAGTTGATCGATCCATCCTCCTCCTGTACCGGCGACCAGACCGGCCAGCACCCCGACCAAAAACGAAAGAGAGACAGCCGAAATGGATAACAGGAAAGAAAATCGGATCCCATAGAGAAGACGCGACCACAGATCCCGCCCAAACACGTCAAGCCCCAGAATCGAAAGTCTACCGGGAGAATCCACGCAAAAAAGATGAAGACGGGAGCGGATCACCCCCATCCATCGATACCCCTCTCCCCGACAAAGGAACCGGACCGGAACCCATTGGCCGGAGTTTTGCCGAAACCGGTGAAGGATCGGGTCGGACACGGACATCACCGGCACTTCCAGTCGCCCTGAATGCACGGAAGGCCAAACGGGTGGCATATAGCTCAGGTCAAAACGGACACTGTCATATCGGTAGGGAGCCAGAAATTCCGCAAAAAGCCCGGACACAAAAAAAATCGCCAGAATCGCCAAAGGCAGCCTGGCCCGGCGAAAATATTTACCCGTTCTTCCTTTCACCCGGTCACCCCCTCTCTTGTCCGGGGATCCAGAAGATACAAGGCTGCATCCGCCAGAAGATTTCCGAGAAGAAGCATGAGGGAACCCGCCAGAATTCCCCCCATGACCAGATAAAGGTCTTCTGTCATGACGGCGTGAAGCATCAGTCGACCCATTCCAGGCCACGCGTACACCATTTCCACGAATGCCGCCCCGGACAACAGCCCTCCCAGTTCCATTCCGAACACGGTAACCAGGGGATTCAAAGCATTTCGGAACAGATAGCGGACCCGGAGAATCCATTGGGACAAACCTCTCGCGCGCGCTGCCGCAAAAAAGGGTTTGCTCCGGACTTCCAGGACGGAAGATCGCATCAACCGGTACAGGACGCCAAAGCTTCCGAGCGCGAGGGTCAATGCCGGCAACGCGAGATGATGGATGAGGTCGAACCCGCCTGCGAACCCGCCGGAAGAGACGGAAGCTTCGCTACGGGCTCCTCCGATAGGAAACCATCCGGTCGCACCTGCCAGGAGGACGCCGAGAAGTGCCAGAAAAAATGAAGGAACAGAGATGGACAGGTAGGAGAAAGCGGTCAGCGACCTGTCCAGCCATCCGTCGGGTCTTGAAGCCCCGACGACCGCGAACGGAATGGCCATACCCCAGGAAAGCAGGACAGCGGTCACCGTCAGAAGCAACGTCAGTGGGATGCGCGAAAAGAGAAGCTGGATCACCGGCAAATGGTAGGAAAACGAATAACCGAGATTGCCGTGGAGGACGGCGGCCATCCAGTCCAGAAACTGCAGATAGAAGGGCTTGTCCAGTCCGTATAACGTTTTCATCTGGCGGATGATGTCCGGAGAAACCTGTGGGTTCATCGCCATCTGGGACAGGAAGTTTCCCGGAGCAAGATGGATCAGGAGAAAAGACAGGAACAGGATGCCGGAAAGAACGACAACGAGATGGAACAAGCGTATCAGAACGATCCGGATCATGTCGGCGTCAGGACTCCTTGCTGGTAGACCTGAGTGATATGAGGAACGACCCCTCCCAGCGGTGTCGGACGGATTCCGCCCAACGTCTTCCGGACGGCCGTGATCTGGTCGGGGGTGACGAGATCGATCAGGGGGAGTTCACGATGGGCGATTTCCTGCCAGCGATCGTAAATTTTTTTGCGAGCGTTCAAATCCAGCGTGGTGTCTCCACGATCGAACAGAGAATCCACTTCCGCTTCCCAGGGCTGGTCGGGTTTGGGTTCCCGCGGATTCCAGAGATGCAGAAAACCGGAAGACTTCCAGACGGAAGAGTCACCATGGGGATCAACAACGCCGGTCAGCCCGAAGAGAAGCATTTCCCACTGGTAGCTCGTCATGACCATCGTGGCCAGCATGTTGAACTGGAGTGGAACAATCCGGATCTTGATTCCCACATCTTTCAAATTGGCTTGAAGAATCTGTGCCATCTGGATCCGTTCGATACTTTCCGTATTGGTCAAAAGTACAATCAAGACCCGATGGCCCTGGTCGTCAAACAGGCGACCATGAACGTAACGGAACCCTCCTCGAACAAAGCATGTTCGGGCTTTCTGTGGATCGAGAGGAAATGGCCGGATCTTTTCGTTAAAAAAAGCTTTGACAGCACGGGGGACCGGTCCGGGAATCGCCTCCCCCATCCCATTCAGAACGATATTGATCATGGCCTGCTTGTCGATCGAAAGGGCGATCCCTTTGCGGAACAGACGATTTCTGAACCAGCGGATCTTCCAGGCTGGGAGAGGGGCTCGTGGGTTCTCGTTGAACGTCACGAAAGACTCGGTCAAAGAGGGTCCCCGGACCATGAGGTCAAACGCGTCCTCCTTCTGGACGGGTTTCAGGATGGCCATCTGCTGGGGAGAGACCCCATAAAGATCGGTTTTTCCTGTCATGAACCGGATCAGGGAGCTTGTGTCATTCGGGACGATGCGTAATACAAGACGAGCGAGACAAGGCATCGGACATCCCGGAGACGGTTCGAGTCCGACCGGTGGACGATAGTGTGGATTGGCTGTTAGAACAACCAGTTGTCCGGGAAGATATTCTTTCAGGACGAAGGGGCCCGTTCCGACAATATGGGAGGGTGGCTCTCTGACAGACCAGGCCTGATTGAAGTTTCCTCGTTGAATCCAGGGCTCCAGAACGTGGCGCGGAAGAATTTCCACCCCCATCGTTTCCAGCAAAGGTGCAAAAGGGCGGACGGTTTTCACAATCACTGTCAGACGCCCTCGTCGTTCGACAGAAAAAGGCTTTCCGTCGACCATCAATTCGGAACGAACAGCGGTGGCCACCGCAGGGTTGTAATATACATGCCGAAAGGTAAATGTCACGTCACGGGCATCAAGCGGAGCTCCATCGGACCACAACAGCCCTTTCTGGAGATGGAACACGATTTTCCGACCCCCGTCGCTGACCTTCCAGTCCTTTGCCAGATCCGGCCGGATCTTTCCGTTGACGGGAGACTGTCGGGTCAGTCCCCGAAAAAGATACCCCAGGATCTGGGTGCTGGTTGTTTCTGTCGCCAAAGCCGGATTGAAGGTCTTCGGATCGGACACGACATCCATGACCAGCTTCCCACCCGCGGGAGAGGAGCGAGGAAGAACCGTCCAGGTCTTATGGACGGAATTTTGACATCCCGCCAACACGATACAGAGGAAAAGCATCGACAGGAACGGGACAGTCTTCAAGTCCCTCACGTTCAGGGGGTCTTTGTTTTAGGCGGTTGAGCTGTCGGCAGGGACTTGAGGGGAGAATTCAGAAGGAGAGACGGCCCGACGGGACTCTGACGAATCAGGGACAAGGACAGGGACGTCACCATGAAGAGTGTCGCCAGCACAACGGTCACTTTGCTTAAAAACGAAGACGCCCCCCTGGCGCCGAAAAGGGACTGGCTGGAGCCTCCGATCATGACGCCGGTTTCTGCTCCTTTCCCGGACTGGAGAAGGACGGCACCGACGATCAGAATGCAGGTCAGAACATGAATGACGGTAATCAAGGCTGTCATGGCAAAATTACTCCTTATTCAAAAAATAACCGGCCTATAGGCGAACTGTGTCAGGACAGGGCCAGGATGGAATTCAGAAAAACCTCCGGGTCCAGCCAAGCGCTCCCCACAAGGAAGCCGGACAAGTGTTCCAGTGCGGCAAGAGAAGCAATGTTTTCCAGATTGACCGACCCTCCGTACAGGATCCGTGGAGGAGCAGGCCAGGAAAAGTCCTCCCGGACAGCCAGGATGACCTCCCGAATATCCGCGCAGGAGGCATTGGCTCCCGAACCGATTGCCCAGACCGGTTCGTAAGCCAGATAGACCGGGGTATCGAGGCCGTTTTTCGAGGCTTTCGCTGCTTCTTCGGCAACACCGGACACCTGTTTCCGAAGAATCTCCAGGGTCTTTCCGGCCTCCCGCTCCTCGCGGGATTCGCCAAAACACACCAGTGGAACCGCACCGCCCTTGAGACAAAGCCCGGTTTTTCGGGCGACCTCCGCATCCGTTTCCCGGAAGTACTGCCTTCTTTCCGAATGGCCCAGAATGGATCCAACCGCTCCGACATCCAGTATATTCCGGACGGAGACCTCTCCGGTAAACGCTCCTTCGGTCCGGGTGGAAACATCCTGTGCAAAGACCCTTACCGGAAGATCGCGTCGGGACGCTTCTCCGGAAAGATATTCCAGATAGACGTGGGTCGGCGCAAGAACAACTTCATGTCGGGTTCCGGTAAGAACCGACGACAAACGTCGCCCGTCAAGGGCATCGAGATACTTCCCGATCCGGTCCCGGGTCATGTTCATTTTCCAGTTTGCAACAAGAAACATCCATCCCCCGGCGGCCTATAGAGCGCTTTCAGTGTTCGTTGTCGGGAATCGCCTTCAGCCCCGGAAGCTCCTTTCCTTCCAGAAGTTCGAGCGCTGCCCCTCCCCCCGTCGAAATAAACGTCATATTGTCCGCCTCCCCGGCCCGATAGACCGCAAGCGCCGTGTCTCCACCGCCGACAACGGTCAGAGCATACGAATTTGCTACGGCATGGGCCATGGCAAACGTGCCTCTCGAATAGGCATCGATTTCAAATACACCCATCGGACCATTCCACAGGATGGTCTTGGCATTGTCCAGAACCTCCGCAAACAGTCTCACCGAGGCGGGACCAATGTCCAGACCGGTCCATCCCTTGGGAATTTCCTGGTAAGGAACAATCTTCGTCGGAGAGGTCGGATCGCGGCTTTCCGCCACGATACAGTCTACGGGCAGATACAGCTTGAATCCCCCCTTTCGTGACTTTTCAAGCATCTCCAGGGCGATGTGGAGCAGGTTGTCTTCCACCAGGGAATCACCGATCTCGAACCCCATCGCCTTATAAAAGGTGAAAGCCATTCCTCCGCCGATAATGATCTTGTCCACCCGTTCCTGAAGATTGGCGATCACGCCCAGCTTTCCGGAGACCTTTCCACCTCCCAGAACCGCCACGAAAGGCCGGGTCGGGCTGGAAACGGCTCCTTGAAGATAGTTCACTTCCTTTTTCATCAAAAAACCGATGGCCACCGTCTTGACGAGGGACGGGAGGCCAACCACGGACGCATGAGCCCTGTGGGCGGTACCGAACGCATCGTTGACATAAACGTCACACAAAAGGGATAGTTGTCGGGAAAACTCGGGATCGTTGGACTCCTCTCCAGCGTTGAATCGGAGATTCTCCAGCAGGAGTACGCCCCCGGCTTCCATTTTTTCAATTTCCCTCTCAACGGTCGGACCCACGACCCGGTCCGAGAACCGGATATCCTTGTTCAGGAGCCGTGAAAGTCTTTTGGCAACAGGGGCCATACTGTACTTCGGATCGACTTTTCCCTTGGGCCGGCCGAGATGGGATCCGATCACGACCTTGGCTCCTTCGTCGATCAGATAATTGATGGTCGGCAACGATAGGCGGATTCGGCGATCATCGGTGATGTGGAGGTCTCCGTCCAGCGGAACATTGAAATCCGCCCTCAGGAAGACTCTCTTTCCGCGAACATCGATTTCATCGACCGACACCTTGGACGGATTCATAGGCGCTCCGCGATAAAGTGGACGAGATCCCGCACCCGGCAGGAATAACCCCATTCGTTGTCGTACCAGGCCAGAACCTTCACCATCCGTTTCTCCATCACCCGCGTCGACAGCCCGTCGACAATGCTCGAATGGGGGTTGCCCCGGAAATCGGCGGACACGAGAGGCAGGTCCGTGTAGGCCAGAATACCGGCCATCGGCCCCTGGGCCGCTTCCCGGAAGAGCCCGTTGACCTCGTCCACCGTCACATCTTTCTGGACCAGGCAGGTCAGGTCGTTGAGCGACACATCGGGGGTCGGCACCCGGATGGACATCCCGTCCAGCCGCCCCTTGAGATGGGGCAGAACGAGACCGATCGCTTTGGCCGCTCCCGTGGTCGTCGGTATCATCGAGACCCCGGCCGACCGGGCACGCCGCAGATCCTTGTGCGGCAAATCGAGGAGCCTCTGATCGTTCGTGTAGGAATGGACGGTCGTCATGAACCCTTTCTCAAGACCCAGATTGTCCGCAAGAATCTTGACCACGGGCGCCAGACAGTTCGTCGTGCAGGAAGCATTGCTCACGATATGGTGGATGCGGGGATCGTAGATATGCTCGTTCACGCCGAGGACAACCGTGCAGTCCGGATCCGGGGAAGGGGCGGAGATGATGACCTTTTTCGCTCCGCCTTTCTGATGGAGGGAGGCCTTCTCGCGATTTTCGAACCGTCCGGTGCTTTCCACCACGATATCGACTCCAGCCTCCCCCCAGGGAATCCGGCCCGGATCCTGCTCGCGGTAAACGCGAACCGCTTTGCCGTCCAGGTAGAGGTTGTCTCCGACATGACCGATCTCGGCATCCAGCGTTCCATGAACCGAATCGTACTTCAACAGGTGCGCCAGATGTTCGGAATCCGTCAGATCGTTGACCGCCACGATTTCCACCTCCGGCTTTCTCTTTCCCGGAAGAGACGCTTCGTCCATGAACGAACGGGCGACCAGCCGGCCGATCCGACCGAACCCGTTGATGCCTATCCTGATTGCCATTTTCTCACCCTTTCCGAAGGAGCACGTCCTCGTCACTCTCGCACAGACCGGACCACTGATTTGTCGTCTGGAGTAATGATTATGATTTTTTCGGAGCCCTGTTTCAAGAAAGCGATCACTTTCCCGGACCGGCGCCAGGAATATTGTAGAAATCGGTGTCCGGAACCTTTTGCCCGGACACCTCAAGTGGCGGAATCTGCCCTTTCTTATAAACTTCCACCACAAAATTCGGATCGTTCATCGGCGTCCGGAGTCCCGTTTTCGGATCGATCCGGACATCCACCACATCGTCCGGGATGCTGAAAGGCGTATTCGGAAACAGGGGCAGCGACTGTCGCATGATGTCTATCCAGACGGGAAGGGCCGCGCGCGCGCCGAACTCTCCTCTTCCCATCGACCGATGATCGTCCATCCCGACATACACACCTACGGCGATATCGGGAGAGAACCCGATGAACCAGGCGTCCCGGAAATCGTTGGTCGTCCCGGTTTTGCCGGCGAGAAGCCGTCCAAGTACAAGAGCATCACGGCCTGTCCCGTCCTTGATCACGCTCTCCAGCATGGATGTCAGAAGATAGCTGTAAGCCGGATCGTAAACGCTCTGAGGCGCGGGAACATGCTCGTAGACTGTCGTTTTCCGATAATTCAGAACCCGTGTCAGAGCATGAACGGGATTCCGGACGCCCTGGTTGGCGACAACCGCATAGGCGGAAGTCAGTTCGAGAGGCCGGACGCCGGAAGAGCCAAGCGCGAGCGACAGATCGTGATTCAGCGGTGTGGTGATTCCCATTCTTCGGGCCAGGTTGATCACCGGTCCGACCCCGATGTTCCGGACCATGCGGATGGTCGCCAGATTGATCGAATCGGCCAGAGCCGTCCTCATGGGGACAGGTCCCAGGAAATTCCGTTCGTAGTCCTTGGGTCGCCAGACACGTTTATGGACAGAGTCGTAGAAAACGAGCGGCTCGTCTTTCAGAATGGATCCGGGGGCATACCCGTGCTCCAGCGCCGCCCCATAATCAATCATCTTGAAAGAAGATCCCGGTTGACGGATCGCCTGATAGGCCCTGTTAAACTTGCTCCGGCGAAAACTGTACCCCCCAACCATCGCCAGAATGCCCCCGGTCCGGGGGTTTATCGCTACCACGCATCCCTGGATCATCGGAACCTGATCCAGAGAGCCTTCCCACCCCCACTTCGAAGAAACCCGGTGAAATCCGGTGAGATGGACCATGACAACATCACCCGGATGCAAAATCAGCGAAGGAAAAAACGGATCGAGGGTCTTGACGTCCTTGTCGAAGTTCGGACCGGAAAGGACTTTTTTTGCCCAGAGCATCCGTTCGACCGGAACATATCCGGGCACCCCTTCCCAATCAAACCAGAATCCGTCTTTCTGGACCCTTGTCACCACCGCTTCGACGCGCCGGCCAAGAACGGACGGATTCTTTTCCGTCTCCGACAAAGGTCGGGACGAATGGACGACCTTGCGCAAAGCGGGTACATCGAGCTTTCGAACCGGCCCCCGGAAACCCTTCCGGCGATCGATCGTCCGAAGACCTTTCCGGAGCGAATGCAAAGCGATTTCCTGAATACGGGCGTCCAGCGTCGTAAAAATGCGCAATCCTCCGCCGTACAGCTGATCTCCCGTCATAATTTTTTCGAGTCTCTGACGGACGTACTCCAGAAAATAGGCATTGGGATTGGAAGCGCGCGTTCGCCTCCGCAACACCAGATTTTGCGCATAAGCCTTTTTCAGTTCGTCGTGGGTAATAAAGTGGACTGACTCCATACGCTTCAGAACAATCAGTTGCCGGCGCTTGCTTGCCTGGGGATGCAGATAAGGGGAAAACTCGATGGGGGAACGGATCAGTCCGGCGATCAGAGCAACCTCAGGCAATGCAAGGTCCCGGACATCCTTCCCGAAATACTCTTTCGCGGCAGCCTGAACGCCGTAAGCTCCTTCCCCGAAATAGATCTGATTCAGATAAAGCTCGAGTATCTCGTCTTTTGTCAGGACCTGCTCGATCCGGTAGGACAGGATCGCTTCCCGCAGCTTTCGGACGAGGTTTTTCCGATGGTTCAGAAAGATGTTTCTCGCCAGCTGCTGGGTGATGGTGCTCGCTCCTTCACGCAGATAGCCGGCAAGAGCGTCGGAGATGGCAGCTCGGATAATCGAGCCGTAGGCCAGCGCGCCATGCTGGTAGAACTTTGAATCTTCCACCGCCAGGACTGCATGAAGAATGAGGGGAGGCATCTTCCGGAGGGGAATGTATTCCCGCTTTTCCCGGTAAAACTTTCCGACAACCTGACCGTCCCTGTCGTAAATCACCGACGTCGTCACGGGAACAAATGTTTTCAGAAAGGCGACCGAAGGCACTCCCCGGACGACCTTCTTCATGAAGATATAACCCCATACGCCAGCTCCTGAAAGGACAAGAAGGAGGACAAGAAGAGAAATCCAGAGAGTTGTGCGGCGTTTTTTCACGTATGAGGAATCCCGACGGATTGCGCCCAGGAAGTCTGGAAGGACAGGACATGAAGCCAGAAGGCGTTCATTCGACTGCTACAGGCAAAGAAGAAAAAAGGTGGTTCATGAACACCCGAAAGCTTTCACAACGAAGCGGCTTTGTATCCGGATGGAAAACGGTTTCGACCCCGATCAAAAATCCCCCGAAACACGAAAATACCTTGGCGTTCCGGGGGATGATTCCTGCGAAAAACTACTTCTCGAAGGTCTTGACGATCATCATCGTGGAAGCCATCGCAAATCCCACAATGAGGACAAAGATAACAAAAAGAGTGGTTCCCTTGCTGAAATCCGGCTTTGGAACATACGTTCCGAACTTGTAGGCCGCCATCAACGCCTGAGCCATTTTGACCTCCCTCACGTCCATCAGGACAGAACAAGTAAAATGCCATCCGACTGCAAATGAATGAAACAAAAGTAAAGGGCGGGACGATGAGCCCATTACCGCAGATAATCCCACAGTCCCGGGAAGGAAATCAAGCGTCCACCAGCGCACGGGTGCACGTCAGGATTTTCAGAAAAGATTAGGAGTGGCTGTTGTAACCTCCTTTCTGATTTTATATTATTTAATCAGATGGGAGGTTACCCATGCCAAACCAGCCACTGCCAACACTCCATGAGCTTGAGATCGTGCGTGAACGTCTGAAAGAGCAGATTGCCCAGATCGGAGACTTGCGTCTCGGAACTCTTTCAGAAAGTTACCGGAAGTGCGGAAAACCCACCTGTCATTGTGCTCGGGAGGGAGATCCCAAACATGGCCCTTTTTATTTGCTATACAGACGAGGAAAGGGACAGAAAGCCATTGGACACGCCATTCCTGGCAAATATGTGGAGAAAACCAGGGAACAGGTGGCGGAATGCCATCGCTTCAGGGAGCTTTGTCGTGAATATATGGAGATCAGCGAACAGATTGGGGACCTCAAGATGAAAGCGCAGGGAGAAGGCCTGAGTGAACCGGTAAAAAAAAACTCTTGAAAACGATCTCCTCCGTGAAGTGTCCTCCGAACTTGAGCATCTGCTCGGGAAAGAAGCCGGGAAGACGATCGATCTCGAGGCCCTGGAGCAGGCCATGCGGTCCAGGGCCCTTGATGTGGCGGCCCGGGTTCTCGAACGCCATCTGAACCAGGGAGGGGAAGAGGGCTTCCCCGTCCTTCCCTGCTCCTGCGGCAAAGAGGCCCGTCCTGCCGGAACCCGTTCCAAAGACTTCCTTTCCGTTCTGGGTCCCCTGAGGCTTGAGCGCCGGTATTACCTTTGTCCCTCCTGCAAGACGGGGGTCTTTCCGAAGGACCGGACTCTGGGAGTCGACGGGGCTTCCGTGACTCCCGGAGTCCTCCGCATGGTCGGGATCGTCGGGGCGGAGCTCTCTTTCGAAAAAGGGGGCGCGTTCTTGAGAGATCTTGCCGGTCTTTCGGTGAGCCCCAAGCAGGTGGAGAGGGTGGCCGAGGCCCTGGGGGCCGAGATGGCCGAAGACGAACGGACCGTCTTTGATCCGGACCCCGTGGCCGATCTTCCGTCCACCCTTTATCTGGGCCTCGACGGGACCGGGATCCCCATGCGTCCGGAGGAGGTGGCCGACCGGCCGGGAAAGCAGCCCGACGGATCGTCCAGGACCCGGGAGGTCAAGCTGTGCGTCCTCTGGAGCGCGGAGACGACCGACGAGGAGGGCATCCCCGTCCGGGACGAGGGATCCGCCACCTATTCGGCCGCCATCGAAAGCGCGGCGTCAACCGATACCGAAGGCGAGAGCTCCGAGTTTGCCAAACGGGTTCTTCGGGAAACCTCCTGCCGCCAGTTTGACCAAGTCACCCGGCAAGTCGCGGTCGCCGACGGCGCTCCCTGGATCTGGAACATGATGAACGAACACTTTCCCAAAGCCATTCAGATCCTCGACCTCTTTCATGCCAAGGAACACCTGGGGACCGTCGGAAAAGCGCTCTTCGGTCCCGAAAGCGACCGGATCCGCCCGTGGGTCAAGGAAAGGCATGCGGAGCTTGACGATGGAAAGATCGATGCGATCATTACCGAACTCAGGATCTACGCGCCCCGGTGCGAGGAGGCGAGGAAATGCATCGGGTATCTGGAAACGAACCGCTCGCGGATGCGGTATCCCGAGTTCAGGGCCCAGGGACTCTGCGTCTCCTCCGGAATGGTCGAAGCCGGTTGCAAGGTGACGGTCGGAGCCCGTCTCAAACAATCGGGCATGCATTGGAGCCTCACCGGCTCCAATGCCATCATTGCGCTTCGATGTGCGAAACTCAGCGGACGGTTCGAAGGTTTCTTCGAGCGCCGGGCAGCAAGAAAGTGCGGTTGAAGATCAGCCAGGGGCGGGTTTTCTGCAGAATCTTACTTTTTTGTCGTGCACCCCCAGCGCACCAGCGCACCAGCGCACCAGCGCACCAGCGCACCAGCGCACGAAAAACTTTCCTGCATCTTCACAGAAACAGGAAACAAGCGCCCCGAAAAGGGGACTACCGGGTCCCGCGCACTTCCGAATCGTATTCGATGAACTTCTTCAGGGGAAACAACGCTTCAAAAGGAAGTCCTGCCCCTTCGAACAGGTCTCTGCCACCTTCTTCCCGGTCGACGAGTGCGATGACCTTCAGAACCCGGTGACCGGCGTCCTGACAGGCCTGAACGGCTTTCATGCCGGAAGCGCCCGTTGTTACAACGTCTTCCACCACCACCACGCGGGAGCCCGGAGCCAGATCTCCTTCAATCGGATTGCGCGTTCCGTGGACCTTGGCCTCCTTGCGTACGACGAAGGAGGGGATGGGCTGGCGATAGAGGCCGCTGACCAGAGAGACCGCGACACTGATAGGATCAGCCCCCAGGGTCAGACCGCCGACTCCTTCCGGAGAAAAGGGGGAAATCATCCGATAGAGAAGATCGCCGACGAGGAACTGTGCCCGGGGATGGCCGAGGGTCGTTTTCTTGCCATCGAGATAAACCGGGCTCTGGCGACCGGAAGACAGCGTGAAGGGACGATCCGGACGATACAGAAAAGACCTCTCATAAAGAATCCGGAAGAGCTCTTCCTTTTCTTCCTGAATACGTTGGACACGCTGGTCCGGGGATACGAACTGGAGTGATATGTGTAGGTCGGACACGTTCCGGGGATTCTCGCAGTGTGTTTGAGGGATTATCCTGTTTTCGTTGAAAGACGAGGGTTGATTATCCCCCTCGCAGGAAAACCTGTCAACACCTTAATAGCTCTCAAGATGCAAGGGAACCATACGCCGGCAGACGCTCTGGGCCAAATACCCCGCGGAAGGTCTCCCCTCTCCGCTCCTTCGAGAAACGCTCGACCTTCTGGAAAATTCCTGCGACGCCTCGAAACCCCCCTTCCCGACCCAGGAGAACGGGGTTGAAACCTCTGCTCCATGCCGTCTCCGGCATTGTCGCAATAATTTTGATTGCCTCCTTTGGGTTTCAACCGACGTGTCGAAACTCTTCCTCGTTCATTCGACCGTCGCCTTCGTCAAGAGATCGTCCATGGTCTCTTTCTTCTCGTGTCGATTTTCGCCCTGACGGCACTCTCGGGCACACTGCTCGAAAAAGGCCGGAAGGAGGGATTTGTGCGAAAAAGACGACGCGCATGCGCCTGATCGCGGGCAACGGCCACCTCGTTCTGGTTCCCGCCGCCCTGTACCTGAACGGGAAAGCGGAGGTCGGCCAGTTCGACGCATCCCCTTTACGCGGTCCAGTCGATCGAGCGGATCGTCGGAATTGTCCAGATGATGCTCCTGGGGCTTAAACCTTCGCGCCGGCCTCAAACTGTCAGGAAAGCGCTAATGGCTTCCGAGCAGAAGACCCTCCACGTCCCTCCTCCCACAAGGGTTGCATCGACTTCTACCGTTCCGGAGTCTTTCCAGTCGGAATCGTCGACGGGTTCGGCGACCAGGAAACGGCAACGACCCTCTCCGAAAAAACCCGCCCGCTGTGACCGGTCTTTGGGGGAACCCGGAAAACGTCTCCCGCCGTCACGTTTCGGGTTTCACCGTCCACCGTCATCTCCATCGTTCCCTCGAGGACCATCGTGACTACGTCCTCCGGATGACGGTGATCGGGAATCAGGGTTCCCGGCTCAAAAACCAGATACCTGAGCTGAACCGTTCCCGCGGAAAGTGTCCTGACATGAATTCCTTTTTCAATCTCTTCCGCCGACAAGGCATTAAATGAAGTAAAATAGGGCTCCATCGTTCCCCTCCAGACCGTTTCTACCACTCACGTCTTTCGCCGCACCCAGCGGAAAGCGGCCTCGAAGACCGTCCGCCCGTTCTCCAGGACCAGCTCCCCATGGGCCGGAACGATCCGCGTGAAGGGCCACTCCAGAACATAGTCCACAGAGGCGCGAAGCCGGCGTCTCTGTCCCAGCGTCCACAAGCGGATGTCGCGGGTGGGGGAAAAACGACGATAGACGCCGAACCCTCCTCCCAAAAACCGCGCCAGCAGACCCCCATCCTCCAGACGGAAGCAGAGATCGGCCAGGAGGAGAGACCGGCTCTCCCGGTGAAAGAACACGGTCTCGCTGTGAAAGGGACCCGCCCAAAATACGTGCTGTTCGATCGCTTCCCCCCAGGGAGATACGGCTCGGTCCGAAAGCGGGAAGGTTTTCAGGCGGGACGAGAACCGCCTGAAAAGGGACGGGATCGCATGGAACTCCCCTTGGGGGAACGCCGCGAGGGCCTGATCGAGATACAGATCGTGGAAGCCTGCCGACGCGACGATGAACCGGACGTGCCCCAGCTCCAAAAGCCGCCGCTTCCGCTCGGCCGTCATCTCCCAAGGAGAGTGCACAAACAGGCCACCGTCCGGCAGACCGATCACCGTCATGCGTCGGCCAAGATCGATTCCGAATAACTTTAACGGATCTTCGGCGATCCACAAGTGATCGTCGATCCTTTGCAGCACGGATTCCCTTTCCCGAAAACCGGAGCCGATTCTTCCGCCCATTCAGGCGTCTCCGGCCGACAGTTCCTCTGCGACCGCATCGGCCCCGGCGGCGATAAAGCCTTCCAGGGCATCCGTGGGCAGGAGATATTTCATGGCCCGGACGAGGTCTGCCTTTTCCCCGGCATCAAGAAACGTCTCTCCTCCAGCCAAGCGCCGGACGGTCTCCCGGTAATGAAGGAGATAGCGCCGCTGGGCCAAGATCAGGTCGAGCGGCCGACCCGGCTTTCCATGACCTGTGTACAGAGTATCGGAGGCGGACAGTTCCTTTTCCAGAATGTCGAGACTTTCAAGCCAGTCGCCGGTATGGCCGTCGTTCATGAAGGCGTGGACCCCGCCGAAGACGACGTCTCCGGCGAAGACCGCCCGCGAAGCGGTTCCCACCGTCCAGCAGAGATCGCAGAGGGATTCTCCCGGACCCAGTTCCCGTACGGCGAAGGGAACACCGTCGAAAGTCATCGTCTCCCCGTCGGAGACGATGTGGTCAGGAAAGATCCGATCCTTCGGCCACTCCTCCCCGAAAACCGGTCTCCAGCGGAGCTCCTTTGCGTCGTCGGTCCGCCGCATCGCCCGCTCTACGTTCGCCGTGGCGATGACGGGGATCGTCCCGAGATTCTTCAAGAGTTCGCCCGTTCCGTTGTAGTGATCTGGGTGACCGTGGGTGATGAGAACGGCCCGCAGGGGCTTTTTCAGCGCTTCGGCGAGACGGCGAAGAAACCGGGCATCGCTCACGGTCATCATCGTATCCACGGCGACCAGCGATTCGGCCGTTTCGACCAGAAAGGCGTTGGTCAGAAAGGTCTCCGGTCCCGAAGTAACAGTGTGCACTGTGAACTTGGGCGTCGACATGCCTTTTTCTCCTCGGTGTTTTTGGGGCTATCCTCTTATTTATTTCCCGAGGATGCGCATCATGCAGTTTCCTCCCTGCTGAAACGTCAGTCCGGAATCGAGCGCAAAGACCTGGAAATAGTAATGGTGCGGTCCGCTTCCGGGGATGGGAACCGGCCCCATACGGTCCGCCCAAAGGTATTCTTGCCCACACAAAGAGGAATCTCAGTGTCCCTCCCCCGAATGTTTACAGCGTTCGGAATCGCGCCTTCCGGAACTCCGGCCATCGGAGGAACAAGAGAAACGATGGCATGGACGAACGGGTTCGGCAGAGGAGCGTCCGGATCCTCCATCCTCCATGATCACGACGATACCCCGGGTCCCGGACGGGAGACCTTTCCACTCGAGATCCGGCGAGAGATTGTCTCCGGATTGGGTGAAGCGATCAGGGATCCGACCCTTATGCGAATAACTTTTGTTCATCACCAGGATCGTTTCCGGAACGTTCAAACACTCGTCCCGACCCATCGCAAGCTTTCTGGCGCCCGCACGGAGGAACCTCGACAGTTTTCCAAGCATTTCTCATCCCTCCGCCAGACAGAGCGGGAAAATCCGGCCGGATCACTTACTCTCCGCGGTTTATCCGGTCGATCCATTAAGATAGATCGATGAATTCCACCCTGTTCCCTATTAACCGGAGATAATTTTTGAAATCACTGACGGAGAGGACAAGGGTTGCATTGTTTTCGTTCGGATGAAAGGCCAATTTTTCATACCGGAGAAGGAGTTTATCAAAAATAATAACCACATCTTTCCCATTGTCGTTCAATAGATTAAAGGGGGAGACGGATCCGGAAGAAACTCCAAGGAACCGTATCAACCGGTCTTCAGAGGCAAAACCAAGTCTCTTTTCGTTAAGCTTATTGGCCAAGCGCTTGAGATCACACTGACTTTCCAGACCAAGGACAACCAGATAATGCCTTGTTCCTTCATTGTTTCGAAGGAATAGATTCTTACACCTTCCACCTTCAATATCATCGGGCAAGAGAAATGCGTCATCACTGGTCAGGATCGGAGGATGGTCATAAACCAGAAAGGAGATACCCCATTTTTTCAATATCTCATAGACTCTTTGACGATTATGGCTCATTTCAGGCGCATCTTTCTATGAAAATTGGTGGAAAAGGCGTTTGATGAGGTCGGATTTGGTCATTGAGCCCTTTCTGGAAATTTCGTAACTGGAGAAGCGCTACGGACGAAGGATCCCTCCCGTGGATCCTTCATTCGGGGAGAAGGCGAACCGGATCGATCCAAAAATGGGGACGGATAGTGACAGTATAGTGGCAGAAGATAGATATTGATGGGTGTAACGTGTGGAGGCAAACAAGACAAATGATGGTGCCGAAGGCGGGACTTGAACCCGCACGGGTTTCCCCACACGCCCCTCAAACGTGCGTGTCTACCATTCCACCACTTCGGCACGGTTCGATACGAAGGATAGTTTTGGCTCAAGTTTCAAAGCGAAGTGCATTTTAGCAGAGAGGGTCCCTCTTTGCCAACCCGAAACATGTCCGGGAGCAAAGTCAGGAGGGATTGCCTCCGCGGCCGGAAGGTCGTCCGGAAAGAGACTGGAGAAAATAACCGACATAAAAAGTCAGGACACCCAGAATAAAAATCTTTAAAAGAAACATCATGGTCATGTTTTGAAAGAAAAACAGGACGACGTCCAGAAAAGTGATTGCCAATCCGACGATCTGAATGAATCTGGACAGAAGATACATATCGCCTTCCGATCGGGGTACCGGGACTAAAGTCTGTCTACAAGTCGCCGGACAAGGGTTTCATCAAGGCGTTCGGCATAGCCGGCCAAACGCTCTTCTCTAACGGGATGCCGGAAAGCCCATCCGAGAGAGAATTTTTCCAGAACTTCCCGGATTTCGAACCTTGGCCATCCGTCCTCCAGAAGGATCTGTCTCAGAAGGGTGTGTTCCCGGGCATATTCCGGAATCCCGGTCTCCTTCATCTTCTCCCCCAGAAATTCTCCTACTTCCCGGACCAGCAAGGGATCCGGGGGTTCCGAGCCCACCGCCACAAGGACGGGAGAGCGCTCCTGGACATAGGGGAGGGCGGCGGGATTGCCCGCCGACGGAGTTGCCTGGTTCACGAACCCGCCAAAGCGAGCAGAAATTCTTCGGTTGACGTCGGGCTTGTCCGTCAGGGCCAGAATCAGGGAAAAGTTTCTTTCGTCCCCGGAGATATATCGCCGGCGAACCCACCGGAATTTCTCCGACCGGAACAGCGCAAGCAACTCCGGCGACAGGGAAGGGGAGACGACTGTCACAACGGCCCCGCCTTTCAGAAGAGCGGGGATTTTGCGGGAGGCCACTTTTCCTCCCCCGACCACCAGAACCCTCCGGTTCGACAAATCCAGGTAGACGGGATAGCGGATCACGACTCCGATCGACCGATCAGGCCTTCCTTCTCCCAAAAAGCCAGGAGTATCCTTGATTTTCCGGCATATTTCGACTTGGGAAACTGCCGGATCAGCTTTTTCAGAAGACGAACCGCCTGATGGCGCTCCTTCAGGTGAAACTTGGAGAGGGCAAAATAATACTCGGCCCTGTCGTACTTCCGCGAATCCGGGTATTTGAGAAGGATCGTGTGAAACCGGTAGGAAGCGGCCTTGAATCTTTTCGTCTTGTAGTAGAAATACCCCACGTAAAAGTGAACCCGGGAAAGACGGTCCCGGCAAATGGCAATTTTCTTCTGGGCCTTTTCCACATAATTCGAGTCCGGAAACTCGTCGATGACCTTCTGAAAGTCGGACAACGCCTTTCTCACCGGCGTCGGGTCCCGGTCGACCGACAGGATCTGGTAATAGTCGCACATCCCCATCCGGTACTGGGCGAAAGCCGCCAGGGGATGAGTCGGATGAAGTTCGAGAAACCGCTTGTATTCTCCCCGGGCTTCGATGAAGTCCCCCTTGAAGTAAAAACGGGACGCTTCGTCCAATAAAGCAGAGGTTCCGTAAGCGTGCGTCCGGAAGCTGTAGGTGTGTTCGTCCTTGGGTTTGGGCGGCATGAGCCCCAGATAGGTGCATCCGCCCAGGAAAGGCCACAAGCATCCTAGCAGGAACAACCCACCCGGAATAAGCAAAGGAAATTTTCTGTCTGACCGCAACCGTTCTCCTTCGCATCCAAACACTATATGATATTCACGTTCCCACGACCGTCATCCATCAGGATTTCAAACTATAATCACTGCCATTTTTGGGGACTCCATGTCAACCGTCGATACCCTTCCCTGCCCCGTTTATCTTTGCGGCGTCGGCTGGGCCAGGGGTCTGGAGAAAAAAGCCTTCCTTCCCGGAAAAAACGGAGGGGATCCCGCCTTGGCAGCGGAAGAGCTGACCGGGATCCGGACGCGAACCTTCGCGGGAGAACTCCCCGTGGAATCCCTGGCGGAAATGGCGGTCCGCGACCTTTTCTCCCGTCATTCGGACCGTCTCGAAACCGTCGATTTCCTGATGCTGACATCGACGTCTCCCGGCATCCCTCTCCCGGCAACCGCTTCTGTCATCGGCGGGCGGATCTTCGGGAAACGCACCGTCCCGTCGATGGACATCGGAGGATCCTGCAGCGGATCCATGGTCGCCTTGTCCGCCGGTTCGGCGCTTCTCTGTTCGAAGGCCTTCCGGAATATTC
>JAKAYA010000085.1 GCA_021826965.1 Nitrospirota bacterium
TTTGGAGAAGAAATGGCCTCCTGGCATGAGAGAGGGGCAACCGTGCACATCACGGTCACCTATCCCGACGAGACGTGGGACAGCCATTCGGGGTTCGTGCAGGAGATCTTGCGGCAATGCCCCGACCCCCTGCATGAGACGGTGGTGTATCTGTGCGGGATGAAGGAGATGGTCGAAGACACGATCGGTGTGCTGAAAGGACGGATGGTTCCGGAGTCCCTGATCCTCCAGAACATCTGACCGTTCTGTCGTCCGTCCGGAAGAGTGGACACTTCTTATCCGGAATGTCTTTAAAGACCAGGATCTTCGTGGTCGGTACCCTGCCGTTGTCGAGATTTTGGATAATGTGGAGGATGAGGAGGGGGGATTGCCGGACAAGAAGACGGTCGGCAGAGGAAACCTGAAAAATCGTCTTGCGGTTTCCCTGGAAATTGTTTTTTCGTCTTTTTCGCTTCGGAAGAGCATTTCGACGGCGGTTTCGGAGCCTGCCGGAAATATCCCCACCATTTTCCTCTCATCTCCGAAATGTGTGGTTGAAACGAGGTGGCTCAGAAGTCTCCGTGAGCACTCCAGAAGTCTCTGGGATTGATAATGCGGTACCGATCGGCCAGGGCCAGCAAATCGCCGTCTCCCGTAATGAGGTAATCGGCTTTGGAGATTCTCATCGCTTCGAGGAGGATGGCCAAAACCGGTTGATCGTCGATATCGCGCAATGTGGGATCGTGCGTGGGGCTGGGAGTAAGGATTTCCATCTGGAGGGCAAGGGAATCCACCAGATCGTCGATCTCGTTTTTGGTCAGGTGATGTCGATGGGTCAAGCGGGCAAGGACTCGCCGCAATTCTTCCAAAATGTAATCCGACGTCAGAATGTCTAACGAGCCCTGTTTCCAGAAGGAGAGGATTTTTCCGGGAACACTGGCCGGATAGGCGATTCCGGAAACCAGGACATTGGTATCCAGTATGACGCGGAGAGTGGACACGTTTTGTCAGGGATTGTGGCGTGGGTCATGTTTTCGGGAACGCTCTGATGCCACGATGTCGTCGATCTCGGAGATTCCCGAAGATTCAGGGGTCTTCGCGTATCCTTCTTCAATCCGTTGGCAGAGAGTCTCAAAACGAGTTTGCATGCGGCGAATGCGATCGAAGAGACGGGCATCGACGAGGGCGGCGACGGGCTTTCCGTCTTTGTTGATGATGATACTGTCGTGACGGTATTGGACTTGGTTCAGCATTTTCCCAAGGTTCTGACGAAAGTTCACTGCGCTGATTTCCGTAATCATCTTTCACCTCCAGGACAGAAAAGCATGGGATCATAGCAACCATTATGATCGATATGATTCATCTGATCAAGGAGTTCCCGGATAGCCGGTCCCTGTCGGGTGGGAGATTTATCGGAAACATGTAAACGACTTTTGGAAGATGCTGGGGATGAAGGGGAGTTACGTTGTCGGACAAGAAGACGGTCGGCAGAGGGAACGTGAAAAATCGTCTTGCGGTTTCCCTGGAAATTGTTTTTTCGTCTTTTTCGCTCCGGAAGAGTGTGCCGACCGCGATGGTAGTGGGGACCTGTTTGAATGCGATCAACCAGTTCCCCCGATTTTTTCACGACAAGCCGCTCGTCTGGACGAAGGTGTGTCTGAACTATCTGGTGCCTTTTCTGGTGTCGTCCTGGAGCATCCTGTCGGTCCGGATTTCAAAAGAGGACACTGTTACCGGAAAAAAGGGATCTCTCGGAAAAAGAACGGAGAACGGTCCGGAAGACGGGACCGGTTGAAGATTCTTTGGGACTCCTGAAGAATTCTCCTCGTATCCCGGGGATCCAGCGGGAAAGGTCTCACGATCCATCCTCTGATTCATGATCGTCGCACTGGAGTTCACGGGCCATCGCGGCCAGTCGCAGGTCTTTTGTCCACAGCCGGAATCCTGTCAATCTTGCGGAAGCGAGCAGGCAAGCATCCACATATCCGACGCCCTTTCCCATCAGCCGGTGATGCTCCACCAGCCAGAGGATTTCTCTAGGGTTGGCGCAAGGACATCGTGGGAGGGATGTGAGGAGGGAGAGGACGTTCTGGCGATCTCGAAAATTGCCCAAGGCCAGTTCGCCAAGAACAAAATCATGCATGGAAGCGGATTCTTGTTCCAAAATCTTCTTGAGACGATGGTTACCCTTCCGGAAATGGTCGATCCATACCGATGTATCGACGAGAATCATTCTTTCTCATTCTTCCGTCTTGGAATATCCATCATTTGGGGTTCGCTGCCTCCCAGCCTCGCCAGACGCCGGGCACTTTCCCTCTGGATCAGCGCTTCCAGCGCTTCTTTCAGGATCGCGTTCCGACTGGTGATGCCAGTTATATCCTGAGCCAGGGATAAAAGGGATTCATCGATCCGCACGGTCGTTCTCATTCCCCGATCCCCCTTTCTGAGGTGAATCATTTTTAATCATCATTTGATGTCCATATTAGTGCCTTTCGAAAGGATTGTCGATCTGAATCTGGTCGGGTGTTTTTTCCGACCGGGGAAACCGTTCCGGGTTTTTGGACTGTCAGGAGAAGAAATGGGGTGGGAATCCACCCGTCGAGCGAACGTTCATGCGAAGATCCTGCGCATGAGGATGCAGAAGGGAGATCGAAAATCAGGGAAAGACGGCGATGGGACAGGAGACGGATTCCCTGAAAAAATCTGCCAGATGCCGAAGTCTCTCGGCGGAAATGGCGACGATTTCAGGGGTGGGTGGTTTTCGCGCTACGGTGTAGAGGTGCCATTCCCGGATATCGCTGCCTTCCCGCAAAAGGGTGGTCACCCAGTCGCGCATGGCTTCGGCCCAGGCGCCTTCCGGACGAAAGGGGCTCTCCGGGGCCCGGATGTCCATCACCATCGTCTGGAGGGTGACGGGTAAGTCCCGGAGCGCTTCGGAAACGGCGTTCCGGTAGCGATCGAAGGTCAGGGCGCTACGGTCGATCCGGGAAAAAGATCCGGGATCGGCAGCATCGATCTTGAACCAGATTTCGTCGGTCTTCCCTCCGGAAGAGGATTTGCCGTCCGGGGGAAGAGGCTGGTCCAGGAAGAGTGTTTCCCGGAGGAGCCTGCGGATGCGGGATTTGAAGAGACCGGTCCCGTTGGTAATGATCCGGATCGGAACATGGGACAGTCCGGGAGTCGTATTCCGGGTGGTGGCCACCGCGTTCAGAATTGCGGAAAATTCCGGAACCATCGTGGGTTCCCCGTCTCCGGAAAACGCGATGTCGGCGATGCACCGGAGTTCGGCAGGCAACGCGTCAAAGGGTCCGGTCCGGAAAAAATCTCCCTTGTGTACGCTTTCCAGAAGGGCCGCCAATTCGTCGAGAAGTCGGCCGACCTCCACCGTCCGGTGCACCGGATCGGCTCCCTCCATGCCCGACGGGGTCCGGTCCACCTGGCAATATACGCAGTCGAAGTTGCATCCTTTATCGGGGTTCAGGTTGATCCCGACCGAGATACCTCCCGCCCGTCGGGAGAGGACGGGATAGACGTAACGATTTTTTCCATAAGACCGTTCATGGGATTTCCACAGAGGGGCTAGCGTCTCCAATGGCTCCTCCAATGGTCCGCGTCCCGCCAGGGGGAGTCTTCTGCCGGCGAAGAGAAGGAAACCCGATAGCGTTCTCCCCCGTGTGCGGCCTCGAGGGGAAGGGGATCTTCCGGAATCTGTTTTCCGAACACCCGCAGGGCTCCGGTCGCGATCTCTTCCATGTTGTGCGGGAGAGGATCGGGAAAGAACACGCCCGGTCCGTTGAAACCCGCCGGATGGAATCCCATCCCGCAATCCGCGATCAGGGTGTCCAGCATTTCGTTGTCATGGGCGTCCCGGCCGACGATGACCCAGGCGTCTTCGAAGCGGTAATGCCGTCCGAATCGCAGAAGCGGGGCCACGACCGGGGGCTCGTCGAACCGGACGAAATCGTCGAGCCTTTCCCGGAAGTTGTCGTCGGTCAGAAGACACCCGCCGGCCGGACTCGGCACATGAGAGAAAGCGAACGTTTTGGCCATGGCCAGCTGGGGTTTCCGGGAACGTCCCGAAAGGGACAAAAGCCGGTTGCGGTCGACCCATCCGTGTTTCTCCGGAGCGGTTTCCGGAAGAAGGCGGGCCGAGAGCGGCCGGACGACCTGTCCTTCCATGCCGGAATCCCGGTCGATAAGTGCCATGGACTGTTTTTTCTGGGAAAGAGGGCGCTGCCCCACGACTTCCCCGGTGACGAGAAAGCCGGTTCCGGTTTCTTCCATCACTTCGCGACCCAGCGTGAACATCAGGATCCGGCAGTCCACGCAAGGGTTCTTGACCGAGCCGTATCCGTGGGCCGGATTCTTCAGGACCTCGACGAACCGGTCCCCCTTCGGACGCCGGATCAGAGGGATTCCCAGCTCCCGGGCCATGGTGTCGGCCGTGGTGTCGCATCCGAAGGGGCTTTCAAG